>NZ_JAGPYQ010000001.1:7230419-7531686 GCF_018070025.1 Streptomyces liliiviolaceus
CCCTCGGCCCTGGTCCAGGGGCTCACCGCGATCCAGTGGTGCGGTATGTGGGCCATGCCCGTGATGCAGAAGTCCCTCGGCGACGACCTCGGTATCTTCCCCTTCCCGTCGGCGGCCTCCGGCGCCGAACCTGCTGTCTACAACGGCGGTTGGTCGATGTTCGTGAACGCCAAGGGCAAGAACGTGGACCTGGCGAAGGAGTACGTGAAGTGGCTCTGGATCGACCAGAAGAAGTACCAGGAGGACTGGGCGCTCAGCTACGGCTTCCACATACCGCCGCGTAAGTCGCTCGCCGCGTCCGCCACCAAGCTCAAGTCGGGGCTGCCCGCCGAGGGCGTCAAGCTCTTCACCGACTACGGGCGCTTCGACAACATCTCCTGGACCCAGGCGATGATCACGGCGCTGGAGGAAGTGGTCGCCAACTCGGTCCGCAAGGGCATGGACCCGGAGAAGGCCCTCGACGCGGCGGACGTGAAGGTCAACCGCGAACTCAAGAAGCTGTTCGGATAGGCCGGCGGACGGGCAGCGCCATGTCGACCACCCCCGCGGCTCCGAACACCCCGACCACGCCGACCACGCCGACCGCTCCGGCACGTGACGCCGACCGGCCCGCCTCCGCCGAAGGCCCGGGGCCCGGGCCGGGAGCCGGACGGTCGCGCAAGGGCGTGCGGGGCAGCACGCTCAGCTTCTGGATCTTCACGGGCCCGTTCCTCGTCGGCCTGGTGATCTTCGTCTACATCCCCATCGGGTGGAGCGCCTGGCTCAGCTTCTTCGAGGCGCGCTACACGGTCACCCCCGACAAGTTCATCGGCCTCGACAACTACCGGCTGATGCTGACGAACGGCGACTTCACCGGTTCGCTCGTCACCTTCACCGTCTTCGCCGCGATCATCGTGCCGGTCACCTGGGCCCTGTCGCTGGGCCTGGCCCTGATGGTGCACCGGCTGCGCTTCATGAAGGCGTTCTTCCGGTCGGTCTTCTTCCTGCCGACGGCGTGCAGTTTCGTCGCCGCCTCGCTGATCTGGAAGATGTCCCTCTTCAGCGGGGTCCGCTTCGGCATGATGAACACGGTCCTCGGCTGGTTCGGCGTCGAGAACATCGCCTGGCTGGCCAACCCGAATCCGCCCTGGTACTGGCTGGTCATCGTGACCGTCCGCCTGTGGCTCCAGGCCGGTTTCTACATGATCCTGTTCCTGGCGGCCCTGCAGAACATCCCGCCCGTGCTCTACGAGGCCGCCGCGATCGACGGCGCCAGGCCCGGCTGGCAGACCTTCCGCCACATCACGCTGCCCCAGCTGCGGGCCACCTCGACGGCCGTGATCCTGCTGCTGCTCGTGGCCGCGTACCAGGCGTTCGACGAATTCTTCAATCTGCTGGCCAAGACGACCTGGGGCCGTCCGCCGCTCGTCGAGCTGTACTACACGGCTCTGGGCGAGGACCAGGACTACGGCGCCGGCAGCGCGGGCGCGGTCATCCTGACCCTGCTGATCTGCATGGTGACCCTGCTCCAGGGCAGGTTCCTGGGCTTCGGAAAGGGGGAGGACTCCAGGTGACGACCGTCATCCCGAACCGCAAGGGCGGCCGACGGGGCGTACTCGGCTCCGCGGGACTCTACTTCGCCACCGCCGTCTGCGCCCTGCTCTTCCTCGTCCCCTTCTACCTCATCGTCCGCAACGCCCTGTCCACGGACGCCGAGATCACCGGCGAGAACTGGCAGTGGTTCCCCACCGACATCCAGTGGGGCAATGTCACCGAACTGTTCGACGACCCCACGGTCCCGTTCGGCCGCTCCCTCGGCAACTCGGCGGTCGTCGGCATCCTGCACACCCTCGGCACGCTGCTGGTCTGCTCGCTCGCGGGCTACGGCCTCGCCCGGATCCCGTACCGGCACGCGAACAAGATCTTCTACGCGGTCCTGGTGACCCTGATGGTGCCGGCCGCCGTCACCTTCGTACCGAGCTTCGTGCTCGTCTCGTCGCTCGGCTGGGTGTCGAGTATGCAAGGTCTCATCGTTCCGGGGCTGTTCAGTGGTTTCACCTGCTTCCTGTTCCGGCAGTACTTCCTGGGGTTCCCCAAAGAACTGGAGGAGGCGGCGCGCGTGGACGGGCTCGGGTACTGGGGTGCGTACTGGCGCATCGTCGTGCCCAACTCGCTGAACTTCTTCGCCGCGATCGCGACCATCACCTTCATCAGCGGCTGGAACGCCTTCCTGTGGCCCCTGGTCATCGGCCAGGACCAGGAGGCGTGGACCGTGCAGGTCGCGCTCTCCTCGTACATGACGAATCAGACGGTCAACTTCCATCTGATCTTCATGGCCACCGCAGTGTCCATCCTGCCCCTGGTGCTCGTGTTCCTGTTCCTCCAGCGCTGGCTGGTGCAGGGAGTCGCGCAGACCGGCATCAAGGGCTGACCTAGGAGAACGATGTCTGTCCGCACCACCTCGTCCCCGTCCCCCGAGTTCTCGTACGTCGAGGACGTCTCGCCCGGGAGCGGCGCGCTGCCGCCCCGGGCGTGGTACGCGTCCTCCGACGCCGCCTCCCTCTCGCTGAACGGCAGTTGGCGGTTCCGCCTGTCCGCGACGGCCGACGCCGAGGACGACTCCTTCGCCGGGCGGGGGTACGACTGCGGGGACTGGGCGGAGGTGGCGGTACCCGGGCACTGGGTCCTCCAGGGCGACGGGGCCTTCGGCGCGCCGATCTACACCAACCATCTCTACCCCTTTCCGGTGGACCCGCCGAGGGTGCCGACGCGGAACCCGACCGGTGACCATCTGCGCCACTTCGACCTGCCGGACGACTGGCCCGACGTCGCGGACGCGAAGGGGGCCGCCGGGGGCGCGGTCCTGCGGTTCGACGGGGTCGAGTCCTGCGCCCGGGTGTGGCTGAACGGCACGGACATCGGGGAGTTCAAGGGGTCGCGGCTGCCGCACGAGTTCACGGTCGGGCATCTGCTGAAGCCCACCGGGAACGTGCTCGCCGTGCGGGTCCACCAGTGGTCGGCGGGCTCGTACCTGGAGGACCAGGACCAGTGGTGGCTGCCGGGCATCTTCCGGGACGTCACCCTGCTGCACCGGCCGGCGGGCAGCGCGCTCGACTTCTTCGTGCACGCGTCGTACGACCATCGCGAGGGCACCGGCACCCTGCGCGTGGACTCCGACGTCGACGGCCGGATCCTCGTGCCGGGCCTGGACATCGATGTCGAGACCGGCCAGGCCATCACCGTGCCGGTGCGGCCGTGGACGGCGGAGACGCCGTACCTGTACGACGCCACGCTGGTCACGCCCGGGGAGCGGGTCCCGCTGCGGATCGGTTTCCGTACGGTCGTGCTGGAGGACGGCCTGATCAAGGTCAACGGCCGGGCGATCCTCTTCCGGGGCGTGAACCGGCACGAGTGGCATCCGGAGCACGGTCGCGCGCTGGACCTGGAGACCATGCGCGAGGACGTGCTGCTGATGAAGCGGCACAACGTGAACGCCGTACGCACCTCGCACTACCCGCCCCACCCGGCGTTCCTCGACCTGTGCGACGAGTACGGGCTGTGGGTCGTCGACGAGTGCGACCTGGAGACCCACGGGTTCACCGAACAGGCCTGGCGCGACAACCCGGTGGACGACGACCGCTGGACCCCGGCGCTCCTGGACCGGGCGGCCCGGATGGTCGAGCGCGACAAGAACCACCCCTCGATCGTCATGTGGTCCCTCGGCAACGAGGCGGGCACCGGTCGTGGCCTCACCGCCATGGCCGAGTGGATCCGCGGCCGGGACGGCTCGCGGCTCATCCACTACGAGGGCGACTGGAACTGCCGTGACACGGACGTGTACTCACGGATGTACGCGGACCACGCGGAGGTCGACCGGATCGGGCGGGGCCAGGACGGCGGTCCTGCCAAGCGCCGTCAACTCCCCTTCATCCAGTGCGAGTACGCGCATGCCATGGGCAACGGACCGGGCGGACTCGCCGACTACCAGCGGCTGTTCGAGGCGCACGAGCGGATCCAGGGCGGCTTCGTCTGGGAGTGGATCGACCACGGCGTCGAGGACGAGCGGTACGGCTTCGCGTACGGCGGTGACTTCGGCGAGGAACTGCACGACGGGAACTTCGTCTGCGACGGGCTGGTCTTCCCGGACCGCACACCCTCCCCGGGGCTCCTGGAGTACAAGAAGGTCGTCGAGCCGGTCCGCATGGAGGGCGACGGCGTCGACGGTGTGGTCCGGATCGCCAACAGGCACGACTTCGCGGACCTGTCGGCGCTGGCCTTCGAGTGGTCGTACGAGGTCGACGGCGAGACGGTGGGGACGGGCGTCCTGACCGTGCCCGCGCTCGCACCGGGCGACAGTGCCGATGTGAAGCTGCCCGAGCCCCCGGTGGACGTGCGCCAGACGGAGACCAGGTGGACGGTCCGGGCGGTGCTCGCCGGGGACACGGCCTGGGGACCGAAGGGGCATGTGGTGGCGTGGGTCCAACTGTGGCGCGCGCCACGGCAGTTGATCGGGGTCACGGCCCGCAGGCGCCCCGTCCTCGACGGCCGGGGGCGCATCACGCTCGGACCGGCCGTGTTCGCCGCCCGCACCGGTGAGCCGGCGACCGTCGGCGGGATCGACGTCATCGGCCTGAAGCTGGACGCGTGGCGGGCGCCGACCGACAACGACGAGGGCGCGCCCTGGCAGCCGGACATCCGCCACGGCGTGCTGTGGCGCAAGCTCGGCCTGCACCGGATGCAACACCGCCTGGACGCGGTGGAGTTGTCGGACGACGCCCTGACGGTGCGGACCCGGGTGGCGCCGGCCGCGTCGGACCTGGCTCTGCGCACGGTCTACCGGTGGACCTCCGACGGGACGAGGCTGAAGCTGGCCGTGTCGGTGACGCCGGAGGGCGACTGGCAGGTGCCGCTGCCACGCCTCGGCGTCCGCCTCGGGCTGACGGCGGCCGACCGGGTGAGGTGGCACGGCGGCGGCCCGGGTGAGGGCTACCCGGACACCGACTCGGCTTCCATGTTGGGCCGTTGGGAGTCGTCGGTGGACGATCTGCAGACGCCGTACGTCCGCCCGCAGGAGAACGGCGCGCGCGCCGACGTCCGCTGGGCGGAGATCGGCCGGGGGCCCGACTTCCCGGCCCTGCGCGTCGAGGGCGGGCTGCCGTTCTGGTTCACGGCCCGCCGCTGGACCAGCGAGCAGCTTGACGCGGCCCGGCACCTGACGGACCTGACGCCAGGCGACACGGTGTGGGTCAACCTCGACCACGGCCAGCAGGGCATCGGCTCCCAGTCGTGCGGGCCTGGCCCGCTGCCGCGGTATCAACTGGCGGTAGGGCCGACCGAGTTCTCGTTCGTGTTCTCCGAGATCAACAGCTAGAAGTCGTCCACCCAGACCACGATCCCCGTCCAGCCCGAGAGGACCGCGGCCGTGCCCGCGCGGACCGCCGCCGCGCAGCGGGCCGCGGTGAACGACGCAGGATCGTAGGTCGAGGACATGCCGAGCCCCTCGCCGCGGAACGAGGCTCCGGACCAGTCGACGGCGGTCACGTTGTGGGTGGGCTCGGCCAGTTCCGCGCCCACCACCAGGAACTGCTGGGAGAGATGGTTCGGGGTGACCGTCGCCAGCGCGTCGATCAGGTCGTTGCCCGCGCTCACGACGAGGTCGGGGCCCATCTCGATGGCCCTGTCGACGGCGGGGACCAGGTCGGAGGCCTCGGTCACGGTCTCGGTGCGCAGGTCCACCCGCTCGCGCTCGGCCCACTCCCGCACCGCCTTCACCAGGGCTTTCGTCGGCCGGTCGGCGCCCGCCGTCAGCAGGACCACGCGGTAGCCGTCGGAGGGCCGGACCGCGGACCATGAACCGGGCCGCGGGGTGACGGTCGCCTCCGGCGCGGGCGAGACGGACGGGTCGACGAACCCCGCGCCGAGCGCGCCGACGGCGGAGGGCCGCGGGTGCGGCCGCGACCAGTCGTCGCCGTCGCCGCCGCATCCGGTGGCGAGGGCGGCGACCGCGACCGCGGACGAGGCCAGTGCGGCGGCGGTCAGGAGCGGGCGGCGCAAGTCGATCGTCCTCCGTGACAGGGCGTGACAGGGGCGGGTACGTCGACATCCTGCGCCCCCTCCGACCAGCATCTCCATCCGCGCGGGCTTGATCGATCAGGTGTTCCCCCACGGTTCGCCGAACGGCCCCCATCGGTTCACCCCGGACCAGGACGGTGCACGGGCAACCACAAGGAGCCCCATGTCACACCCTGTTCGCCGCCCCCTGGCCGTTCTCGCCGTGGCGGTGTTCCTCGTCCTGCTCGGCCTCGCCGGGCCCGCCTCCGCGCACGGCTTCACCTCGACCGTGTACGTCCATGTCACCGAGAGCGGTGGCGGAGGCAGTGCCGGTGCCGGTGCCGGTACTGGCGCCGACCGGCTTCGCACCGAGCTGAAGCTTGAGTACGACCTCCTGGTGGTGTCCGCCGCCGACGCCGGGCACGACGACCCGCTCTTCCGCGCCGGGACCGAGGCGTTCGAGGCCGGGGACACCGAGGCGCAGGCCGCGGCGCTGAACGCCCACCATGCGACGGTCGTCGACTACGTCACCGGGCGTCTCGCCGTCACCGCGGCCGGCGACGCCTGCCGGCCCGCCCAGGCCGGCGGCTTCCGCATGGGCCGGGAGGAGGGCGTGCCCTACGCCCTGCTGACCCTCGACTGGACCTGCGCGGCGGCGGGCGACAGCCATGTCACCGTCGACCACGAGATCCGCAGCGGCCTCTTCCCGGACGCCGAGGAGTACGTCAAGGGCACCAAGACCATCGCCACGTACGACGTCGCCGGTCGCAGCGGCAGCGCGGCGCTCGACGCCGCCCATCCGTCGTTCTCCCTCGGCCAGTCCTGGACCGAGCGGTTCTGGGAGTTCTTCCGGCTGGGCGCCGAACACCTGCTGACCGGCATCGACCACATCCTGTTCCTGCTGGCGCTGATCGCCGGATCGCGGCGACCGCGCGAGATCGTGCTGGCCGCCACCAGCTTCACGCTGGCCCACTCGGTGACGTTCCTGCTGGCCGCGCTCGGCCTGGTGGACGTGCCGGGGAGCGTCGTGGAACCCGTCATCGCGCTGTCCATCGCGGTCGTCGCAGGCTGGCACCTGTGGCGCATCCGGCAGCGCGGAGTACACGTCACCGACCTGGCGGTGGACCCGGACGGCGGCCGCGGCGGCCACTTCGCGCTGGACCGCGCCGGGTGGACGCGGCTGGGTGTCGTGTTCTGCTTCGGGCTGGTCCACGGCCTGGGCTTCGCCGGCGCGCTCGGGATCGACGCGGCCTGGTCCTGGACCCTGCTGTGGTCGCTGCTCGTCTTCAACGTCGGCATCGAGGCCGTGCAGTTGGCGATCATCGCCGTGGTCTTCCCGCTCCTGCTCCTCCTGCGGCGCCGTTCCCGCCGGGCGGGGCTGTGGGCGACCGGCACGATCTCCGCCGGTGTCGCCGCCATGGGGTTGATCTGGTTCGTACAGCGCACGTTCGGCCTGTGACCTGGATGTTCAGCAGACCCCGCATCCACATTTATGCGGGGTTTACCTGGCACCGAAAGCTTGACGATCTCCACTGCGTGCACACCGCACGCACACAGCAGAACAGAAGAAACGACACGTCATGAGAACAAAGCTCTTCGCAGCGGCCGGCAGGCCGATGCGACGCCGCGTGGCGGGCACCGCCGTCGCGGCCTCCGTGGGCCTGATCCTGACCCTCGGCGGTGGCGGACTCACGACCCCCGCGGTCGCCGCCGACTCCGCCACCCTCACCGGCATCGTCCTCGGTGTCGGCGCCAACGAGACCCAGCGCACCGTCAGCTGGTACTCCTCGGCCGACACCGCGCAGAAGATCCAGCTGGCCCCCACCGCCCTGCTCAGCGCCGGTGAGTTCCCCGCCGACGCCGCCACGTTCGACGCCCTGGGCGGCGCGAACATCTCCACCAGCGGCGGCTACAACCGCCACGCCACCATCACCGGCCTCAAGGAGAACACCGCGTACTCCTACCGTGTCGGCAGTGCGGGCAACTGGTCGGCCGCGTACGCGTTCCGCACGCAGGACTTCGAGGGCGAGTACGACTTCCTCTTCCTCGGCGACCCGCAGATCGGCTCCTCCGGCGACACCGCCAAGGACCAGGCGGGCTGGCAGGACACCCTCGACGTGGCCACCGCGGCCAACAAGGACGCCGAACTCCTCGTCTCCGGCGGCGACCAGGTCGAGAGCGCGAACAACGAGTCCCAGTGGAACGCGTTCCTCGCCCCCGACCAGCTGCGCCAGGTGCCGTTCGCGGCCACCATCGGCAACCACGACGTCGGCGGCAAGGCGTACGAGCAGCACTTCTCCACGCCGAACACGGACCGGTCGGGCGCGTACTACTCGAACGGCAACCCCGCCTCCAACACCTCGGGCGGCGACTACTGGTACATCTACAAGGATGTGCTGTTCATCGACCTGAACAGCAACAGCTACGCCACCTCGCAGGGGGGCGGCGGCGACGAGGCGCACACCAAGTACGTCACGGACGTCATCAACCAGCACGGCTCCGAGGCCAAGTGGAAGGTGCTCGTCTACCACCACTCGATCTACTCCCCCGCCTCGCACGCCAAGGACGGCGACAACAAGGCGCGGCGCGTGGACTTCCCGACCACGTTCTCCAAGCTGGGCGTGGACATCGTGCTCCAGGGCCACGACCACAGCTATTCGCGCAGCTATCTCATCAAGAACGGTGAGAAGGCCGACAAGGACGAGCAGCCCGGCGCGGCCGACGTCTACCCGGGCCCCGGCGGCGTCCTGTACGTGACCGCCAACTCGGCCTCGGGCTCGAAGTACTACGACATCACCAAGCCCGACAGCAGCGGCACCAGCGGTGCGGGCAACGGCGCCGACCCGCTGAACCCGGACAGCTACTGGTACAACTCGGTCCAGAACCAGGAGCACGTCCGCAGCTACGTCAAGGTGCAGGTCCGCAACGAGAAGCTCGTCGTGGAGAACATCCGCAGCGGCACCTGCGCGGCCCCCAACTCCGAGGTGGAGCACGGCGACTGGTGCAACAACACCACCGCCGACCAGCCCGTCGGCTCGATCGTCGACAAGGTGAGCGTCCACCCGTACAACGGTGACGGCCAGTCCCTCCAGGTCGACGTGCCGAACGCGGCTCCGGGCGAGTTCGGCTGGACCATCGACGGCTACAACGGTCTGGTGGACCTGGGTACCGCCAAGGAGGAGAACGGCGACCACTTCACCGCCTCCGGCAAGATCAACCCGATCCTCGTCACGGACTCCCGCCGTTCGCTCTCCCCGTGGTCGGTGTCGGCCGACGTGAGCGACTTCAAGGACGCCGAGAAGACCTTCCCGGGCTCGTACCTGGGCTGGTCGCCGTACATCCTCGACCAGGGCGCGGGCGCCAAGGCCGGTGCCTCCGTGGCCTCGGGCTGGGACGACCAGGGCAAGGGTCTGTCCGTCTCGCGCGGCCTCGGCTCGGCCGACCAGGGCCACGCCCGCGGCAAGGCGAGGCTGGGCGCCGACCTGGACCTCAAGATCCCGGACAGCGTCCAGAAGGGCGGCTACCGCGCCACCCTGACGATCACCGCGCTGAGCAGCTGATCACCCCCGCTTGACCAGCTCCGTCCGCGGGGCAGGCGGTCGACGCACCGCCCGGCCGTCTGCCCCGCCCCTTCCAGCACCACCCGAGCCCGGAGAGCCCGCCATGCACCTGTCCCCGACCCCCCGCCGTACGCCGTCCGCCGACCCGCGCCGGGTCATCCTGCGTCACGCGGTCCTCGTACTGCTGGCGGCTCTCGCGTTCGCCGTCACGTCCGCCGGTCCCGCCCGGGCGGCCGACGGCGACGTGACCTGGACGGTCCGCACGGCGGCGAACGGGTACGGGGACGACCGGTCCAGCTTCAGTTACGGCGTCAACCCCGGCAGCCGGGTCGAGGACGCCATGGTCGTCGCCAACCGCGGCAAGGACACGCTCACGCTGGCGCTGTACACGGCGGACGGCTACACCACCGAGAAGGGCCAACTCGACCTCCTCACACGGGAGAAGAAGTCGGTCGGCATCGGCGCCTGGGTCCGCGCCACCAAGGCCACTGTGCGCATCGCGCCGGGCAGGACGGCCGAGATCCCCTTCACCGTCGCCGTCCCGCGTGACGCCACCCCCGGTGACTACGTGGGCGGCATCCTCACCTCGCTCAAGCAGTCCGACGACACCGAGGGCATCGCCGTCGACCGGCGCCTCGGCATCCGGATCAAGCTGCGGGTCAGCGGCGCGCTGAAGCCCACGCTGGCCGTGGAGGACCTGCACGTGGACTACCACGGCACGGCCAACCCCTTCGGGCAGGGCGACGCGACGGTCACGTACACGCTCCACAACACGGGCAACGCGCTGCTCTCCGCCGCGCAGAAGGTCACCCTGACAGGCCCGTTCGGCACGCTGGAGACCCGGGCCGGGAAGATCGCCGCCGCGCCGGAACTGCTGCCCGGGGAGCGCTGGAAGGTCACGGTGCCGGTCCACGACGTGACCCCCGCGCTCCGCCTCACCGCGAAGGCAACGGTGACCCCGGCCCTGACCGACGCGGCCGGCTCGACGACCTCGCTCAAGCCGGTGGAGGCCACGACGACGGGCTGGGCGCTGCCCTGGACCCTGCTCCTGCTGATCGCCGCCGTATTGGCCGCGGCGACGGCCACGTACTTCCTGCGCCGCCGCGCGGACACCCGCCGCAAGGAGCGCGAGGACGCGCGGGTACGCGACGCGGTGGAACAGGCGCTGCAGGACCGCGCCCAGGGCACCCAGGGCGCTCAGGACACTGAGGACACCCACGCCGCCCGCTGACTCAGAAGTGCCCTGGTTGTTCCGCCCCGAGAAGCCTGGTGAGGGCACCCCGGGAGCGCACTCCGAGCTGGGTGAAGACGTTCCGCAGGTGGTACTCGACCGTGCGCGTGCTGATCGAGAGCTTCTGGGCCACTTCTCGATTGGTCGCGCCCTCCGCCACGGAACGGGCTATGCGCAGTTGCTGAGGGGTGAGCAGACCGAGGGAACCGGTTTCGGGCGCGGTGGTGAGTGTGTCCCCCGCCGCCCGCAGTTCCCCGCGGGCGTGCCCGGCCCACACGTCCGCGCCGCACTGCTCGAACCCCAGTACGGCAGCGCGCAGTTGGGACCTCGCTTCCACGGGGCGGCGCCTGCGGCGCAACCACATCCCGTGGGCGAGCTGGGTCCGGGCGTGCTCGTAGGGGCCGTTGACCTTGTCGTGTTCCGCGAGTGCCGCGGTGAACAGTTCCTCGGCCCGCCCGTCGCTCGACACGAGGGCCCGGCATCGCGCCAGCAACGCCGGTGCCTGTGGATCGGCTCCCATGGCCGCCCACACGGCGTACCGGTCGATCAGGCCCGCCGGGTCGACGTCATGGCCGGCGAGCACGGCGGACTCGACATAGCAGGGGACCACCATCGCCCAGAGGCCGAAGTGACCCTGCCGTGGGCCGCTTCGGACGAGGGGGGCCAGGCGGGCGGCGGCATGCTCCGCGTCGCCGTGCCCGAGGTCGGCGCGGGCCTGCGCCCATTCGGCGAGTGTGCTCGTCTGGCTGAGTCCGTGCGCGTGGGCGGTGCGCAGCGCGGCCTGGGCGTGCGTGGCGACGGTGGCGGGCCCGCCCGCGATCGACGCGGCCAGCGCGAGTACGGCCGACAGTCCGGCCACCACGTTGCGCTGCCCGCCCCGGCCGGCCGCTTCCAGACCGGCCTCGGCGTGCACGCGGGCCTGGTGGTAGCTGCCTTCACGCAGTTCGGCGTAGGCGAGGTGCTCAAGGACGCGGGGTACGAGTGCCGTCGATCCCGCGGCGCGGGCGGTGGCCAGGGCGATGCCGAGCACTCGGCGTGTCGTCGGGAGGTCGCCCAGCATGAGGGCGATCGTGCCGGCCGACATCAGGCCGGGTGCGTCGGTCCGGGCCGTCAGGACTTCGAGCACGGGACGGAGCAGCGCGTTGGCACGGCGGAACTCCCCGTCCACCACGCAGCGCATGCCGTCGCGGTAGTCGCACCAGAGGGCGTCGGCGGGGTCCTGGTCGGCCGCTTCGTGCCGTGCGGCGCTCTGCGGACCGGCGGGGGCGCACAGCGCGTCGAGGGCTCTGCGGTATCCGTCGCGGTCGCCGCCCGCCCAGGCCGCGAGCGTGGCGTGTACGCAAGCCGTGCGTGATCGGGCCGGGTCGGTCGTACGCGAGGCGGTGGCGGCGAGGAGGAGCAGGTTGTAGGCGTCGGTGACCGGACCGTCGTGCAACAGCAGGAGGCCTTGCGTCAACTCGACGCTTACACCGCTCATGTGCATCACCGTTCCCTGCGGCACCACTGTTCCCTGTGGCCCCACTGTGCCGAGCGTAACGAGCGACGGACGTGCTCGGGCGCGATTCCCCCTATTGCCGACCGGCCGTCCAGCAGGGCCCCACCGGTGGGCGACAGGTGGGCGACCGGTGATTCCACCGATGCGTACGGGACGCCGGGCTTTCTACGTTGCTGGTGCGCTCGACGAACGGATCAGTGGAGACGGACCCGTGGAGAGCGCTCGTACCACCGCTCAGGAAAGAGGTACCGCCATGTCTCATCGCGCATCACGTCGCAAGCTGACGATCGTGTCCGTCGGCGTCGCCGGCGCTCTCGGTGCCGCCGGACTCACCCTGCTGCCCTCGATGGCCTCCGCCGCCCCGTGCTCCGACGTCGAGGTGGTCTTCGCCCGCGGCAGCGGCGAGGCTCCCGGGCTCGGCATCGTGGGAGCGCCGCTGGTGAGGGACATCAAGAGCGGACTGCCGGGCAAGTCGGTCACCTCTCACGCCGTCGACTACGCGGCGAACTTCTCACAGACCAGCGCGGGGCCCGGCGCCTCCGCCATGACGGACCACGTCAGGTCCACCGCGGCGAACTGCCCCGACACCTCGTTCGTCCTCGGCGGCTACTCGCAGGGCGCCAGCGTCACCGACATCGCCCTCGGCATCCGTACGACGCTGGGCACCGGCCGGACCATCCCCACCGATCTCGCGCCCCGGGTGAAGGCCGTCGTGGTCTTCGGCAACCCGCTTCAGCTGTCGGGCAGGACGATCAACACGGCGAGCGGGCTCTACGGCGCGAAGGCCAAGGAGTTCTGCAACACCGGCGACCCGGTGTGCGGCAACGGGCGCAGCACCGCGGCGCATCTCAGGTACCACGTCAACGGCAGCGTGCAGACGGGGGCGCGTTTCGCCGTCGACAGGATCGAAGCGGGCTGAGCCGCGTCCGACGACACGGCGGCGCAACGGCTCGGGCCGGGCCTCCACGGGGGAAGCCCGGCCCGGACCGTCGCGCCCCCCGTGTCGTCGGGTGTCGTCGGGTCCGTCGTGCCGTCGTGGTATCCGTCGTGCCGTCGGCCTCAGTCGCCCAGTGCCCGTGCCGCCCGCATCCGGTCCGACCCGGGTGGGCCCGCGGGCAGCGGGAGTTCGGTTTCGGGGGTGGGCAGGGTGTAGAGGGCGTACAGGCGGCGGCGGATCTGTTCCGTCGGGTACTGGGCTCCGTAGACGGCGGTCTTGAAGATGACGCCCTCCAGGACGCTGCGCAGCAGGACCTCCTCCACGGCCGGGTCCTCGGCCCCGCGTGCGGCGAACAGGTCCCGCAGCCCGTCCTCCAGCGCCACCACCCGCTCCTCCGCGCGCGCCTCGGCCGCCGCGAACAGGGGGTGGGTCGCCGGGTTGATCACCAGGCTGAGGGTGATCCGCTGCACCGGGACCGTCGCGGCCGCCAGGACCAGGACCCCGTCGATGATGGCGGCCAGCCGCTCGTCGGGCGTGCCGGTCACGTCCGCGAGCGCGGAGACGCCGTCGAGGTAGCGGTCGAGCAGTTCGTCGACCAGGTTCTGCTTGCCGGGGAAGTAGTACGTGAGCAGCCCGCGCGAGACACCCGCCCGCGCGGTGATGTCCGAGATGGTGGCGTCGTGGTAGCCCTTCTCGGCGAAGACCTCCAGGGCCGCCACGAGAATCCTCTCCCGCGACTGCGCCCTCAACTCCTCGTTGGCCTCCGCCGACCGTGGCGACACGTGCCACCCCACTCCCGCTCGTCCCTGGTCCCGCGCCGGGCTGGTCGGGCCCGGCAGGACCATTGTCGCCGGTGCGCACCGAAACCCCGTCGGCGGCCGGGCGGTGACAAGAACTGCCCTTCCGAGCGCGGCAGTTGAGGAACACCAGGATTGGAATTTTTTGGTTGGCTAGCTGTACAGTCAACGCCGGTTCCCGTAGTCCGGTACTGAACGAGGAGTGCGCACAGTGGTGAGCAAGGAACAACTCAAGGCGGAGATCCACGCGGCCTTCGACGCGGCCGTACCCGACGGCGCGGCATACACCAAGGTCTACGCCTCGGACATGAAGGAGCGGAACTTCATCGTCTACCGCAGCACCACGGTCTACAACTACGCCGTCGGCTTCAGACCGGGCAGCACCGAACTCGTCATAGTCCCGGTCGACGAGAGCAACGGCCGCGTCACGGCGGGCACGCCGGTCACCATCTCCGACGCGAACCGGGGCGCCACGAAGAAGCGCGACCTTCAGGGCCGCTTCCGTATCGCGACGACGGACGGACAGAAGTTCCGCCTGTCCGTCATCCCGTCGGTCCCGAAGATCACCGCGGGCTTCTACCAGCTGCCGGTGGACCAGAAGGCCGAGTACGAGGCCTTCCAGGAGGTCAGGAGTCTTATCTGCGCCTAGCCCCGGAGTTGATGCAGTTGCCGGGTCAGCGGTCCCGGCGCAGCTCCCGGGCCGTTCGGCCGTAGTGGGTCTTGAGGCCGCGGGCCAGATGGCGGGGGTCGTGGATGCCCCAGCGGGCGGCCACCGCGGCCGTCGTGCGACTGTCGTGGGCCGGGTCGAGGAGATCGCGGCGTACGCGGCCGAGGCGTTCGGCGCGGAGCCAGGCCACGAACGGGGTTCCGGAGCGGCCGAACAGGCGGTGCAGTTGGCGGCCCGAGATCCCGTGAGCCGCCGCGACCGATTCGACGCACAGGGACGGGTCGGAGATGTTCGCCAGGGCGTAGACCCGGATGCGGTCGACGAGTTCGGTGGCCATGTCCGCCCGGCCCGGCGCCGTCCCGGTGAAGGCCGCGATCAGCAGGGACACCAGGGCGTCGCCCACGTGGGCCTGCGCGGGACCGGCCAGTTCGTCGAGGTGGGTGCCGAGTCCGCGCAGGAACCCGGAGAACACCGCCTGCGCACCGCTGTCGGCGGGCAGCCGCCGGCCCGCCCGGCCGGCCACCGCCGTTGCGTGCGGCCCCAGTTCGGCACGCGAGATACCGACCGCCATCACGTCACAGCCGTCCGGGGCGGCCAGCCGGTAGGGGCGCGTCATATCGAGGACGACGAAGTCGCCCCGGTGGGCATGGGACCGGGTGCCGCCCTGGTCCACCGCTGCGGGCTCCGGCGACCCGTGCAGGGTGATCTTCAGCAGTTCGGGGTCCGTGGACGAGATCGCCCGGGCCGACCGCCGGACCAGATGCGCCGAGCCCCGGACCCGCGCCACCGCCGCGCGCCCGACCGCCGCCGCGTCGATGTCCGCCCGGAACGCCTTCCCGTGCCCCTCGGCGCCTGGACCCGCAACGGCTGTCACGGCCAGCGGGGCGAGAACCGTCGACGCGGCGGTCTGCAACTCGCCGACACTGGCCTGGTGTACGTGTAAAGCGCCACCGTTCATGGGGCAGCTCCCTGTTGGCCGGGCATGTAACGGTATATCGACCGGTGTACCCGGAAGTCACTTGGTACACGGGGCGCGAAGAGGCGACGGCCCCGGCGGGAAGTGGAGACTCCACACGCCCCCTCCCCCCTACTTTCTTCTCGGGGGAGCGACGTCGGCTGGAACCCTCACCACAGTTCCAGCCGACTGCTCGCCGCCGGAGCCCGCCCCGTCGCGAGGCGCAACGCGTCACCTGGCACACCGCACCCGCGGGGCAACCGACACTGAGGCCACCCTCGCTTCACCTGGCAAGCCAAGCCAGCGTGTCCTCGTTCTCAGCGGCTGTTCGGTACGGCTTTCCGACGTTCAGAGTGGCAACGTCCCGGAGAGACTGCACACGATGGGGACAAGGGAGCACGGCGGTCCCGACACTGCCTTGCCATACCGTGCCTTGCGCGAATACCGACCCGTCGAGAGCAGACATGACGAATGCGGGATGGCCGTATCGGCTTCCCGTGACACCGGACGCACAACCGGCCCCCATCACGTCCCAGTCATCCAGCAGTTCGACAAGCCCCCAGACCCCCTCCATGTCCGTATGGTCAACCGCGTCGGGGTGCGGCACGCCGATGGAGAGCAGGAACTGGCGCTCGACAGAAAGCAACCCGCACTCCACTGCCAAGTCGAACCAGCCGGCGTTCGCCTTCGAGACCAGAGCGGGATCGTCCAGCGCGACAGTCCGGTCCAGCCGGCCCTCGTCAGGGCGACAGGACGTGACCATCCCCGCGACATAGGGAGGTATGCCCGTCCCACGCCTGAATTCAAGAAATCGCATACCGCAGTTCTTCATTGCCTGCGTCAGGTTCTCAGCGTTCATGACCCTTCCCCACCAGCTCTGACGGTCGTCGATCGGCAGACGACACCGAGGTGTCGGAACCGCCTCTGTCTCCTCGGTCGCACTGGCCCCATCCGGTCCTAGACTTTCCCCCGCGCACCCAGCCGGGGAGGGCTGATGTGCCGGGCGATTCCAGAGGAGCGTTCCATGGCAGCAGCGCACACCACGTCCGACCAGCCGCAAGCCCGGGGCATTTTCGACTGCGACGAGGCTCATCGCACCCCACTCCGCTCCGACTACAAGCGGATCTTCGATTCCGGTCTGGTCGTGCTTGACACCAATGTGCTGCTCAACCTCTACCGCTCGAACGAGAGCACCCGCCGGGACACCCTTGCCGCCCTCGCCAGACTTCGCGAGCGCCTGTGGATTCCACACCAGGTCCTCACGGAGTTCTGGCGTAACCGCGAGTCGCCCGCCATACGCCATCACCACGCGACCAGGGCCAATGAGGCGAGCGCCGGGCTCGACAAGGCCGTCAACGCGGCACGGACAGTAGTGACCACATGGCTGACCGCCGTCCAACTCAAGGACAACGAAGAGGCTGTAGAGCAGACTGCCCGAGACCTGACCGAGCTCACCGAAGCAGCCGGCAGCCTCAAGAAGTTCATCCGGGCACAGGCCGAGTGCGACGCACTCAAGGAGACTGCCACCACTCACACCGACCCAGTGCTCAACGCTCTCGAACCGCTTCTGCACGGCCGAATCGGCGAGCCGCTGCCGCCGGACGTATACGACAAGGCCGTGAAAGAAGCGCAGGAGCGCGCCGACGAGGGGATACCGCCGGGGCACGAGGACTTCCGCACCAAGGAACCCGAGCTGGCTGCCGGGGACTACCTCGTGTGGGTGCAGCTCATGGCGGAAGCCAGGCAACGCGGGTGCGACGTTCTACTGGTCACCGGGGATGTGAAGAAGGACTGGTGGACCAACCGCGGATACGACATCCCGCCTCGCCCCCGCGCCGAACTCCTCAAGGAGCTGCGGGAGCAGGCCGGGGTGGTGCTCTACATGCTCACTCCGAGCGAACTGCTCCGCTGGGCCAAAGAACTCCTCGAACTGAACGTCGACGACGGCTCGGTCCGCGACCTGGAGCAACTGGGCGAGGTATCGGCCGACGAAGCCTCCGAAGGCGAAGCCTGGACGGCGGAGTCGCTGGCGGCGTTCATGGACGAGCTGATGAGGCGCTACCCATCCCGAGTCAAAGCAATCGTTGCAGCTGCAGCAAACGGCGGGTTCGTGGACCGGGAGACTGTGTACGAGCTTGCCAGTTACGACGAGACACGCAAGCTCCGCGGCTTCACCCAACCGATCGGCACCCTGTCGAGGGATCTGCAAGCGACAGGTGTGCTGACAGGAGGGGAGCCGTTCCTACTCACCACGGTCTACGGCCACTCCACCGACCCTTCCTGGGCGAAGGGATTCCGCATTCCCAACGGGGTGATTCCCCTGCTTCGGAGCAAGTACGAGGGGGGCGACCTGTGGCAGACCCGACACGGCGGAGAAGCCGGTAGCGAACCTTCCGACAAGGTCTGACAGGCGGTGTGACGCGCTCATGCATCCAGCACCGCGCCAGGGCCGTGCTCAGGCCGGGCCGCTGCCATTCTGGCGCTCGGCACCCTGATCTCCGCCCACACGCTTTTGTACGTCCCTCCCGTGCACAGGGCCGTCCCCCACCGCTCGGCCAGCGCGTCGACCAGGAGCAGGCCGCGTCCGCCCTCGTCCTCCTCGTCGGGGCCGGGCGACTCCCGCAGCACGGGGAGCCGTTCGGTCAGGCCGTCGGCCACTTCCACGCGTACGGTGTCCTCGTCGGCCCGCATCAGCAGCCGTACGCGGAAGTCGCGGCCCTTGACCCGGCCGTGCGTCACCGCGTTGGCCGCCAGCTCGGCGACGACCAGGGTGACGGATTCGCTCGCCTCGCTGTCGTACGCGTAACCCCACACGTCCATCCGGTTCGCGACCAGTCGGCGGGCGAGCCGGGCCCCTCGCGGCGAGCAACTGAAGAGCTGGGTGAACGTACTTACCGTGACGGGGACTTGGACCCCGATTCGTCCTTGCATGGGTCAAAGGTCCCGGGCGGCCCGGCCGTCGACCAGCATCGACACTCGTACGGTGCACCCCGTACGAGTTCACTCTGTGGACAGTCGGAGTGACTTTCCGTGACCATGGCGTCATGACCAACAGCACGGCGAACGAGCCCGAACCGTCGGACAGTTTGAAGACGTTCGGTCTGGTCCACAAGGCCTTCCGCAAGCGGGCGGGGCTCACGCAGGAGGAGTTCGCACCGCTCGTGCGGTACCAGCCGGGGACGGTGGCGTCGATCGAGCAGGGGAGACGGCTGCCGCCGAGGGTGTACGTCGAGCGCGCGGAGGAGGTGTCGGATGCGTTCGGAGTGCTCCGGGCGGCAGCGAAGTATGCGACGCGGCAGCCGGGTTTGGCTTCTTGGTTCCGCAGATGGGCGGACCTGGAGGAGCAGGCGATCAGCCTGTACACGTTTGAGAATCGGCTGGTGCCGGGGCTTCTTCAGACGGTGGCGTACGCGCGCACGTTGTTCAACGCGCGGGTGCCTGTCCTCACCGACGCGCAGATCGAGGCCCAGTTGACCGCCCGAGCGGAGCGCCAGCGCCTCCTTACCGAGCGGCCCAACACCGGGTACAACTTCATCATCGACGAGCAGGTCATCAAGCGTGGGACCGGCGGTCGGGAGGTCACGTTGGAACTGGTCAGCCACCTACTGGCAGTCAGCGAACTGCGCAACGTCGAACTGCAACTGCTGCCTGTGACCTGCAGCGTCCACGCCGGTCTCGACGGCCCCATCCGGCTGTCCGAAACACCCGAGAACGAATGGTTCGGCTACTGCGAGGGCCAGCGAACCGGCCAGTTCATCGCCGACCCCGAATCGATCAGTGTCCTCCACATGCGCTATGCGAAACTGCGTTCACAGGCTCTCACTCCGGACGATTCCCGGAGCCTGCTGCAGCGGACGCTAGGAGCGCTATGAGCATCACTGAACTGACCTGGTTCAAGAGCAGCTACAGCGGAAGCGATGGTGACGACTGCGTCGAAGTCGCCGTCTGCGCTGCCGCCACCATCCACGTCCGTGACTCCAAGAACGCCCGCGGGCCGCAGCTCGCCCTCTCCCCCGCCGCCTGGGGCACTTTCATCCAGCGGGTCAGTGGTCCGCGCAGCACGGCGTAGGGTCCGGGACCTCGAACGGGACCAGCACCCCGCCCACGGCCGGTTGCAGGGTCAGGACCAGTTCGCCGTCCTGCCACTGCGGGCGTACGTGGTCCCGGGTCACCACCTGCTGCGAAGGCGGCGGCTCACCGGGGGCGCCCAACACCACCACCCTGCCGATCGCGGAACGCGTCAGCAACTCCGCGATCGTCAGCGTGCTGGTCAGTTCGGTCGACCCCGGGTAGACGACGGCCCGGCCCACCTCGTCGGGTGCGCCGGCCGTCACCTCGTACCCCGCGGCCGACAAGAGTCGCGCGGTGTCCTCCGAGGCCGTCGTGAACGACAGGACCACCCTCGGTCGCTCCCCGCGTACCAGGTGCGTGCAGCCGAACGTGCCCTCGGGCAGGGCAAGTTCGGCTGCCAGCGCCAGCAGCAGGTGATCGGCCGCACGCAGCTCGCGTACGTCGGCGTCGACCGTGCAGGTGTGTGGAGTCACGCGGGGAGGACCCAGACCGGGTTCGAGTAGAACCACAGGTCCTTCCACGGGTCCGCGTCACCGACGACGTCGATGGCGGGACCGGCGGGGTCGACGGCCGCACCGCGCGCGCCGACCGCGGACCGGTTGCCGTCCGAGCCGCGCAGGCGCAGGTACAGCGGGCGGTCGACGCGACCGAGGGTGTACGTGATCCGGACCGTGCCGGTGGTCTTGTTGACCTCGTACGACTTGACGACCTTCGTGGTCGGCGCGACGAGCGTGTCCTTGTCGGCGGCGGGGCCGGTGACATCGCCCTGGATGACGTCGACGCGGGCCAACTTCGGGATGAAGCCCGCCCAGTTGGCGTCCTGGGCGAGTGCGATGTCCACGGTCAGCGTGACGTTCGTGCCCTTCTTGACGTGCAGCGCGCCGCCGAGGGTCGCCCAGCGGCTGCCGCCGGAGACGCGGACGTCGAGGCCGCTGATGAGCTGGCCGTGGTCGACCCAGACCCGTCCGGCGCGAATGCCGTCCATGACAGCCGCGTACGAGAAGTCCTCGGCGCCAACGTGGGTCCTGCTGTACTGGCCCGGCCAGTAGTCGCCCTGGGTGACGTCGATCTGGCCGTTGTAGACGGGGTCGCCGTAGCGGCCGTCGGTGTTGAAGTCGCCGCCACCGCGCGCCGCCGTGTCCGCGTACACCTGGTGGGAGTCGGAGTTGGCGCTGATCCACCAGGCCTTGCCCTCGGCGAGCAGGCTGTCCCAGAGGCCGCCGACCGTGGCGGTCATCCAGTCGAAGCCGCCCCAGGTGCGGTAGCTCTCCGCCGGGTAGCCGGGGAACGAGTTGGCGCTCGGGTTGTTGTCGTAGATGCCGCGCGCCCGGCCCATGCCGAGCGGGGCGGGCAGGCCGGCGGCCTGGTGGCCGGGGGCGCCCTCGAAGCCGACGGCTATCTGGTGCTTCGGGGAGGTCGCGTCACGCCAGGCGCGGATCTCGTGCGGGGAGTCGACACCGCGACGCGCCGGGTGGTTGGCGAGCATCAGCGCGTCCTTGACCTTGCGGCGCTGGACCTGCTCGCCGAGGAACGCGAGACCCGCGACGGCGAGCGCCTCGTTGGCGGGCGTCGAGTCGGAGGCGTTCTTCACGCTGCCGTCGTAGTCCGTCTCGAACTGCTTGAGGACGGAGACCTCGTTCTTGCCGGGGTGCACGAAGACCGTGCCGTGCTCGGCGCCGGGGATGTTCCATTCGAGGCCCTGGAAGACGAGGGTGTCCTCGTGCGCCGCACGGGCGGCCTTGATGTCCGGGTTGACCTTGTCGACGCCGATCTTGGCGTGCGCCACGCTGCCGTGGTCGGTGATGACCAGCCAGTCCATGCCGTGTCTGGCACCCTGCCTGACCTGGTCGGCGACCCGGTACTTGCCGTCGCTGCTGTACTGCGTGTGGATGTGGTGGTCACCGGCCAGCCAGAGGAAGCCGTTGCCCTTGCGGCGACTGGAGGAGGTGTGCGCACCGGCCGACGACTGCGCGGCAGCCGTCCCGCTCGCGGCCGCGCCGAACGCTCCCACCGTGGCCAGACCCGCGCCCAGCAGGCCCGCGCGGCGGAGCATGGAACGGCGCGACTGCTGCTCGGGGGTCAGGGCCTCGTCGGGTACGGAGGTGTCGAAGGCGGCGGGGAGCGTGGCACTGCCGTGGTCGTGGCCGTGCCCATGGTCGTGGTCGTGACCGTGGTGGTGATGCCCATGCCCGTGACTGTGTCCGTGCCCCATGTCGGCCTCCTGTGTCCGGCGCCGCCGGTGCGGTCGCGCGCTATGGAGACTCGATGCGAAACATGAACACCGGACGACATGGGAGTGAGCTGCGGGCGACTCCGGCACGGCGGCTCGCCTCTGCCGTCACCGTTCCCCCAACTGTCCTTGTAGACCAGACTAGTTGACTTCTCCGCTCCTCCGTTTTCTCTGTTGCCTGGAGGCATCCCCCACCATGAGAAGACTCATCGGCACCCTGCTCGCCGGCGCGCTGGCCGTCGCCGGGCTCACCACGGCCGCCACAGCCGCTCCCGCTCCTGCCCCCGCGGCTGCCGCCGCCCCCTCCTCCGGCACCTTCAACGTCCTCACGTACAACGTCGCGGGTCTCCCCGACGGGCTCAGCTCCGGCAACCCGGCGACGAACACCCCACTGCTCGCTCCCCGGCTGGGCGCGTACGACATCGTGAACGTCCAGGAGGACTTCAACTACCACGCGGCGCTGTACGCGGGCGACGACCACCCGTACCGTACGGCGACCAGTGGTGGTGTGCCCTTCGGTGACGGGCTGAACACCCTCTCGGACTACGCCTTCGAGGACTTCGAGCGGGTGCAGTGGGGGGCGTGCACGGGCACCAACTGCCTTACGCCGAAGGGGTTCTCGCTGGCCCGGGTGCGGCTCGCGGAGGGCGTCTTCGTCGACCTCTACAACGTGCACACGAACGCGGACGACACCGACGACGCCCTTGCTGCCCGGCGCGCCAACATCGAGCAGCTGTCGGACTTCGTCCAGGCCAACTCGGCCGGTAACGCGGTCATCGTCATGGGTGACACCAACACCCGTTACACCCGCTCGGGCGACAACATCCGTACCCTCGCGAGCGAGAACGGGCTGACCGACGCGTGGGTCCAGCTGGTGCGGGGCGGGAGCGCGCCCGCGCAGGGCAGTGACGCGCTCGTGTGCCCGACGACTGCGCCGACCAACTCCTGCGAGGTGGTCGACAAGATCCTCTACCGGGGCAGCAACCTGGTGAACCTCTCCGGGACCCGCTACAACAACGAGTGGGCGAAGTTCCTGGACTCGGCCGGGGGCAACCTCTCCGACCACTTCCCCCACACGGTCGACTTCTCGTGGACCCTTCCGGCCAAGCTCCGGGCGAGCGACTTCTTCGGCGGGCCGCACGGTACGGCGTTCAACGACGCGGACGACCTGCCGGGCGCGCCCTCGCCTCGTACGCTCACCCTGCGGGGTGGGGCGCGGCTGGACGCGGTGTCGCTCGCGCTCGACGGGGGTACGTCGGTGACGCACGGGGGTACGGGCGGTACGGGCGTCTCCCTCGCCCTCGCCGCCGGTGAGCACCTCACCTCGGTGAAGCTCACGCAGGGGCAGAAGGACGGTCGGACTCGGGTCTTCTCGGCGTCCTTCACCACGGACAAGTCCCGTACGGTGTCGGCCGGATCAGCCACGTCTGATGCGGTGACGTTCACGGCTCCGGCCGGGTGGCAGATCGCCGGCTTCACGGGCCGATCGGGCACGGAGATCGACAAACTGGGCGTCGTGTACGCCCCGCTCAACTGACACCGGCCCTTGCCGCGCCTGCGGGCCGGACGGGGCTGACCCAAAAGACTGCGCAGTTCCCCGCGCCCCTTAATGCCGGGCCGTTTGTCGCCTGCGGGCCCGGCGGGGGCTAGCCCAAAAGATTGCGCAGTTCCCCGCGCCCCTAAGTACCTGGGGGCGAGCGTCAAGAATTGCGCAGTTCCCCGCGCCCCTAGGCGCCTAGGGGCGCGGGGAACTGCGCGAAGGGGGGCGAGGGGGCGTAGCCCCCATGCGTGGACGGGGATGGGTAGGGGCGGCGGGGGCGGAATCCGTGCGAGGGGTGATCGCTACTCTTGAGGGCCTCTGCCCAAGACAGAAAGGGGCCCCCGAGAATGGCCCGTGCCGGACTCACCACCGCCCGGGTCGTCACCGCCGCCGCCGACCTCGCCGACGAAGCCGGCTACGAGCACGTCACCCTCTCCGCCCTGGCCAGAAAGTTCGGCGTCAAGGACGCGAGCCTGTACTCGCACGTCAAGAACCTGCACGACCTGCGCACCCGCATGGCCCTCCTCGCAGGCGCCGAGATGATCGACCGCATCGCCGACGCCGTGGCCGGCCGCGCCGGCAAGGACGCCCTGGCCGCCTTCGCCGACGCCTACCGCGAGTACGCCCTGGAGCACCCCGGCCGCTACGCGGCCACGCAGATCCGTATCGACCAGAGCCTCGCCGCCACCTCCCCCGCCTTCGTCCGCACCGCCGAGGTCACCCACGGAATGCTGCGCGCGTACGGCCTCGAAGAGCCCGACCTCACCGACGCGGTACGCCTGTTGCGCAGTACCTTCCACGGTTACTGCGCCCTGGAGGCCACCGGGGCCTTCGGCGCCTCCAGGGACGTACGGGCGTCGTGGGACCGGGCCGTCGAAGCCCTGCACGTCACGCTGGAGCACTGGCCGCGCGAACAACCAGCCGCGTCCCCGGCGCCAACCCCACACGTCCCGCCCACCACTTAGACTGGACGCTTCGCAAGTGCCACGTGCCGCCTTGGGGGGAGGAAGCGGACCTTGTCCCAACCGCAGCTCCGTCGCGGCCCGTTGAGACCGGATCCCGAGCCGCACATACCGCACGGGCCGCGCCCCGCCCGGCTCGTCCGCCGGCTGGGCGGACTCGGCGCCGCCGCCGCGGGCTACGCGGTGTTCCAGTCCCTGGTGGGTGTCCTGCCGGACAACATCGGTGGCCAGACCGCGCGTTACGCCATCGCCGTGGTCAGCGGACTCGGCACGGCCCTCGCGGCCTGGCTCTCCGCGGCCCTGCTCCGGGCCAGGAGTGACAACAACTCACCAGTTCCGAGCGGCCAGTTGATCGCCCCCGGGTCGGACCTTTCGGGCCCCGGCCCGCTGCCCGACCTCTTCTCCACCGCGTACGGCACGCTCGCCGAACAGATCTGCGTGGTCGACGACCCCGTACGCGGACGCCTCACCGGCTGGCCGCACTCCCTCGGCGAGAGCGGCCCCGGCCGGCCCACCTCCATGGGCACCGCGTACGGACTGCACATCATGCTCGACCTGGGGATGCCCGAGGGGCGGGTCGGCGCGGGCGACCTGATCGACACCTTGTGGCGGCTGCGCCTGCCGGACGGCGGCTGGTCGGCGCGTACACAGGGCTCCCAGGCCCGCCCGGAGGTGACCGCCCTGGTGCTGGGCGCACTGGCCCGGGCCGGAGCCTCACGGGAGCGGCTCGCCGAGGAGGTGGCGCACTGCGAGACGCGCTTCACCCACGAACTCGACCGCACCGGGCGCGAGTTGACGCACGTCCTGACGACCGTGATGCGCGGCCTGCTGCGTGCGGCGCCCGACTCCGCGGTGCTGCCCCTGCTGCGTGACTCGCTCGTCGAGGGCGCGGTCACCGATCCGCGCCGTGGGCATCACCGCTGCTGGGGATACCGGCTCGCGCCCCTGCACGGGCCGCCGTCCCCGCTGCACACGGCCCAGGCGGTGGTCGCCCTGGACCGCGCGGCCCGCGTCCTGGGCAGTGAGAGCGTCAACGCACGCGCCGCCCGCGAGGACGGTGTGCGCTGGCTGCTGGCCTGCCCGGACGCGCCGCACGACGCCTGCCTGGACCTGTCCAACCTCCGCGAGGACGTACGCAGGCCGCGCGTGGACGATCCGACCCACCACGAGGTCCTGAACGTACGGCACTTCACGGCCTCCTGGATCGTCCGCGCCCTGCTCACCCCCGGCGCCCTCGACGTCGCGCGCGAGGACGGCCTGGAGGACGAGTGGCGCGAGCGGCTGAACGGCGCGGCGAGCGCCGTGTACGCCGGGCAGAGCGACGGCATATGGACCTGGGTGCGCGACGACACCAACGAACTGCGCCGCCCCATGTGGATGACCTATCAAGGCCTTTCGGCACTGCGGGCGCATGCCGTATGGATGTATCAACCGCTGATCCAGCAAGCGAACGGCTGAGCCGGGAGGAACGTGCATGGGTGGCCGACAGGTCCTGGCGGCACGGCAACTGCTGACCGAGACACTGGACGGCGAACTGCCGGAACACGAACGGATGGCGGCGGCCCGCTCGGTGGTGGCCGAACTCGGCTCCCCCGAGCGCCTGTTGGAGCTGATCGCCGAACTCGCCTCCGGTGAGGGCGATCCGCCCGGCTGCGCCCGGCTCTCGTACCGCCATGTCCTCGGCTTCGACAAGCTCCTGCTCATCGACGACGGCCCACGTCACATGCTGCGCGCCCATCTGTGGCATCCGGGGCGCGGCGCGATCGGCAAGGAGGACATCCACAACCACCGTTCCCCGCTCGCCTCCTCCGTCGTACGGGGGCGGCTGGCGATGGAGCTGTACGCGCCGCGCGGTGACGTCCGCGGCGCCGACACCACGATCGATGGCGGGATCGAGGCGGACCGCTATCAGGAGTCGCTGGCGGACGGTTCGGCCGACTGGCTGCTGGAGCCCGCGGGTCCGGCCCGGCTGCGGCTGACCCAGGTCGCGGAGTACGCGGCGGGCAGCAGCTACGCCCTGCCCGCGCACACCCTGCACCGGGCGTGGTGCGACACGGCCGAGCCGACGGTGACGCTCTTCCTGGAGACGGGGAACGAACGGCGGCGGCACACCGACGTGTTCACGGCGGCGGGGCCCCACCCGGGGACCGTACCGAAGGTGCCGTTGGACGTGGACGACTATCTGGGCGAGCTCGACGCGCTGGCGGAGCTGCTCAGAAGTTCGTGAGGGCCTGACGCACGATGTCGGCGTTGTACTCGTCGATGTCGACGGTGTGCAGCTCGTCCGGGCTCAGCCAGCGGTGATCCTGGTCCGGCTCAGGGAGGGTGATGTGCCGGGAGAGCGGCCTGACCAGGAAATTGTCCTGCCAGTTCTTGGTCTCCTGCCCGCGGTACTCGCTCATGAAGGACGATTCGCCGACCTTCCGGACGACCTCGCCGAGCAGCCCGGTCTCCTCCTTGAGCTCCCGCAGCACCCCGTCCTCGGGGCTTTCGCCGGGCTCCAGCTTCCCGCAGGGGACGCCCCACACCCGGGGCAGGAACCGCTCGGTCTCGCTGCGGCGCACCAGCAGGACGAGGCCCTCGCGCATCACGACGGCCGCGGCCAGTCGCTTTCCACCCGTGCTGCCCGTACTACCGGGGATGTCCATGATTCCTGGGTCCCTCGCCGGTCGGAGTCCACAGAGCTTCATACCCACGAAAGCATCAACGCTACCAGGAAGCCCCCTCGGACGGGGTGGCTCCGGGCCGATCGGGACCCCCCGGACGAACCAGCGCCTGCACCTCGTCGTAGGTCGGCGCGGGTCCCTCGACGGGCAGCCCCGCCCTGATCAGCGCGGCCGTCTCCAGGGCCGTCCCCAGGGCCCGCCGGTAGAGGAGGGACCCGAGGCTGACCCGGCGAACACCCAGCTCGGCGAGGGCCGGGAGGGGCGGCCCCTGGGGTGAGTAGAGGATGTTGAGGGGTACGTCGACGGCTTCGACCAGGCCGGCGATCCGGGCCGGGTCGCTGAGCCCGGGGACGAACACACCGTCCGCGCCCGCCAGTTGATAGGCATCGAGGCGACGGATCGTCTCGCGTCCGAGTGCGAACCCTCTTCCGTCACCGTCGCCGTCGCCGTCGTCCAGCCAGTGGGTGTCCGTGCGGGCGTTGACGAAGAGCCCCGGCACGGCGGCCTTCACCGCGCCGATCTTCGCCGCGTGGAGTTCGGCGGGGGCAAGGGTGCCGTCGGGGCGGCCGTCCTCCAGGTTGATGCCGACCGCGCCCACGGCGGCGAGTTCGCGGGCCGTCCCGGCGACCTCGGCCGGGTCGTCGCTGAACCCGCCCTCGGCGTCGACCGAGAGGAGGAAGGGGCCCTGGCCCAGCGCCAGGGCCAACGCCAGCGTCGCGTCCCGGGTCGCCGCCGAACCGTCGGGCAGGCCCGCGGCGGCGGCGACCCCCAGACTGGTCGTGCCGATCGCCGCGAACCCCTGCCCGGCCAGGGCCGCCGCCGAGGCGTGGTCCCAGGCGTTGGGGAGAAGCAGCGGGGCGCCGGCGTCGGGGTGGTGCAGTGCGGCGAAGGTGGAAGCCATGACACCACGCTAGGACCGGAACGCTTCGGCCCCGGCCGAACCGTTCGGGCCTTCGCGCCCGGGCGAACCGTTCGGGCCGTTCGGGCCTTCGCGCCCGGGCGAACCGTTCGGGCCTTCGCGCAGAGCCCCGGTCGAACCGTCCCTGGGGCCGGGCGTGTACATCCGTGGGGCGACCCACGGATGTACACCTGAGACGCCCCGGTTCCGGTCGGGACGCCCCAGGCGTCAAGCTCACCTCACAAGACGCTCGGACACCAGGCCCTGGGCAAGGAGTTCGTCGCGGACGAGTCCGGCGTACGCCGTCGCGCCCCGTGCCGAGGTGTGGGTGTTGTCGCGCTTCTCGTCGTAGAGGTACAGCGCCTTGGAACCCTCGACGCCCAACGACTCCACCAGGGCCTTTGTCCTGGTCGTGAGGTCGATGAGGGGGACTTCGTGGGCCGCGGCGACCGAGCGGGTGACGGCCGGGTGGTCGACCCCGAGGCCGTTCACCAGCAAGGCTGTGCCGTTGTTCAGTGTGCCGTCGCTGTTGAACCAGCGACGGACGATGGGAGTGACCAGAACCGGACGGCCACCCTTTTCCCGTACGCCCGCGACGAGCGTTTCGAGATTCGCGCGGTACGTCGGCTCGTCCGTCTGCTTGTCGTTGTGGGCCAGCTGGACGAGGACCAGATCGCCCTTGCGAATGAGCGGCTGCACGGTCGCGAAGAGCCGCGGGTCCGCCAGGTAGGTGACCGTGCTCTCCCCGGAATCGGCGTAGTTGGCGACGGAGACGCCCCTGCGGAGGTACTGCGGGAGTTGCTGGCCCCAGCCGGAGTAGGGGTCGCCTGGCTGGTCGCAGACCGTGGAGTCGCCGACGAGGAAGATCTGCCGGGTGTGCCGGCCGGCCGCCGGGGTGACACGGATGTCGGCGAGCGCGGGCGCCGAGCCGCCGACGACCAGGTCGAGTCCTGCGGTGCCGTCGGGTCCGGTGGGCTCGCCCTCGGGGGTACGGACGTTCACGGTGAAGCCGCGGGTCACGGGCTCGCCCGCCCCGGTGGGCGTCTCGGCGAGCAGGGTGCGCCGGGTCTCACCGCTGATGGCGGTACTGGCCGCCTCCGCACCACCGAGCCGCACCCGTACGTCGTAGGTGCCGGGCGGCACATCGAAGTGGCAGGCGCCGTCGGTGCAGTTCTCCAGCCCCGGCCCCGGCCCCAGCCCTGGCCCCGGCTGCTGCGTCCGCGCGTGCGCCGGGGTGACGGACAGGGCCGCGGCGAGGGTCAGCGCAGCCAGCAGGGTGATCGACAGACGTTTCGCCACGACCCCTCAACTCCCCCTGGTCCACTGCTGGTTCGTCGCCCCGTTGCAGGTGTACGTGATGAGCGCGGCGGAGTCCGCGGTGGACGCGCCGTTGACGTCCAGGCACTCGCCGGTGGCGCGGGACTTGATGTTCACGTAGGAGCCGGTCGTGGTGAGCGACCACTGCTGGGTGGTGGCCGAACCACTGCAGTTCTCCTGCGTGACGGTGCTCGCGTTCTCCTGCACGCACAGGGAGCTGCCCCGCACGGCCAGCTGGTAGTAACCGCTGCCGACCGACTTGAACCAGTACTTCTGGTTGGTGCCGCCGTTGCAGGTGTACTGCTTGATCTGGGCACCGGCCCACAGCGACTGACTGGTCACGTCGGCGCACTTGGAGGAGTGCCGGGCGATGAGCGAGTTGTACGTGGCGCTCGTCCCGGTGACGGTCCCGGCGGCCGTGTCGACGGTGATCTCCGGCGACCAGGACATGGACATCGTGGTCGAGCTGGGGAAGCTCAACGGCAGCCAGACGTAACGGGAGTCGTTGACCGTACCGCCGAAGGAGTTGCCCCAGCGGTCGCCCATGTAGAGGTACGAGGTGCCCGAACTCCCCTGCACGGGCAGGACGAAGGCGGTCTGCGAGTTGTACATCGTCGAGTCGCCGACGTTCGCCATCGCGGTCCAGGGGCCCGAGAGCGAGGTCGCCGTCGCGTACTGCTGCTGGTTGGCGCTCCAGCCCGTCGCCCCCGAAGTCAGCATGAAATAGACGCCGTTGCGCTTGAAGAGGGCCGGGGCCTCGCGGTGGCCGCCGTGCCAGGGGTCGGCGACCAGGCCGGCGATACCGGTGTAGTCGGCGGTCAGCCGATAGATCTGCAGGTCGTAGTTCTCACGGGCGGCCGAGACCATGTATCCCGCGCCGTCCGTGTCGACGAAGACCGTGATGTCACGGGACATGTGCGTGCCGAGGGGGCGGAAGCTGCCCTGCCAGGTGTAGGTGCCGTCGACCGTGTCCGACACGGCGACCGCGGCGCGGGCCTCGCCGTAGTCGACGCCGTTCTCCTTGTGCATCCACATCACGAACTTGCCGGTGGACGCGTTGTACATGACCTTGGGCCGCTCGATGTTCGCGGTCGCCAGTTCCGAGTTGCTCGACTGGGTCAGGACGTGGTTGCGGAACTCCCAGTTCTTCAGGTCCGTGGAGCGGTAGGCGTCCACGTACCGGAAGGTGTTGTCGGAGTTCCGGTTCTCCCCGAACCAGTAGTAGTACGAGCCGACCTTGACGACTCCGCCGCCGTGGGCGTGCACGGGGCTGCCGTTGGTGTCGGTGAACTGCGTGCCGTTCGCGACGGTCTGGGCGGCGGCCTGGGCCGGGCCCGCGGTGCCGAGGGCACCGGCGAGAGCCAGACAGAGGACGAGGAGTACGGCGTACAGGCGTCTCATCTCGGACACGCTCCTTCGGGGGATGGCGGTCTCGGGGTGGGGGGACACAAAAGCGAACAGAAGCGTTCGGCATTTCGCACAACATCTGTCATCCCGAACGCCGAAAAGGTAAGGGCGTGTTACGGGCAGGTCAACGGGTCGGGAGGGATCCGGAGGAACCTCTGCCGGAATCGACGCCGGATGCGGTGACGACCGCACCACCCTGGAGAACCTCCTGAACTGGCCGGACCTGAGTCGAGCGTGGCGGAGCGCGACAAGGTGGCTGCCGCCCCGGACGCCACCGGTCGCACCGATCTTCGGGTTGTGTGCGCGTGCCTCGCGTTCGGGGATTCGGTTAGCGTCGATGCATGACCAGCGACAGCTCCCCCGGCGCAGCGGACCGTTCCCTCGTCGATGTCCTTGTCGGCGGTGGTGGAACCGTCGTTCTCGATGGCGGTCTGTCCAATCAGCTGCGGGCCGGCGGGCACGATCTGAGTGACGAGTTGTGGTCGGCTCGGCTGCTCATGGAGCAGCCCGAGGCGATCACTGAGGCGCACCTCGCGTACTTCGAGGCCGGTGCGGATGTCGCGATCACTTCCAGTTATCAGGCGACCTTCGAGGGCTTCGCGCGGCGTGGTGTCTCCCGCGAGCGGGCGGGCGAACTGCTTGCGCTGAGTGTCGGACTCGCGCGGGAAGCCGCCCGGCGGGCCGGGGCGAAGGGCGTGCGCGGGCCGTTGTGGGTGGCGGCGTCCGTGGGGCCGTACGGGGCGATGCTCGCGGACGGGTCCGAGTACCGGGGGCGGTACGGGCTGAGCGTGGGTGAGCTGGAGCGTTTCCACCGGCCCCGGGTGGAGGTGCTGGCCGAGGCCCGCCCCGATGTCCTGGCCCTGGAGACCGTGCCCGACGTCGACGAGGCCCGGGCTCTGGTGCGGGCGGTGCGCGGACTCGGGGTGCCCTCGTGGCTGTCGTACAGCGTCGCCGGTGGGCGGACGCGGGCCGGGCAGTCGCTGGAGGAGGCGTTCGCGGTGGCCGCCGACGCCGACGAGGTGATCGCGGTCGGCGTCAACTGCTGCGCTCCCGAGGACGTGGACGCGGCGGTGGCGACCGCCGTGCGGGTCACCGGGAAGCCGGTCGTCGTCTATCCGAACAGTGGGGAGACCTGGGATGCGGGGGTGCGGGGGTGGAGCGGGCGCTCCACGTTCTCGCCGGAGCGGGTTGTGGGGTGGGAGCGGGCGGGGGCGCGGTTGATCGGCGGGTGTTGCCGAGTGGGGCCGGGGGCGGTTTCCAGGATCGCCCAGGCGTTGAGGGCGGGGCCCGCCTCTGGGCAGGGCTCCGCCCCGGGTGGGGTGGAGCTGTAGTCGCGGGTCTGCGGGCCGGTGGGGGCTGGTCGCGCAGTTCCCCGCGCCCCTTACGGGGCTCTGGTGGACGTCGGCGCAGCCCGGCGCCCCTTGCAGGGGCCCTGCCGGGCCCCTCGGTTCCGTCACTTTGTCCTCGGTGGGGAAAAAGTGTTGGGAAGTTGTGCTCGATGGGTTACGGGCGTCGACAAAGGTCGCTAACTTCCTTGAAATGAACCGGTCATAGCGCTCGCTGCGACCGGTCACGACGGCGCGACGGCGCGCGCCTGTGCACCGCTTGGCAGTCCGGTCAGGGCTGTCGTCATCCCACCCCACCATGGGAGACCTCTGTGCGCACGAAACCGATCGGACACAGACGTGTCCGTCATCTGCTGACCGCCGCGGCCGTCGCCGTCGGCTGTCTGCTGCCCATCTCCCCGGCCGCCGCGCACCCCGCGCGATCCGCGGATCCGGCCGACGGACCAAAAGCCGCCGCCGTCGAGTTCCAGCAGGTCACGCTCGCCAAGGGCGTGGCCGAGACGGGCGAGCCCATGACCCTGGCGGTGCTGCCGGACCGCTCGGTCCTGCACACCTCCCGGGACGGCACGCTCCGTCTGACGAACGCGGCCGGAACCACCTCCGTCGCAGGCAAGTTGGACGTCTACAGCCATGATGAGGAAGGGCTGCAGGGTGTCGCCGTGGACCCCGGCTTCACCTCCAACCGGCTGATCTACCTGTACTACGCGCCCACGCTCAGCACGCCCTCCGGCGACGCCCCCTCCGACGGCAGCGCCGCCGACTTCGCCCCCTTCGACGGGGTCAACCGGCTGTCGCGGTTCGTTCTGAAGACCGACGGCACCCTCGATCTCGCCAGCGAGAAGAAGATCCTCGACGTGCCGGCCTCCCGCGGTCTGTGCTGCCACGTCGGCGGCGACATCGACTTCGACGCGGCGGGAAACCTGTATCTGTCCACCGGCGACGACACCAACCCGTTCGCCTCGGACAGCTACACCCCCATCGACGAACGCCCCACCCGCAACCCGGCCTTCGACGCGCAGCGTTCCGCGGGCAACACCAACGACCTGCGCGGCAAGGTCCTGCGGATCAAGGTCAACGCGGACGGGTCGTACTCGATACCGAGCGGCAACCTCTTCCCCTCCGGAACCGCGAAGACCCGCCCGGAGATCTACGCGATGGGCTTCCGCAACCCCTTCCGGATGAGCGTCGACAAGGCCACCGGCATCGTCTACCTCGGTGACTACGGCCCCGACGCGGGCACCGCCAGCCCCACGCGCGGCCCCGGCGGGCAGGTGGAGTTCAACCGGATCACCAAGGCGGGCAACTTCGGCTGGCCGTACTGCACCGGCAAGAACGACGCCTACATCGACTACAACTTCGCCACCGGCGCCTCCGGCTCCGCCTTCAACTGCGCGGCGCCCACGAACAATTCACCCCACAACACCGGTCTGACCAGCCTGCCCGCGGCCCAGCCCGCCTGGATCCCGTACGACGGCGCGTCCGTCCCGGAGTTCGGCAACGGCTCGGAGTCCCCGATGGGCGGCCCGGTCTACCGTTACGACGCCGGCTCCACCTCCGAGGTGAAGTTCCCGCAGGAGTACGACGGCGACTTCTTCGCCGGTGAGTTCGGCCGCCGCTGGATCAAGCGCATCGAGTCCGGCACCGACGGCACCGTGCAGTCCATCAACTCCGTGCCCTGGACCGGCACCCAGGTGATGGACATGGCCTTCGGCCCCGACGGCGCCCTGTACGTCCTCGACTACGGCACCGGCTACTTCAACGGTGACGCGAACTCCGCGCTGTACCGCATCGAGCATGTCACGGGCGGGCTCGCCCCGACCGCGCAGGCGAAGGCGAACGTCACCTCGGGCACGTCACCGCTGGCCGTCACGTTCTCCTCGGCCGGCAGCACCGACCCGGACGGCGACGCCCTGGGCTACGCCTGGAACTTCGGCGACGGCTCCACCTCGACCGCCGCCAACCCCTCCCACACCTACACGACCAACGGCCAGTACACGGCCACGCTGACGGTCACGGACAGCACCGGCAAATCCGGCAGCGCCTCCGTGCAGATCACGGTGGGGAACACCGCGCCCACGGTGAAACTGGACCTGCCCCTGGACGGCAGCATCCACGACTTCGGCGACGCCATCCCGTTCAAGGTGACGGTGACGGACCCCGAGGACGGCACGATCGACTGCTCGAAGGTGAAGGTCACCTTCATCGTCGGACACGACAGCCACGGCCATCCGCAGACCTCGGCCACCGGCTGCACGGGGACGCTGCAGACCCTGGCGGACGGCGAGCACGATCCCAACGCGAACATCTTCGGTGTGCTCGACGCCGAGTACACCGACAAGGGCGCCGGCGGCCAGCCCGCGCTGACCGCGCACGACCAGCACGTCGTCCAGCCCAGCCACCGGCAGGGCGAGCACTACGGCGACTCCTCGGGCGTCGACGTCGTCTCCCACGCCCCCGCGCACGGCGGCAAGACCGTCGGCAACATCGAGAACAACGACTGGATCTCCTTCAAGCCGTACGCCCTCGGCAACGCGACGCGGTTCACCGCCCGGGTCTCCTCGGCGGGCGCGGGCGGCACCATCGAGGTCCGCGCCGGTTCCACGACCGGCACCCTGCTCGGCACGGCGACCGTGCCGGTGACCGGCGGCTGGGAGACCTTCCAGGACGTGACGGCCGCGCTGAGCAACCAGCCGACCGGCTCCACCTCCCTCTACCTCGTCTTCAAGGGCGGCAGCGGCGCGCTCTTCGACGTGGACGAGTTCTCCTTCACCACCTCCGGCGGCGCCGCCCGCACGGGTGAGGTGAAGGGCGTGGGCGGCAAGTGCCTGGACATCGACAACGCCCAGACCGCCGACGGCACCAAGGTCCAGATCTGGACCTGCAACACATCGGCCGCCCAGAAATGGACCGTCGCAGCGGACGGCACGTTGAAGGCGCTCGGCAAGTGCCTGGACGTGAGCGGCGGAGGCAACGCCGACGGTACGAAGATCCAGCTCTGGACCTGCAACGGCAGCGCCGCCCAGGTCTGGGCCGCCCAGTCCGACGGCACCGTCCGCAACCCGCAGTCCGGCAAGTGCCTCGACGCGTCCGGCGGCACCTGGAACGACGGAACCGCCGTCCACCTGTGGACCTGCCACGCCCAAGCCAACCAGAAATGGACCCTGCCGTAGGAGGGAGGAGACCGACCATGCGTACTTACCTCAAAGCTGCCCTCGGCCTGTTCGCCGGTGCCGCACTCTGTCTGACCCCGCAGGCGGCCGCGCTGCCCGGCGCGGCGAGCCCGTCCGTCACCGCCGAGGCACCGCCGCTCGCGGCGGCCGACCCCGCGTACAAGATCCTCGTCTTCTCCAAGACGGCGGGTTTCCGTCACGACTCGATCGACGAGGGCATCGAGGCCCTGCGCGGCCTCGGCGGCGCGAACAACTTCACCGTGGACGCGACAGAGGACGCCGGGACCTTTACGACCGGCAACCTCGCCCAGTACAAGAGCGTCGTCTTCCTGTCGACGACGGGTGACGTGCTGAACGCCGCCCAGCAGACGGCCTTCGAGAGCTACGTCCAGGGCGGCGGCGGATACGTCGGCATCCACGCCGCCGCCGACACCGAGTACGACTGGCCCTTCTACGAGGGTCTGGCGGGCGCGCTCTTCCACTCGCATCCGGCGATCCAGTCCGCCACGGTCAAGGTGGAGGACCGGGCGCACGACGCCACCGCCCACCTGGGCAGCACGTGGCAGCGCACGGACGAGTGGTACAACTACCGCACCAATCCCCGTACCACCGCCCGTGTCCTGGCCTCGCTCGACGAGTCCAGCTACTCGGGCGGGAACATGTCGGGCGACCATCCGATCGCCTGGTGCAAGGACTACCAGGGCGGCCGGGCCTTCTACACGGGCGGCGGACACACCGCCGAGTCGTACGCCGATCCCGCCTTCCGGCGCCACCTCCTCGGGGGTGTCCGCTGGGCCTCCGGGATGACCGACGCGGACTGCCGCCCGGAGACCGGCTACACGTCCCTGTTCGACGGCTCGTCCACCACCGGCTGGAAGCAGGCCGGTCCGGGGCAGTTCAGCCTCGCGGACGGCACCCTCACCTCCGTGGGCGGCATGGGGCTGTTCTGGTACAACGCCCAGGAGTTCACCGGGGACTACTCCCTCAAGCTCGACTGGAAGATGGCCGGGGACGACAACTCCGGGATCTTCATCGGCTTCCCGGCCTCCGACGACCCGTGGTCGGCGGTGAACAACGGCTACGAGATCCAGATCGACGCGACCGACTCGGCGGACCGCACGACGGGTTCCGTGTACGGCTTCAAGTCCGCCGACCTCGCCGCGCGGGACGCGGCACTGAACCCGCCGGGCGAGTGGAACACGTACGAACTGCGGGTCACCGGCGAGCGGTTGGAGATCTTCCTCAACGGGCGGAAGATCAACGACTTCACCAACACCGATCCCGTACGGAGTCTGCGGCAGGGGCACATCGGACTGCAGAACCACGGCGACGGTGACGACGTGTCGTTCCGCAACATCCGGGTCAAGCGCGACGGCGGGCAGCAGCCCGGGCCCCGTACGGGTGAGGTGAAGGGCGTCAACGGCAAGTGCCTGGACATCGACAACGCCCAGACCGCCGACGGCACCAAGGTCCAGATCTGGACCTGCAACACCTCCGCCGCCCAGAAATGGACCGTCGCAGCCGACGGCACGTTCAAGGCGCTCGGCAAGTGCCTGGACGTGAGCGGCGGAGGCAACGCCGACGGTACGAAGATCCAGCTCTGGACCTGCAACGGTTCGGGCGCCCAGACCTGGGCCGCCCAGTCCGACGGCACCGTCCGCAACCCGCAGTCCGGCAAGTGCATGGATGCCTCGGGAGGCACCTGGAACGACGGGACCGCCGTCCACCTGTGGACCTGCCACACCAACGCCAACCAGAAGTGGACCCTGCCCTGACCGCACCTGACTCGACCCGGCGCATCTGAGGTCTTCGCCCCGCTCACCGCTGTGAGCGGGGCGAAGGCGTACCCGGGAGGGGAAAGGATCAGGCGATCAGGAGGCCGCGCTCAGCGCGGGGTCGGTGCGCCAGACGCTGGCGAGCTCCGGAAGAGGCACGCCCAGTACCTCACTGAGCCGGACGATCGTGCCGAACGCGGGCGTCGGCATGCGGCCGGTCTCGATCTTGCGCAGGGTCTCGGGCGAGATCTCCGCCGCCGCGGCGACTTCGGCGGGGCTGCGTCCGGCCCGCGCGGAGCGCAGGGCCGCTCCGAGACGACGGCCCGCCTCGATCTGTTCTGGGGCGAGCGGATGGCGGACCATCCGCACATGCTAGAGGCGGTGGCGTCCGGCGGGCAACCGCCCCACCCTCTGGTATAAATATACCGGTCGGCCGCCCCGGGAATCGAGGAACGCAGTGATCGAGCACAAGTCTCCCGCAGACATCGAGCGTATGCACACCACCGGACGGTTCCTGGGTCAGGTGCTGGGCGAACTCGGTGACCTCGCGGCGGTCGGGGTGAACCTGATGGATCTGGAGCACCACGCCCGCCGCCGGATCAAGGAGCGCGGCGCGGAGTCCTGCTACTGGGACTACGAGCCCTCGTTCGGCAAGGGCCCGTTCCGCAACGTGGTGTGCCTCTCGGTCAACGACGCCGTGCTGCACGGGCTGCCGCACAGCTACAAGCTGCGCGACGGGGATCTGCTGACCATGGACATGGCCGTGACCGTCGACGGCTGGGCCGCCGACTCGGCCCTCTCCGTCGTCGTCGGCACCCCGGCCGCGGAGGACCTGCGGCTGATCGAGGCCACCGAGGTCGCCCTGGAGGCCGCGATCGAGGTCGCGCTGCCGGGCAACCGGCTCGGTGACATCTCGGCGGCCATCGGCGGGGTCGCCAAGGAGTACGGCTACCCGGTCAACCTCGAATTCGGCGGCCACGGCATCGGCCGCACGATGCACGAGGAGCTGCACATCCCCAACGACGGCCGCCCCGGCCGCGGCTGGAAGCTGCGCCCCGGGCTGACGATCGCGATCGAGCCCTGGTTCGCCGCGGGCACCGACAAGATCGTGTACGACCCCGACGGCTGGACGATCCGCTCGGCGGACGGCTCGCGCACCGCCCACTCCGAGCACACGGTCGCCATCACCGAGAGCGGCCCGCTGGTCCTGACCCGCCGCCCGGAGAGCACCAAGGGCACCGCGAGCGCCAAGGGCCGGGAGTCCCGGCGGAAGTCGGCGACGACCGAGCGCTGACGCGGTCCCGGCCCGAGCAGCTTGTGCGGCTGCGGGCGGGACGGGGTGCGGGTTGCGGGCTGTCGTCAGATCCTCCGCATCGCGCCCGGCCTGCGCAGTCGCCCCACCACCGTCCTCGATGCCGCACCCGGCTCGCGTGACGCCGGGTCGCGCTCGATCCCGGTGGGCGCCGCGGGCCCCGTCTCCCACAGGGCCATCTCCCGGTCCCGGGGCCCCCGTACGATCTCGGGCCCGCCCGACCCGAAGACCCGTACGGGGTGCGTGTCGTCCCAGGCGGGCCAGCCCGGGTCGCCCGTGACGGCGAACCGCACCCAGGCCGCGTGCATCTCGTCGGCGAGGGACTGCGGCGCCCCGGGGCCCGCGAGCATCGCCGCCTCGGGTACGCCGACCGTGTCGAAGACGAAGCCAAGTTCCAGCGCGTGGCAGGCACCGAGGCCAGCAATGTTCGACGGCCAGGCGAACTCGTAGACGTGCGAGGGCGCCCGGTGGGCGTCGGCCAGCCGGTGCAGCGGCACACGGAGGAGGAAGTCGGTGACCAACTGCCCCACCAGGTCGGCGGTGCTCGTGCCGGGGCGGGCCAGCCGGTAGCCGCGCGGCACCTCGGGACCGCAGCGGCAGCGGGCCCTCGCGGCGGTCAGGGCGACCGGGCCGAGCCGGTCCAGGCGTTCGAGGAGTCCGGTCGGGGCGAGCCACAGCCGGTACTCCTCGCTGGTCCAGCCCACGAGCAGTTCCACGTCCTTGGCCACATCGCCCTCGATCAGCGCCTCCAGCGGATCGCGCGGCACCAGGTCGCCGTCGACGACGATGCCGAACGCGGGCCCGCCGACGACCGGGCTCGCACGGCGGCCGGCCTCCGCCTGCGCCTCGGCGAGGGCGCCGCGGTCGGCGACGGCGAACGCCCGCGCGGTCGCCGGGATCCTCAGCCTGGCCGCCATACGCCGCACCAGGCGCCGCACCTTGTCCCTGTCCGTCACCTCGGGCGCCCCGCTCTGCAGCACCGCCCGCCGGAACAGTCCCTGGGCGCGCGGGCTCGCCAGCAGCGCCCCGATGCTGATCGCCCCCGCGGACTCGCCGAAGACGGTGACCCGGTCCGGGTCGCCGCCGAACTGCTCGATCGAGTCCCGTACCCACTCCAGTGCGGCGAGTTGGTCGCGCAGGCCCGGGTTGGCGGGCGCGTCCGGGAAGAGGCCGAACCCCTCCACTCCCAGGCGGTAGTTGAAGGACACGCACACCACGCCGTCCCGGGCGAAGGACCGGCCGTCGTACACGGGGATCGCCGACGAGCCCCGGGTCAGCGCTCCTCCGTGGATCCACACCATGACCGGGAGGCGGGCGCCCGGACCCGGCTCCGGCGTCCATACGTTCAGGTTCAGGCAGTCGTCGCCCGGTACGACCGGGTCGGCGAGCAGTTTCGCGAAGGCCTCGGAGTACGGCGGCTTGGGCGGCGTCGACCCGAACGCGCCCGCGTCGCGCACGCCGTCCCACGGCTCGGGCGGTACGGGCGACCGGAACCGGCGGGGGCCGAAGGGCGGGGCCGCGTAGGGGATGCCCCGGAAGACGGCGAGGCCGTTCTCGTAACGGCCCCGCACCGCCCCGTAAGGGGTGCCGACCACCGGATCCTCGGCCGCGCCGGGATTCTCGGTCACCGCGGGTACCTCAGCCATCCGAACCCCTCCTCACCGCAACGAACCGCCTCTGCGGGCCGCGCTGCCGCTTGACCGCATCACCGCATCACCGTCAGCGCATCACAGAACTCTCCTGTTCCGCAGCCCCGGGGTGCCGAAGCCGGACGTGTCGGCCGCCCCGAACCGCTCGGGGAACCGCGCGGGTGACCACTCGGGGAACCGCACACGCCCAGCATGTCCGGCATTTCGAGACTTTCGGCTCCGAGGAATTCCACCGAGTACCCGCTCTTCCACGGTGAGTTCGGGCGGCCTTACTGTAGGGACCGCTTTAGGAAGCGCTTTCTACCCGAAACTTTCGCGGGCCCTCGGGACGGGGCCGGAGAGGTGGGCTCCATGGTGCGTACCGGGAGCGTGGCGGGGCCGACCCTCGCGGTCGTCGCCCGCGAGGCAGGAGTGTCCGTACCCACGGCCTCGAAGGTGGTCAACGGCCGTGAGGACGTGGCACCGGAGACCCGCCGCCGGGTCACCGAGGCACTCGACCGGCTCGGTTACGTGCGCAGACCCCGCTTCGACGCGGCGAAGTCGCCCGGCCTGGTCGACCTCGTCGTGCACTCGCTGGAGAGCTCCTGGGCCGGCGCGATCCTGCACGGGGTGGAGGAGGCGGCGCAGGACGCGGGACTTGAGGTGGTGGTCTCGGCGGGGCTGACCCGGACGCGGGGCGACCGTCCGGAGCGCGGCTGGCTGGACAAGCTCGCCACCCGGGGCTCGTCCGGGGTGCTGTTCCATCTCGCCGAGCTGACCGTGTCCCAGTACGCCTGGCTGGAGCAGCACCGGATTCCGTTCGTGCTGATCGACCCGGCGGTCGAACCGCCCGTGGGTGTCGTGTCGGTCGGCGGGGCCAACTGGCACGGCGGGGTGCTCGCCACCGAGCATCTGCTCTCGCTCGGCCATGAACGGATCGCCGTCATCGCGGGGCACCGCCGCAGGACGTGCGGCGGGGCGCGGGTCGCGGGGTACCGGTCTGCGCTCGCGGCGGCGGGGGTGAGGCATCGGGCGGAGTACCTGCGGTACGGCGGGTTCGACGAGGGGTCCGCGCAGCGCAGGATGCTGGAGCTGCTCGATCTGCCGGAACCGCCGACGGGCGTCTTCGTGTGCTCGGACCGGATGGCGCTGGGCGCGTATCGCGCGCTTGCGGAGCGGGGGTTGTCCGTGCCGGACGATGTCAGTGTGGTGGGGTTCGACGATCTGCCCGAGGCACGGTGGGCATCACCCGCGCTGACCACCGTCCGGCAGCCGGTTGCCGAGATGGCGGGGGTTGCGTTGCGGTTACTGGTGCGGTTGATGGCCGGTGAGCAGCCTGAGGGGACTCGGACCGAGTTGTCGACGCGGTTGGTTGTGCGGGCGAGTACGCGGGGGCGGTGACGCTTGGGGGGGCGGGCGCTGTGTGGAATGTGCGGGTGCGTTGTGGCTGGCCGCGCCGTTCCCCGCGCCCCTTAAAAACCCGGCATGTGCGGGTGCGTCGTGGCTCGCCGCGCCGTTCCCCGCGCCCCTTAAAAGCCGGCATGTGCGGGTGCGGCGTGGCTCGCGCCGTGAAGGAATCGGCGGGCGCCGTGCGGATCGTGCGGGTGCGTCGTGGCTGAGCGCGCCGTTCCCCGCGCCCCTTACAGACGCCGGTCAGCACGGAGCTTTCAGGGGCGCGGGGAACGGCGCGACCAGCCACAACCCACCCGCACACGCCCCACCACGCCACCCCCCACGGGCCCTTTAGGGGCGCGAGGAACTGCGCGACCAGCCACAACGCACCCGCACATGCCCCACCACGCCAGCCCCCAGGGGCCCTTTAGGGGCGCGGGGAACTGCGCGACCAGCCACAACGCACCCGCACCCGCAAACGGACCCAGTGGTTTCGCCGCGCCCCCCCTAGAACGCGGCTGCCCAAGTTATGCCGCCCAGTAGGTGGCTGCGGAAACGGGCGTCCTCGTAGGACTCCGGGGCGTGGCCCAGGGCCGTGTAGAAGGATCTGCCCCTGCCCTGGGCGTGGCACCAGGACAAGGGGTGGTCGTCGCCCATTCCGCCTCCGTCGTACGAGGCCTCGTCGGCGGAGAGGAGTACGCGTACCGAACCCCGGGGACTGGCCCGGAAGTCGTACCACTCGTCGGTGAAGGCGAAGGCTGCGGGCAAGTGCCGCGTCGCCGGATGATCGTGGTCCTCCACGATCACCCGGCCCGGCTGCAGGTCGGGATGCCGGGCGAAACGCGCCCCGAGCAACTCGCCGTAGTACGGCCAGTCGTACTCCGTGCAGGCCGCCGCGTGCACCCCCACGAAACCGCCGCCCGCCTCGACGTACGCGGCCAGGTGCTCCCGGCCCGCGGGGGTCAGGACGTCACCGCTGGTGGAGAGGAAGACGACGGCCGCGTACGGGCCCACGGGGGCGTCGAAGAAACCGGGGTCCTCCGTCGCGTGGACGTCGAAGCCGTGCGCCGCCCCCAGCGCCCGCACGGCGGCCGTGCCGTCGGGGATGGAGTCGTGGCGGTAGTCCGTGGTGCGGGTGTAGACGACGACCCGCGGACGGGGCGAGGGCGAAGGCGAGGGGTGCTGCGCTGCCATGAACGGGCTCCAGGTCTCTAGCGCGTCGGTTCGGCCGGGGCCGGCGGCTCGGGCTTCGTGTACAGGACCTCGCGCGCCTGTTCCGCGGCACGGGTCATGCCCTCGCCCACGAAGTCGACGAAGCGGGCGATGCCTTCGAGGCGGGCGGCGGCCGGGGAGTCGGGGCCGAGGACGCTGACACCCTGCCGTGCGGTCTCGGCGAGCTGGGCGTGCGACTTGGCGGCGGCGATCATCCCGTCGTACCAGACGTCGTTGTCGACGACATAGCGCTCGCGGCGCCGGTCGTCCCGCTCCCGCCGGATGAGGCCCTGGCTCTCCAGGAGTGTGACCGCTTTGGAGATGGACGCGGGGCTGACCTGGAGGTGCTGGACGAGTTCGGACGCGGTGAGGCTGCCCGCGTCGGTGGTGTAGAGGTGCGCCAGCACCCGGGACGTCATCCTGGGCAGGCCCGACTGCATGAGGAGGGTGGTGAACACCTCCACGTACGCGCGTACGGCCTCGGCGTCACGGCCGTGGGCCTGCGGGGGCGCTTCCTGCCCCTTGGGCGCGGCCTCCCTGCGCCGGTGGGCGCGGTGTTCGGTGGCGCGGTGGGCCAGGTCCGCGCGGTAGGCGAGAGGGCCGCCGTTGCGCATGACCTCGCGGGTGACCGTCGAGGTCGGGCGGTCGAGGCGCCTGGCGATCTCCGCGTACGCGAGGTCGTCGGCCAGCCCCAGCGCGATCTGCTGGCGTTCCTGCTGAGTGAGCCTGCCTCCCGGCATCGCGGTCTCCTTCATGGTCCTCGGTCGTGCTCGATGCGCCGAGCATAGCGTTCACTCCAAGCACATTGCAACGACCGCGGCGAGTGCTGTTGCGTTAGATGCACTACCAGCGCAACGATTAATAGGTCTTGAGCTGCGAATACTGCACTCGTACGCAACAAGCCTGTTGCCGTATCCGTGAACGCAACGTAGCTTTTCCAATGTCGGAAACGCCGAACGGGCGAACGGACAACAACCACACCGAGGAGAGCACCATGCAGAAGTTCGACACCACCGACCAGGTCTCCGCCGTCATCGACATCCCCGCGGGCCGCATCAGGGTCATCGCCGCCGACCGGGCCGACGCCACGGTCGAGGTCCTGCCCGCGAGCGCCTCGAACAGCCGGGACGTGAAGGCGGCCGAGCGCATCGAGGTCGCCTACGACGACGGCGTCCTGCGGATCGAGGCCGCACCGGCGAAGAACCGGATCCTCGGCAGCTCCGGGTCCGTCGAGGTGACCGTCCAGCTCCCCGCCGGCTCCCGCGTCGAGGCGAAGACGGCCGCCGGCGAGTTCCGGGGCGTCGGACGGCTGGGCGACGTCGCCTTCGAGGGGGCGCAGGGCTCGGTCAAGCTCGACGAGACCGCGGAGGCCCGCCTCACCCTGCTCGCCGGTGACGTCTCGGTCGGCCGCCTCGGCGGTCCGGCGGAGGTCAGCGTCCAGAAGGGCGACATCCGTATCACCGAGGCCGTGCGCGGCACGGTCGTGCTGCGCACCGAGGCCGGCGACGTGTCGGTCGGCGCCGCCCGCGGGGTCTCGGCCTCCCTGGACGCCGGTACCGCCTCCGGCCGGATCGACAACGCGCTCAAGAACTCCGACGGCGCCGCCGCTCTGAACATCCACGCGACCACGTCCTACGGCGACATCACCGCCCGCAGTCTCTGACCCGCGGCCCACCCGGCCACGGTTCGCGCCCCGCAGTCCCCGACCCGTAGTTCTCGAAGGAGCATTCCTCATGACCGACCCGGCCATCGCGGCGAACGGGCTGCGCAAGTCCTACGGCGACAAGGTCGTGCTCGACGGCATCGACCTGGTCGTCCCCGAGGGAACGATCTTCTCCCTGCTCGGCCCGAACGGCGCCGGCAAGACCACCGCCGTCAACATCCTCTCCACCCTCGTCTCCCCCGACCCCGCCTCCGGCGCGATCCGCGTCGGCGGTCACGACCTCGGCGCCGACCCGCAGGCCGTGCGGGCCGGAATCGGTGTCACCGGCCAGTTCTCCGCCGTCGACGGCCTGATCACCGGCGAGGAGAACATGCTCCTCATGGCCGACCTGCACCATCTGCCCCGGAGCGAGGGACGCCGCGTCACCGCCGAACTCCTTGAACGCTTCGACCTCACCGACGCCGCCAAGAAGCCCGCCTCCAGCTACTCCGGCGGCATGAAGCGCCGTCTCGACATCGCCATGACCCTGGTCGGCAGTCCGCGGATCATCTTCCTCGACGAGCCGACCACCGGTCTCGATCCGCGCTCCCGCCACACCATGTGGCAGATCATCCGCGAACTGGTCACGGGCGGCGTCACCGTCTTCCTCACCACCCAGTACCTCGAAGAGGCCGACCAGCTCGCCGACCGCATCGCCGTCCTCAACAACGGCCGCATCGCCGCGGAAGGCAGCGCCGAGGAGCTGAAACGCCTCGTCCCCGGCGGACACGTGCGGCTCCGCTTCACCGACCCGCACGCCTACCGCTCCGCCGCCTCCGCCCTGCACGACGTCGCCCGCGACGACGAGGCACTCGCCCTGCAGATCCCCAGCGACGGCAGCCAGCGCGAACTGCGCGCCGTCCTCGACCGGCTCGACACCGCCGGCATCGAGGCCGACGAACTCACCGTGCACACCCCCGACCTCGACGACGTCTTCTTCGCCCTCACCGGCAGTGCCGCCGACACCGGTACCGCCGGCGTCCCCAGCCAGACCACCGCGTCCGACCAGACCAAGGAGAACGTCCGATGAGTACCCTCTCCCTCGCCGTGCGCGACTCGTCCACGATGCTGCGCCGCAACCTCCTGCACGCCCGGCGCTACCCGTCGCTCACCCTGAACCTGCTGCTCACCCCGATCATGCTGCTCCTGCTCTTCGTCTACATCTTCGGCGACGTGATGAGCGCGGGGATCGGGGACGGCGGCGCCGACCGCGCCGAGTACATCGCCTACATCGTCCCGGGCATCCTGATGATGACGATCGGCAGCACCGTGATCGGCGCCGCGGTGTCCGTCGCCACCGACATGAACGAGGGCATCATCGCCCGCTTCCGCACCATGGCGATCCACCGCGGATCGGTGTTCATCGGGCACGTCGTCGGCAGCGTCCTGCAAGTGCTCGCCAGTCTGGTCCTCGTCGGCGCCGTCGGTGTGGCCATCGGCTTCCGGTCCACCGACGCCACGTTCATCGAGTGGCTGGCCGCGTTCGGTCTGCTGGCCCTGTTCGCCCTGGCGCTGACCTGGATCGCGGTCGGGATGGGCATGGCCAGCCCGAACGCCGAGGCGGCCGGCAACATGGCCATGCCGCTGATCCTGCTGCCCCTCATCTCCAGCGCCTTCATCCCGGCCGACACCATGCCGGGCTGGTTCCGGCCGATCGCCGAGTACCAGCCCTTCACCCCGGCCATCGAGACCCTGCGCGGCCTGCTGCTCGGCACCGAGATCGGGTACAACGGCTGGCTGGCCGTGGCCTGGTGCCTGGGCCTGGCGGCGCTCGGCTACTACTGGTCGGCCTCGCAGTTCAACCGCGACGCGAAGTAACCGCCGTGCACCGCGGGCCGGCTCCCGCACCCCGTCCCACCCCAAGGCGGCGTACCCGACCATGTGTCGGAGTGCGCCGCCTTGTCCGTACGTCCGATTCCTTCAAGACCCGCGCCCGTACGGTCCCTACGGTGGTCCCATGACTCCACGATTCGATCTCATCGGCCTCGTCGTCTCCGACATGGCCGCGTCGCTCGCCTTCTACCGCCGTCTCGGTCTCACCTTCCCCGAGGGTGCCGAGAGCCTGCCGCACGTCGAGGCGGAACTGCCCGGCGGTCTGCGCTTCGCGCTCGACACCGAGGACACGATCCGCTCGTTCCACCCCGACTGGCGACCGCCGACGGGCGGGGGCCGGATCGCCCTGGCCTTCCTGTGCGACAGCCCCGCGGACGTCGACGCCACGTACGAAGCGCTGCTGGCCGCGGGCCACACGGCGGAACTGAAGCCGTTCGACGCGCCCTGGGGCATGCGCTACGCGACCGTCCAGGACCCGGACGGCAACGGGGTGGACCTCTTCGCCCACCTCGCCCGGTAGCGGCCCCTCTTCAGGGGGCGCAGCCCCCGGAGCTTGCGGGGGGGTACGTGCGGGTCCGGTGGGGGCTGGTCGCGCAGTTCCCCGCGCCCCTTCAGGGGCCGCGCCCCTTCAACGGCGCAGCAGTTCCCCCAACGGCGCCCCCGCCAACTCCCTCACCTCCCGCGCCAGATGAGCCTGGTCCGCGAACCCCGCGACCACCGCCACCTCCGCCGCGGCGCCCCCACCCCGCACCAGGGCCAACGCCCGCTGCAAGCGCAGCACACGAGCGAGCGTCTTCGGCCCGTACCCGAACGCGACGAGGGCCCGCCGGTGCAACTGCCGCTCGCTCCAGCCGACCTCCTCGGCGGTCGCGGCGACAGCGGCCCCCGCGGACAGGGCCGCGACCACGGCCCGCAGCCGCGGATCGGGCGCCCCGGCCCCGGCCGCCCGCCCCACGGCGACCGCCTCCAGCGCGGCGGCGGGATCGGCCGCCGCGTCGACCCGCTCGGTCAGCCGCCGCACCTCGCCCCCGTCCCACAGATCCGCGAGGTCGACCCGCCGGTCCCGCAGTTCATGGGCGGGTACACCGAGATAGGAGGGCGCGGTGCCGGGGAAGAACCGCACCCCCGCGTACCGTCGCGGCCCGCCGGGTTCGTCGCTCAGGTACGCCCGTGTGTCGGGGCCCGCGACGAACAACCGGCCCTCGGTCCACAGCAGGTCCATGCAGCCGTCGGGCAGCACCGGCGCCGCGTCGCCCGGCTCGGCGGCGCGGGTCCACACGACCGCGCCGGTGAGCCGCGACGCCCGTTCCCGGTACGGCGCCGGCGACGACCCGGAGTGCTGCTCGGCGTACGGCTCGGCCACGGTCAGAAGGCTACGCCGATCGGTGGCCGGGCCGCCCGCGTCCGGTGTTCCTGCGGGCTGACCCCGTACACCCGCTTGAAGGCGCTGGACAGGGCGAACGCGCTGCCGTAGCCGACCTGGCGGGCGATCGCCTCCAGGGTGTCGTCGGTGTCGCGCAGCCGGTCGGCGGCGAGGGCGAGGCGCCAGCCGGTCAGGTACGTCATCGGGGGCTCGCCGACGAGTTCGCTGAAGCGGCGGGCGAGGGCGGCCCGCGAGACACCGGCCTTCGTGGCGAGGGAGGCGACCGTCCAGGGGTGCGCGGGGTCGTCCTGGACGAGCCGCAGCACCCGGCCGACGACCGGATCAGCGAGGGCCCGGTACCAGGCGGGCGCCTCGGCCTGCGGGCGGGAGAACCAGGCCCGCAGCGCGGCGATGACCAGCAGGTCGAGCAGCCGGTCGAGGACGACCTCCTGGCCGGGCTCGTCGCGCACGATCTCCTCGGTGAGCAGCGGGGTCAGCGGACACTCCCACACATCGGAGGTCAGCGTCAGCACCGGCGGCAGCGCGTCGAGGAGCCGCCCGCTGACCTCGCCCTGCACCGGATACGTACCGATCAGCATCACCATGGAACCGTCGAGGCGCTGCCCCCAGGTGCGCACGCCGAGGTCCATGTGACCGCGCATCGAGCGCCCGTCCGGGTAGGTGCACTCCTGGCCCGGCAGGATCACCGCGATGGGCGGGGTGGCGGGGTCGTCGGCGCAGGTGTACGGGTCGGGGCCGCGCGCGATGGCGAGGTCGCCGGCCCGCAGCAGCACGGGCTCGCCCGCGTCGGGCGTGATCCAGGACTCGCCGCGGATCATCAGCATGACGGTGAGCGGGGCGCGGTCCTCGATCCGGAGGGACCAGGGTGGTTCGAAGCACGCCCGGATCATGAAGGCGCCACGCGCGCGTGGACCCTCCAGAAGCCCTGCGAGTGCGTCCATGGGATTCAGAGTAGACGCGCTCTTATGGGAACGAGAGGTTCGGCGATGTCCCCTTTCGGCGTGCGGTCGTTGACTGGGGCCATGACGGAGAACACGCAGAACGGGACGGTGTTGGTGACGGGCGCCTCGGGGAAGACGGGGCGCCGGGTGGCGGAGGCGGCGAGGGCCGCGGGGTTCCGGGTACGGGCCGCTTCGCGCGGTGGGGACGTGCGCTTCGACTGGTACGACCCCTCGACATGGGACGGGGCGCTGCGCGGGGCCGACGCGGCGTATCTGGCGTACGCGCCGGACGTCGGTGCGCCGGGCGCGGCCGGGAACGTCGCCGCGTTCGCCCGGCGGGCGCAGGATCTCGGTGTGCACCGGCTGGTGCTGCTGTCGGCGCGCGGGGAGCGTCAGGCGGAGCCGACCGAGCGGGCGCTGCGCGAGTCGGGGGCCGCGTGGACCGTGGTGCAGGCCGACTGGTTCTTCCAGAACTTCAGCGAGGGCCTGCTGGTGGAGGGGGTGCGCGGCGGCGAGTTCGTGTTCCCGGCGGGTGAGGTGCCGGTGCCGTTCATCGACGCGCGGGATCTCGCGGAGGTCGTGGTGAAGGCCCTGTCGGACTCCTCGTACGCGGGGCGGACGCTGGAGATCACGGGGGCGCGGCTGCTGTCCTTCCGGGAGGCCATGGCGGAGATCTCCACCGCGGCGGGCCGGGAGATCCGGTACGTGCCGGTGCCGACGAAGGAGTACGGGGAGATCCTGGCGGGGTTCGGGCTGCCGGCCGAGGAGGTGGCGTTCATGGAGGAGGTCTTCGACGGGCTGCTCGACGGGCACAACGCGCGGACCACCGACGTCGTACGGGAGGTGCTGGGGCGTGCGCCGCGCGACTTCGCGGACTTCGCGCGGGAGCACGCGGCGGACGGGGTGTGGAAGGTCTGACGCCCCGCGCCCCCTGGATCCCCGGATCCCCCTGACGCCCCGCCGCGGTCACCGTGGCGGGGCTGCCGCGTCACTGCGGCGGAGGTGTCTCGTCGCTGTTCTTGGGGGTGGACTTGGCGTGGGTGCGCAGCCGGGAGGTCACGTCCTCGGGGGGCAGGAAGCGGGACCAGCGCTCCGGGAACTCGGAGGGCATGTCCGGGTCGTCGGGGTCGTCGTAGCCGTCCTCGGCCTGCGCGGCGCGGGCCGCCGCCGCGCGGGCCACGAGGTCGGCCGCCTGTTCGGCGCGCAGCCGCTCGTTGACGGCGCGGGCGGCGGCGGTGGCCGCGGCGGGCCAGACACGGTCGATGGCCGCGTTGACGGCGGCGCCCACGAGGACGGCGAAGGCGGCGACGCCGATCCACAGGAGGACGGCGACGGGCGCGGCCAGGGAGCCGTAGATCGTGGGGCCCTCGACGGTGTTCGTGAGGTAGATGCGCAGCAGGAGGCTGCCCAGCACCCACATGGTGAGCGCGACGAGCGCGCCGGGCACGTCCTCGATCCACGGTGAGCGCACCGGTACTGACACGTGGTAGAGCGTCGTCAGGAAGACGACGGACAGGACGATGACGACGGGCCAGTAGAGCACCTGTACGACGGTCGTCGACCAGGGCACGACGTTCACCACGGCGTCGGGGCCCGCGACCATCAGCGGCAGGGCGATCGAGCCGATCAGCAGGGCCACGAGGAAGAGCAGGAAGGCCATCAGGCGGGTCCTGACGATCCCGCGCACCCCGTCGAGGCCGTACATGACGGTGATGGTGTCGATGAAGACGTTCACCGCGCGCGAGCCGGACCACAGGGCGAACAGGAAGCCCAGGGAGATGACGTCGGGCCGGCCGCCCTCCATCACGTCGTGCAGGAGCGGTTCGGCGATCTGTTTGACGCCCTTGTCGGTCAGGACCGTGCGGGAGGCCTCCAGGAGGCTGGTCTCCACGCTGGCGATGGTGTCGGCGCCGGTCCAGTCGTCGACGTAGCCGAGCAGGCCGATCATGCTGAGCAGCAGCGGCGGGACGGACAGCAGGGTGAAGAACGCCGCCTCCGCCGCGAGTCCGAGGATCCGGTACTCGATGCACGAGTTCACGGTGTCCTTGAGCAGCAGCCAGGCGGTCCTGCGCTTGGAGACGTTCCGATAGAGGGCACGCGCCCGGTGGAGACGACCGGACGTCCTCTGAGGGGGTTCACTTGCTGGCTGCACGCCCTAAAGGTATCCGCCGCGCGGGGTCGCACTCATCCCCCGGTGCCGTGACCGGAGCGGGTGTGGCGGGAGCGGCGCACGCGACCCGGCGGCGGGACGGTACTGATCCGGTTCCGTCATACGACGGAAAAGCGGCGGCAATTCCGTGGCAACCGTAAAGAGAAATCGAACCCTTTTTCTGTCATGACCGCGTGGCCGAATTACCTGCCCTCCGGAAGTGGAATACGCAACAACGCATGCACTGTCCACCGGTGAGTTCCCCGGTGGCACGGTCGGACGAGATCATTCAGGGTGGCCGCCGTTGAAGCATCGAACAGCGAGAAAGCGCCATAGGCCGAAACGCCCTTGACCCGTTCATGAGCCCGCCGAAACAATTCGGATTGCATTGCGCTGGGCACGTGGGGACGGCTCGGTGGCACCACGACACGGGGGGACTCAGAAGGGCCCGGAGGAGGGTCCGACACAGCCGCGTTACCCATGATCCGCGTGGGAACCACGCGGATCATGCCGTGCTGCACTGCGCCTTTTCCGCGCGGCCACTTCTCACACTTCCCGAACATCCTCTTCTCGCCTGCCCTGCCACCGCACAGCGTGCACGAGAAACAATTCTACCTTCCGGCACACCGGAGTCACACAGGAATCACCGTGGTTCACCAGAACATCTTTCGTCACCAATTCAGGTGCGTGATGAAACTGCGGGCGTGAATCCTTCGTATTCCCATCCGAGGTGCCAAACACTTCCGAACAGTCCACAAGTACGAGCAATCACCAGCAAGGAGATCAAGTGGTGGGAAATCCCACTGAGGTCGCGACCGCCGCTCCGGCGCTGTCCGTGACCACCCGCGACCCGGTGAACGGGATCGAACCTGTCCTCGCGGAGGTGCTCGCCGGTGTCGTACGCGCCGAGCAGGTCCCCGTCGACAGTCACTTCTTCGACGACCTCGGTGCCAACTCCCTGGTGATGGCACACTTCTGCGCCCGGGTCAGGAAGCACCCCGACCTGCCGGCCGTGTCGATGCGTGACGTGTACGGCCACCCGACGATCCGGGACCTGGCGGCGGCGCTCTCCCAGGTCCCGGCCGAGGAGCCCGCGCCGCCGCGGGAACCGGCCGCGCCGCCCGCGGCGGGCAGCAGCGCGCGGTACGTCCTGAGCGGGGCACTGCAGTTCCTGGTCTTCGCGCTGTACTGCCTGCTCTCCGGGCTCGTCACCGCCCAGGGGTACGACTGGGTGTCGGCCGGGGACGGCGTCGTGGACGTCTACCTGCGGTCGGCCCTCTTCGGAGGCGGCGTCTTCGTCGGCCTGTGCACCCTGCCCGTGGTGGCCAAGTGGGTGCTGGTCGGCCGCTGGAAGGAGACCGAGTTCCCCCTGTGGAGCCTGGCCTACCTGCGCTTTTGGACCGTGAAGGTGCTGCTGCACGCGAACCCGATGGTCCTGTTCGCCGGCAACCCGCTCTACGTGCTGTATCTGCGGGCCCTGGGCGCGCGGATCGGCAGGAACGTCACGATCCTCTCGCACGCGGTCCCGGTCTGCACCGACCTCTTCACGGTCGGCGCGAACACCGTGATCCGCAAGGACTCGCACTTCCTCTGCTACCAGGCGCACGCCGGGCGCATCCGCACCGGCCGGGTCACGCTGGGCCAAGGCGTGTTCGTCGGTGAGAACACCGTCCTCGACATCGGCACCACCATGGGCGACGGCTCCCAGCTCGGTCACGCGTCGGCGCTGTACGGCGGCGCCGCGGTACCGGCCGGTCAGCACTGGCACGGCTCGCCCGCCCAGCGCACGGACGTGGACTACGTACGGGTCGCCCCCGCGGAGTGCGGCACCGCGCGCCGGGTCGGCTACGGCCTGGCCACCCTGCTCCAGACGCTCCTGGTCACCATGCCGCTCCTCGTCGGGGGCACGTACCTGCTGCTGACCGTGGCGCCCTCGCTGGACGTGCTGCTGAACCCGGAGACGCAGAACATCACGTCGGGGCGGTTCTACGCCGAGGCGTTCGCCCTGTCGGTCGCTCTCTTCGTGGGCTTCGTCGTGGTCGGCTTCGCCGTCGTGACCGTGGTCCCGCGGCTGCTGAACCGGTTCCTGGAGCCGGACCGGGTCTACCCGCTCTACGGCTTCCACTACTCGGTGCAGCGGACCGTCGCACGGCTGACCAACGTCAAGTTCTTCAAGTGGCTGTGCGGGGACAGCTCGTACATCGTCCACTACCTGCGGGCCATCGGGTACGACCTCTCGCACGTCGAGCAGACCGGCTCCAACTTCGGTACGGGAGTCGCGCACGAGACGCCGTTCCTGGCCACCGTCGGGCGCGGCACGATGGTCGCCGACGGGCTGTCCATCATGAACGCCGAGTACTCGGGCACGTCGTTCCGCGTCTCGCGCGCGACGATCGGACCGAACAGCTTCCTGGGCAACCACATCGCCTACCCGGTCGGCGGGCGCACCGGCGAGAACGTCCTGCTCGCGACGAAGGTCATGGTCCCGCTGGACGGGGAGGTCCGCGAAGGGGTCGGCCTGCTGGGCTCGCCGCCCTTCGAGATCCCGCGGACCGTGGAGCGCGACACCCGCTTCGACCATCTGCGCGAGGGCGACGAGCTGCACCGCCGCCTCGCCGCGAAGAACCGCCACAACCTGCACACCATGGGCCTGTTCCTGTTCCTGCGGTGGTTCGACTGGTTCGTCCTCACGGTCCTCGGCTTCGCCGCCTTCGACCTGTACGGGGAGTACGGCACGGTCGGCGGGCTGCTGATCGGGGCGTCCCTGCTCGTCGGTGTCGCGTTCACCACCGGCTACTACGCGCTGGTGGAGCGGGTCATCCTGCGGTTCCGTCCGCTGGTGCCGCGGCTGCACTCCATCTACGACCCGCTCTTCTGGCAGCACGAGCGGCTGTGGAAGGTCCCGGACACGCACTTCGCCCTCTACAACGGCACCCCGTTCAAGAGCCTGCTCTGGCGGCTGCTGGGGGTCCGTATCGGCCGCCGGGTCTTCGACGACGGGGCCTACATCACCGAACGCACGCTCACCGCCATCGGGGACGACTGCACCCTCGGCGCACACAGCAAGATCCAGTCGCACTCGCAGGAGGACGGCACCTTCAAGTCCGACCACATCGAGATCGGCGACGGCGTCACGCTCGGCGTCGGCGCGCTCGTCCACTACGGCGCGTCCGTGGGGGACGCCGCCGTGATCGCCGCCGACTCGTTCCTGATGAAGGGCGAGGAGGTACCGCCGGGGGCGCACTGGGGCGGGAACCCGGCGGCCGAACAGCGGCGCGCCTGACCACAGCACGTAGAGGAACACAGGGGGGAACACAGAATGGACACGATCCCGAGGTGGACGCGCGACCCGGGCCCGGGCACGGCGGAGTACGAAGTTCCGCTGCCCGAGGGCCTGATGACGGAGCCGTCCGCGCTGCTGGCCGCACACGCCAAGGTCCTCGCGGCCCTGTCCGGTGAGCGCGAGGCCGTCACCGGCTACGTCACCGCGAAGGGCGCGGCGCCGGTGCTCCGCCGACTGGCCGTCGGCCCCGGCACCTGGCGCGACCTGCTGGCACAGGCCGACCTGGCGGTCCGCGAGGCCGCCCACGAACCGGCCGGGGAGCCGCCCGCGCGGGAGTCGGGCGGCGACCCGGTCCCCTTCGCGGCCGTGCTCGACCCGCACGGCCACGACGACGGCACCGGACGGACCGCCGGCACCGGGGCCGCCACCGTGCTGCACGTGAGCGTGGCGGGCCACGCCCTGCGGCTGCGGTACCGCACCGACGTCCTGAACGCCGAGGCCGCCGCGCGCATCGCCGGCTACCACCTGACCGCGCTCGGCCTGCTGGCCGCCGACCCGGACGCCGCGCACGACCGGCACGGCCTCCTGGGCGAGGACGAACTCCGGTACCAGCTCGACGGGCTGGCCGGTCCGCACCGCGCACTGCCGGACCGCCGCGTCCACGAGCTCTTCGAGGAGCGGGTGGCCGCGCATCCGGACGCCGTCGCCGCCGTCCAGGGCGACGAGGAGTGGACGTACCGCGAGCTGAACGCGCGGGCCAACCGCATCGGCCGGGCGCTGCTCGCCCGCGGGCTGCGCCCCGAGGGCGTCGTCGCGGTCGTCATGGAACGCGATCTGGACTGGATGGCCGGGGTCCTCGCGGTCCTCAAGGCGGGCGGTGTCTATCTGCCCGTCGAGCCGCACTTCCCGTCCGGGCGCATCGAGAAGACGCTCAGGCGCGCCGGCTGCGAGCTGGTCCTGACCGAGGGCGGCAGCACCGCCACGCTGGACCGGGCCGACACCGGCGCCCGTGTCCTGCACGTCGAGGAGGCCTACGCGGAGGACCACGCCGACGGCGACCTCGGTGTCCCGGTCGCCGCGGACCGGCTCGCCTACATCTACTTCACGTCCGGCTCCACCGGTGAGCCCAAGGGCGCGATGTGCGAGCACGCGGGCTTCGTCAACCACGTCCTCGCCAAGATCGACGACCTGGGGGTCGGCGAGGGGCAGGTCGTCGCGCAGACGGCACCCCAGTGCTTCGACATCTCGCTGTGGCAGCTGGTCTCCGCGCTGCTGGTCGGCGGGCGGACCCTGCTGGTCGCCCAGGAGGTGATCCTGGACGTGCCGCGGTTCGTGGACACGATCACGGACGGCGGGGTCAACGTCCTCCAGGTCGTCCCGTCGTACCTCGAAGCCGTCCTCGCCGAACTGGAGCAGCGCCCGCGCGAACTGCCCGACCTGCACTGCGTGTCGGTCACCGGGGAGGCCGTCAAGAAGGAACTCGTCCAGCGCTGGTTCGCGGCCGAGCCGGGCATCCGGCTGGCCAACGCGTACGGGCTGACCGAGACCTCCGACGACACCAACCACGAGGTCATGGACCGGGTGCCGGACGAGGACCGGGTGCCGCTCGGCCGGCCGGTCGCCAACGTGCGCGTGTACGTCGTCGACGAGCACCTGGTCCCCGTACCGCTCGGCGCGCCCGGCGAGATCGTCTTCTCCGGGGTGTGCGTGGGGCGCGGGTACGTCAACGACCCCGAGCGCACGAAGGCCGCGTTCGGGGAGGATCCGTACCGGCCGGGCGAGCGGCTGTACCGCAGCGGGGACCACGGCCGGTGGCTGCCCGACGGGAAGCTGGAGTTCCTGGGCCGTCGGGACAGCCAGGTGAAGATCCGCGGCTTCCGCATCGAGATCGGCGAGATCGAGAACGCGCTGCTGCGGGTGGACGGCGTCCGGGACGGCGCCGTGGTGGTCGCGGGCGGCACCCGGCTGGTGGCGTTCTGCGCCGGGTCCGAGCCGCTCGACCCGGAGGCGGTGGCGGCCCGGCTCGCCGTGTCGCTCCCGGCGTACATGGTGCCGTCGGCCGTCCACCGGCGCGAGAGCCTGCCGCTGACCGCCAACGGCAAGATCGACCGCAAGACGCTGACCGCGCTCGCCGAGGACCTCGACCTGGCGGGGAGCGGCGCGGCGGACAGCGACGGCGAGCACGCGCCGGGCACCCCGGGCGAACTGCGGCTTGCGGCGGCCTGGGCACAGGTGCTGGGCGTCCCGCAGGACCGGATCGGCCGCCTGGACCATTTCTTCGACCGCGGCGGCACCTCCCTCGCGGCGGTGAAGCTGGCGGTCGCCCTGGACCGGGCGATCACCCTCAAGGACGTCGCCCGCCACCCCGTCCTCGCCGACCTGGCGGTACTGCTCGACGCCCCGGCCAGGGAGGCGTCGTGAACCGCGCCGGGAAACGGGCCCGGAAACCGGCGCGGGAGCCGGCCCACGACCACACGCACATCCGCGCGCGGGCCGAACCGCGCGAGACCGGAAGGAACCACACGATGTCCTCGACCCCGACGCTCCTGCCCGACGTCGTCCTGAGTCCCGGCAGCCCCCCGATCCTGCGCGCCGACGTCGCAGGGGACACGGCGGGCTGGGCGGCCGTCCACCGCGACGCGCTGCGCGCCGTGGTCGCCGAGCACGGCAGCGTCCTGGTCCGCGGTCTGGGCCTGGACGACCCGGACACGACCGGAGAGGTGTTCCGGCGCCTGGCCACCGGCCTGATGCCCGACCGGGAGTCCTTCGCACCCCGGCGGACGTACGCGGACGGCGTGTACTCCTCCACCAAGTGGCCGCCCAACCAGCAGATGTGCATGCACCACGAGCTGAGTTACTCGGTCGAGTTCCCCGCGCTGATGCTGTTCGCGTGCCTCGACGCGCCGGCCGAGGGCGGCGCCACCGCCGTCGCCGACGCGCCCACGGTGCTCGACGCGCTGCCGGCCGGTCTCACCGAGCGGTTCGCGCGCGAGGGCTGGCTGCTCGCCCGGACGTACAACGACGAGATCGGGGCGTCGGTCGGCGAGGCCTTCGGCACCGAGGACCGCGCCGCCATCGAACGCTACTGCCGGGCCCACGCCATCGAGTTCGCCTGGCAGAGCGACGGCTCCCTGCACACCCGCCAGCGCCGCGCCGCGGTGATCCGGCACCCCGTCACGGGACGGCCCTGCTGGTTCAACCAGATCGCCTTCCTCAACGAGTGGACGATGGACCCCGAGGTGCGGGAGTACCTGGTGGACGTCTACGGCCCCGACGGGCTGCCCTTCAACACCCGCCACGGCAACGGCGACCCGATCGGCGAGGACGTCGTCCGGGAGATCAACGCGGTGTACGAGGCCCACACCGTGCGCGAGCCGTGGCGCTCCGGCGACCTGATGATCGTCGACAACATCCGCACCGCGCACAGCAGGGAGCCCTTCGAGGGCCCGCGCGAGGTGCTCGCCGCACTGGCCGACCCGGTCCGGCTGACCGACTCCACCCCCACGACCGAGGTGAGGACCGCATGACCGGCACGGAACAGGCGGCGCAGGCCGCCGAGACGCGCACCGCTCCCCCGTTCACCGTCGTCTCCGGCGCCCAGGTCCAGCAGGCCCTTGAGGGGCGGGAGTCGGAGATCGCGGACCTCGTCGAGCGGGTGTACCGGCTGCACGGGGGCGGCGACTCGGTGAACCCGCCGTCGTACTTCCTGCGCTTCCCCGACCGTCCGTCGTCGCGGATCATCGCGCTGCCGGCGTCGATCGGCGGGGACATCGGGGTGGACGGCATCAAGTGGGTCTCCAGCTTCCCCGAGAACACGGCGTCCGGGCTGCCCCGGGCCTCGGCCGTGCTGATCCTCAACGACCACGAGACGGGCTACCCGTTCGCCTGCCTGGAGGCGTCGATCATCAACGCCGCCCGGACGGCGTCCTCCGCGGCCCTCGCGGCCGACCGGCTCAGCCGGGGCCGCACCCGGCCGGTCCGGGTCGGGTTCGTCGGCACCGGGCTGATCGCCCGCCACATCCACACCCATCTCACCGCCACCGGCTGGTCGTTCGAGGAGACCGGGGTGTACGACCTGTCCGCGGACAGCGCGGCCGGTTTCCACGGCTATCTGGAACGGTCCGGCGCCAAGGGCCGGCTCACCGTGCACGACAGCGCCGAGTCGCTGATCCGCTCCAGCGATCTGGTGGTCTTCGCCACCGTCGCGGGCACTCCGCACATCCACGACCTCGCGTGGTTCGACCACGCCCCGCTGGTGCTGCACGTGTCGCTGCGCGACCTGGCACCCGAGATCCTGCTCGCCTCGGCCAACTTCGTGGACGACATCGAGCACTGCCTGAAGGCGGAGACCTCTCCGCACCTGGCCGAACGCCTCAGCGGCGGCCGGGACTTCATCGACGGCACGTTGGACGACGTGCTGTCCGGGCGGGTGACCGTGCCGGCCGACCGGACGGTCGTCTTCTCGCCCTTCGGCCTCGGGGTCCTGGACCTCGCGGTCGGCAAGTTCGTCCACGACGAGGTGGCCCGGCGGGGCGAGCCGCACGTCGTGGACGGCTTCTTCCACGAGCTGCGCCGGCACGGCTGACCGGCGGGCGCCGTGCCGCACGGGACGTGGGCACGGCGCCGCACGAAGGCCGCATGAACGAGGGGGACTCATGCCTGTCATTTCCGATCCTTCGGAATTCAACGAGAACGAGCTCTACGTCGACCTGCGGGCGACGATGGGGCTGCCGCTCTTCCTGAAGTGCGAGGGGTTCAATTTCGCGGGGTCGATCAAGATGAAGGCGGCCACCGAGATGGTGGACGCCGCCGAACGCAGCGGCGCCCTGCGACCGGGATCCGTCCTGGTCGAGTCGTCGTCCGGGAACCTGGGCGTGGCACTGAGCGTGATCGCCGCGAGCCGTGGCTACGGGTTCCGGTGCGTGACCGACGCACGCTGCAACCCGGCGACCCGGCGGATGATGGAAGCTCTGGGCAGCGTGGTCCACGTCGTCGAGGAGCCGGCTCTGCACGGCGGCTTCCTGGGCGCCCGGATCGCGTACGTACGGGCGCTGTGTGCCTCGGACGACCGGTACGTCTGGCTCAACCAGTACGCCAACGACAGCAACTGGCGGGCGCACTACCGCACCACTGCGCCGGCCATCGCACGCCGCTTCCCGGACCTGGACGTGCTGTTCGTCGGGGCCGGTACGACCGGCACCCTGATGGGCTGCGCGCGCTGGTTCTGGCAGTGGCGGCGCCGGGTGCGGATCGTCGCGGTGGACACCGTCGGCTCGGTGACCTTCGGCGGGCCCGAGCGCCCCCGGCAGATTCCGGGGCTCGGCATGGGCGTACGTCCGCCGATGCTCGACGAGTCGTACGTCGACGACGTGGTGCACGTGGAGGAGGCGGACACCGTCCGCGTCTGCCGCCGGCTGGCCGCACGGGGGTTCCTGTTCGGCGGCTCCACCGGCACGGTCGTCAGCGGGGCGGCGACCTGGATGGATCTGCACGGGGCACGGGACCTCACGTCGGTGGCGCTCGCCCCCGACCTGGGCGAGCGCTACCTCGACACCGTCCACAGCCCGAGCTGGTCGGTGACCCCGCGCGGTGAGGACACGCTCGGCTCCGGCGACCTGGCCACGCTGTCGCGTCCGGCCTGACGGGACGGCGGCGCTCCGGCGTACGGGGGGTGCGGCGGGAGTTTGGTGACGATCGCCGCACCGCGGGTAGGTTCGCAGGCATGGCAGCCCGCACCCACACCGTGACCAACCAGGCTCCGCCGCTGGTCGCGTACGACCTCTTCACCGCCGACCGGGCCCTGGTGGAGGCGGTCGGCCGGCATCTCGATCCCGCGCTCCTCGACGAGGCGCGCGGCGAGCTGTCCGCCCTCGGGCGCACCTCCGGGTCCGCGCAGGTCCAGAAGTGGGGAGTGCTGGCCAACGAGAACCCGCCGAAGCTGCTCACCCACGACCGCTACGGCGAGCGTCTGGACGAGGTCGAGTTCCATCCGTCCTGGCACCGGCTGCTCGGCAAGGGCGTCTCGGCGGGGCTGACGGCGGCCTGGTCGCGGCCGGGCGGGCATGTGCGGCGCGCGGCCGGTTTCCTGGTCTGGAGCCAGGTCGAGGCGGGCAACGGCTGCCCGCTGTCGATGACCCACGCGGCGGTGCCCGCCCTGCGCACCGACCCGGCGCTCGCCGCGGAGTGGGAGCCCCGGCTCACCTCCACCGTCTACGACCAGGACCTGCGTCCTGCCGCGCGGAAGGCCGGCGCCCTGTTCGGGATGGGCATGACGGAGAAGCAGGGCGGCAGCGACGTCCGTGCGAACACCACGGTCGCACGGCCGCTCGCCGAGGACGGGACGTACGAGCTGACGGGCCACAAGTGGTTCTGCTCGGCGCCGATGTCGGACGGCTTCCTGGTCCTGGCGCAGGCGGGCCCCGCCGGCGAACAGGGCGGACAGGGCGGCCGGGACGCTCTCACCTGCTTCCTGGTGCCGCGCGTGCTGGCGGACGGCACCCGCAACGTCTTCCGGATCCAGCGGCTCAAGGACAAGCTGGGCAACCGGTCGAACGCCTCCGCCGAGGTCGAGTTCGACGGGACCTGGGCGCGCCGGGTCGGCGAGGAGGGGCGCGGGGTGCGCTCCATCATGGGGATGGTCGCCGCGACCCGGCTGGACTGCGTGCTCGGTTCGGCGGGGCTGATGCGGCAGGCGGTCGCGCAGGCCGTGCACCACTGCGAGCACCGCGAGGCGTTCGGCGGCCGGCTGGTCGACAAGCCCTTGATGCGCAACGTCCTGGCGGACCTGGCCCTGGAGTCGGAGGCGGCGACGACCCTCGCGCTGCGGCTGGCCGCCGCGTACGACGACGGCGGCGAGCAGGAGCGGGCCTTCCTGCGGCTCGCGGTGCCGGCGGCCAAGTACTGGGTGACCAAGCGGTGCACGCCCGTCGTGGCGGAGGCCCTGGAGTGCCTGGGCGGCAACGGGTACGTGGAGGAGTCCGGCCTGCCGCGGCTGCTGCGCGAGTCGCCGCTCAACTCCATCTGGGAGGGCGCGGGCAACGTCCAGGCGCTCGATGTGCTGCGGGCCCTCCAGCGGGAGCCGTCCGCGCTGAACGCGTACCTCCAGGAGGTCGGTCTGGCGCGCGGGGCCGATCACCGGCTGGACGGCGCGATCAAGGACCTGCTGACCGAACTCGCCGATCTGGGCGGTGTCGAGGGGCGCGCCCGGCGGCTCGTCGAGCGGATCGCCGTGGTGCTGCAGGGTTCGCTGCTGGTGCGCTTCGCGCCGCCGGAGGTCGCCGACGCGTTCTGCGCGTCACGGCTCGGCGGGGACTGGGGTTCGTCGCTGGGGACGCTGCCGCACACGCTCGACCTGGCCTCGGTGGTGGAGCGGGCCCGCCCCGTCTCCTGACCGGGCCCCGGCCCCGGCGGCCTTCCGGCCGGCTTCGCCACGGGGGTGGTACTGCGCCGACACGGCACCACCCCCGTGCGTCGTAGAGTTTCGGCCGCGCACCGGGCGTCGCACCAGAGTTGCAGAGGGTTGCAACGTCTCCGCACCTTGCTCTTACCTTGCAAACCCTGCATGGGATCTCCGCTGCGTGTTCGGATTGTCGCGCTCGGTGACGGACACCCGTCGCCGGGACGGACCGACAGCTGCCGGCTGTCCACTCAGGCTTTTCGGGAGGACGCGATGGCGCACTCACCCATGAACGTGGCAGGGCTGCCCCCGGGGGACGCGGCGCGGGTGGCCCGCGTGCTCGACGAGGTACGCGACGCCGCACTGTCCGGGCAGCCGGGGCCGCTCGGCCCGCGGCCGGTCATCGGGGAGTCCTGGGGGCGGATGCTGCGCAGCGGTGTCGACCCCGACCACGACTTCCGCGCCGGGCTGCTCGACCGCGACGAGATCGAACGGCGGCGCCGGGAGTCCCCGCTGCGGCACATCCTGCCGGTGCTGCGCGAGGGGCTGTTGTCGGTCGCGGACATCACCCGCCACATCATGGTCGTGGCGGACGAGGAGGGCCGGGTGCTGTGGCGCGAGGGCAGCCGTCCCGTGCTGCACCGGGCCGACGGCTTCGGTTTCGAACTCGGCGCGCACTGGGGCGAGAACGTCGTCGGCACCAACGGGATCGGCACCCCCGCGGTCGTCCGCCGCCCCGTCCAGGTCTTCGCCGCCGAACACTTCGTCCGCACCCACGCCACCTGGACCTGCACGGGCGCGCCGATCACCGACCCGCGCGACGGCCGGCTGATCGGTGTCGTGGACGTCAGCGGGCCCTGGGAGACGATGCATCCGTCGACCCTCGCGTGGGTCGACTCGGTGGCCAAGCTCGCCGAGGCGCGGCTGCGGGAACGGCATCTGGCCGCGCTGGACCGGCTGCGCTCGGTGGCCGCGCCGGTCCTCGCCCGGATCACCGGCCGCGCCCTCGCGGTCGACCGGGACGGCTGGACCGCCGCGGTCACCGGCATGCCGCATCTGGACCGGGTCGCGCTGCCCGTCGCGCCCGGCGCCGACCGGATCTGGCTGCCGTCGCTCGGCCTGTGCTCGGTGGAGCCGCTGACCGACGGCTGGCTGATACGCGCCTCGGACGGACTCCGCGCACCGGGCGGCGCCGCCCGGATCGAGCTGGACGTGTCGCAGCCGCGCCGCTGGTCGCTGACCGTGGTGGACGGAACGGGCACCTGGACCCATGAACCGAGTCCGCGCCACACGGAGTTGCTGTACCTGCTGGCCCTGCACCGCACCGGCCGCAGCGCCGCCGACCTGGCCGACGACATGTTCGGCGACCCGGCCCGCACGGTGACGGTACGGGCCGAGATGTCGCGCGTACGCCGCTACCTGGGGGCCGTCCTGGAACACCGCCCGTACCGTTTCCGCGAGTCGGCCGAGGTGCGGGTGGTCCTCCCGGACGCCCCCGGCGACCTGCTGCCGTATTCGACGGCGCCGGGGGTGGTGCGCGCACGGCTGGCGGGGACGGCGACCGGGGCGGTGGACGCGGGGGGTGTGAACCCTCTGCCGGAGTGACGACGACATCCTCCTCCCTCTGTGGGAGGCATGGGCGCAATCCCGACCTATTACCGGGTATTCGACCTGGCTCGCCCCCCTCTGCCGTACCATCCAACCCACGGCCCCCCACATCCGTCTCCTCCGGCTCAACCGCTGGATCGCAGGAGGCAGTTGGCCGCCGACGCGGGAGGACCTATGACGTATCGAGGCAGACATCGCCGCCGGACCAAGGGGCGTGTGCTGCGGGCCACCCTGTCCGGGGCCGCCCTCGCCCTCACCGCCGCCGCCACCATCATCACCACCTCGCAGGCCGCCGGCAGCGACAACCCCGGCCCCTTGAAGCCGCTCACCTCGTCGGCCGAGATCGGCAAGCTGCAACTGCACGAGAACCTGGTCGCCGAGTCGACGCTGGACACCCTGCAGAGCTCGATGGGCGGGTCCGTCGGGGTCGACGCCGTGCTCAGGAGCGCCAACCACCCGATGCGCAACAAGGCCGACTGCGCCGCGACCGAATCGGCCGCCCTGCCCGTCGAGCCGGCCGCGTCCCGCGCGTACTGCTGGGACAGCGGGGACGCCACCACACAGAAGTGGCTGCCGCAGTCCGTCACCACCTCCGGGGACGCCGACAACGACGGCAAGTGGGGCTCCGACCGGGTGATCCTGGCGGGCTGGGCCCACAACGACCACAAGGCGGGCGAGCCCGACGCCGACAAGGGTCTGGCCCGGGTCGCCTTCATCGACGCGAACGACCCGAAGAACCTCAAGTACCGCTGGGTCCTGCTGGTCGCACCGCTCTCCGGCGGCAAGGACTTCGGGGCGGTCCGCTCGCACGTCGGCGGCATGGTCTGGTACCAGGACAAGCTGATCGTCACCGCGAAGAACGGCGCCGACCACGACAACGCCCTGTTCGTCTTCGACATGAACCGCATCCTGCGGGCCGACGTGAACAGCACGGAGGTCGGCAAAGTGAGCGGCGGCTGGTCGGCGCGCGGCTACCAGTACGTGCTGCCCGCCATCGGCTCGTACAACCTCACCGGCGGGGCGTGCAGCGCGAGTAGCAACGACGGGCGGCCCTGTTTCGCGTCGGTCTCCCTGGACCGGACCTCGACCCCGGACAGCCTGGTCGCCAACGAGTGGTTCAGCTCCGGCGGCACCGAACCGGCCCGCGTCTGGCGCTACCACTACAGCACCGCGAGCGACCGCACGGGCCTGCTCGGCAGCACCGCCGGTGGCCTCGTGAACGCCGACGAGGCGTACGAGACCAAGGCCGTCGGGCTCCAGGGCGTCCTGTCGCACAAGCCGGACGGGGCGGACGAGGCCGACTGGTACACCGGTTACGCCCCGGGCAGCCGCGACCGGCACGGCACGCTGTGGCGCCAGAACGAGAGCGCCGCGAAGGCCGCGCAGTGCGGCGACGGCGGCACGTCGTACGCCTGCTGGGGGCAGCACACCGAGTCCCTGTCGTACTGGCAGGAGACCGGCGAGCTGTGGACGCTCACCGAGTGGGCGGCGAACGAGGACAACGCGTGGGAGGCGCCGGCGATCCCGGAGCGGGTGCTGTACTCGGTCCCGCTGTCGGCGGTCGACGACTCCGTGCAGTGACCCGCGGGAGGGACGGGCGGCCCGCTTTGGAGGGGAGCCCGTCCCCGTGGTTCGCTGGCCCGCATGAGCATCGCTGTGACCACCTGGTCCCTGGAGCAGACCGCTCCGGCAGACCGGCTGCCCGCCGCCGCGCCCGACGGTGACGTCCGGATCGCCCGCGCCGAGGTGCCCTCCCCCGAGTTCAGCCGCTTCCTGTACGCCTCCGTCGGCGGCGACATCCGCTGGACGGACCGGCTCGGCTGGACGTACGCGCAGTGGCTGGAGGACCTGGACCGGCCGGGCACGGAGACCTGGGTCGCGTACGACCGCGGGACGCCCGCCGGCTACGTACAGCTGGAGGCGCAGGACGACGGTGTCGTGGAGATCGTCTACTTCGGGCTGATCCCGGCCTTCCGCGGCCGACGCATCGGCGGCCACCTCCTCTCGTACGCCGTGGCGCGGGCCTGGGACCTGGCCGACCGCTGGCCGGGGCGGGCGACGACGAAGCGCGTCTGGTTGCATACATGCAGCAAGGACGGGGAGCACGCGATGGACAACTATCTGCGCCGCGGCTTCAAGCTCTTCGACACCAAGGTGGAGGAGGAGCCGGACGTGGCCGCCCCCGGGCCCTGGCCCGGGGCACAGGTCGGCTGACCTGGCGGGATGCGATCCGCACCCGATCTTGTGACCGTCACCTCCCTTGTCCCACATCCCGGGACAAGGGTGTCCGCATCCTGGACGAAGCTGGACTGTGTCCAGATCGCCGTGACACGCTTCCGTCATGTCTGGAACTGGAATTGCCTTGGTGAGTCGGCGGCACGTCGACCTCGGCCGCATGTCCAGCGCCATCTGTCCGGTCCGCTGACCCACGGCACCAGGGGCCGCGCCCCCGTGCCCAGCACCACCGACATTCTCCCTGTCTCGACTTGCGCAATGCCGCGCACGCATGCCCGTATGCACTCGTACGCGCAGGTCAGAGCCGCATCCGTCTGTCTCGAAGGACGTAGAAACCATGGCCGCCACTCCGCAGGATCCCGCTGCCGCAACGCCCCGCCGCAAGGTGAGCCGTCACCGCGGTGAGGGCCAGTGGGCCGTGGGTCACTACACCCCGCTCAACGGCAACGAGCAGTTCAAGAAGGACGACGACGGTCTCAACGTGCGGACGCGCATTGAGACGGTCTACTCCAAGCGGGGCTTCGACTCGATCGACCCCAACGACCTGCGCGGCCGTATGCGCTGGTGGGGGCTCTACACCCAGCGCAAGCCCGGCATCGACGGCGGCAAGACCGCGGTCCTGGAGCCGGAGGAGCTGGACGACAAGTACTTCATGCTGCGGGTACGGATCGACGGCGGACGCCTGACCACACAGCAGCTGCGCGTCATCGGCGAGATCTCGCAGGAGTTCGCGCGCGGGACCGCGGACATCACCGACCGGCAGAACGTCCAGTACCACTGGATCCGCATCGAGGACGTCCCGGAGATCTGGGAGCGCCTGGAGGCCGTCGGGCTGTCCACCACCGAGGCCTGCGGTGACACGCCCCGCGTGATCCTCGGCTCGCCCGTCGCCGGGATCGCCGAGGACGAGATCATCGACGGCACGCCCGCCATCGAGGAGATCCACCGCCGGGTCATCGGCAACAAGGACTTCTCGAACCTGCCCCGCAAGTTCAAGACCGCGGTCTCCGGCTCGCCGCTCCTGGACGTGGCGCACGAGATCAACGACGTCGCCTTCGTCGGCGTGAATCACCCCGAGCACGGCCCCGGCTTCGACCTCTGGGTCGGCGGCGGCCTCTCCACCAACCCGAAGATCGGCCAGCGCCTCGGCGCCTGGGTACCGCTCGACGAGGTCGCCGACGTCCACATCGGCGTCCTGTCGATCTTCCGCGACTACGGCTACCGGCGCCTTCGCACCCGCGCCCGGCTGAAGTTCCTGGTCGCCGACTGGGGCGTCGAGAAGTTCCGCCAGGTCCTGGAGGACGAGTACCTGCAGCGCAAGCTCGTCGACGGCCCGGCGCCCGACCAGCCGCTCGCCCGCTGGCGCGACCACATCGGTGTGCACCGGCAGCAGGACGGCCGCTTCTACGTCGGCTTCGCCCCGCGCGTGGGCCGCGTCGACGGCACCACCCTCACGAAGATCGCCGAGCTGGCGGAGGCGCACGGCTCGGGCCGGCTGCGGACCACCGTCGAGCAGAAGATGATCGTGCTCGACGTGGAGCAGGAGCAGATCGACTCCCTGGTGGAGGGCCTCGAAGCCCTCGACCTGAAGGTCAGGCCGTCCAGCTTCCGGCGCGGCACGATGGCCTGCACCGGTATCGAGTACTGCAAGCTCGCCATCGTCGAGACCAAGGTCCGCGGCGCCACCCTGATCGACGAGCTCGAACGCCGTATGCCCGAGTTCGACGAGCCCGTCACCATCAACATCAACGGCTGCCCGAACGCCTGCGCCCGCATCCAGGTCGCGGACATCGGTCTCAAGGGCCAGCTGATGCTCGACACCGAGGGCAACCAGGTCGAGGGCTACCAGGTCCACCTGGGCGGCGCGCTCGGGCTCGAAGCCGGCTTCGGCCGCAAGGTCCGCGGTCTGAAGGTCACCGCGGACGACCTGCCCGACTACGTCGAGCGGGTCCTGAAGCGCTTCGAGGAGGAGCGCGAGGACGGCGAGCGCTTCGCCACGTGGGCCACCCGCGCCTCCGAGGAGTCCCTGACATGAGCGAGCGCGCGGCGCCCTTCTACTGCCCCTACTGCGGCGACGAGGACCTGCGTCCCGGCGAGCAGGGTCACGGCGCGTGGGAATGCGCAGCGTGCAATCGAGCCTTCCAGTTGAAGTTCCTCGGGTTGCTGACCCGTGGATTTCAGCGCAACGACGGTGGAGGGGACGAGATATGACGGCCGTTCGGACCGATACCGATACAGAGAAACAGACCGGCACGGAGAAGCGGACCGGCTCCGAGAGCGACCGGGACAGCGACCGGGACGCGGAGCTCAAGGCGCTCGCCGAGCGGGCCGGCCGTGAACTGGAGGACGCCTCCGCGCTGGAGATCCTCCAGTGGGCCGTGCAGACGTTCGGCAAGCAGTTCTGTGTCACCTCCTCGATGGAGGACGCGGTGGTCGCCCACCTCGCGTCCCGCGCGAACCCCGGTGTGGACGTCGTGTTCCTCGACACCGGCTACCACTTCCCCGAGACCATCGGCACCCGGGACGCGGTCGAGGCCGTGATGGACGTCAACGTCATCACGCTCACCCCGCGCCAGACCGTCGCCGAGCAGGACGCCGAGTACGGGCCGAAGCTGCACGACCGCGACCCCGACCTGTGCTGCGCGCTGCGGAAGGTCGCGCCGCTGGAGCAGGGTCTGACCAAGTACCGCGCCTGGGCCACGGGCCTGCGCCGCGACGAGTCCCCGACCCGCGCGAACACCCCCGTCGTCGGCTGGGACGAGAAGCGCCGCAAGGTCAAGGTCTCGCCGATCGCCCGCTGGACGCAGGACGACGTGGACGCGTACGTGAGCGAGCACGGTGTCCTCACCAACCCGCTCCTCATGGACGGCTACCCGTCCGTCGGCTGCGCCCCCTGCACCCGGCGGGTGCTGGAGGGCGAGGACGCGCGCGCCGGCCGCTGGGCGGGCCGCAACAAGACCGAGTGCGGACTGCACGGCTGACCATGACCGCGACGCCCCCGAAGACCGCGACGACCGTGACCGGCCCGACGGCCTCGATGAACCAGGAGAACCAAGTGACCGGAGCCACCATCTGGCTCACGGGTCTGCCGAGCGCCGGCAAGACCACCATCGCGTACGAACTGGCCACACGGCTGCGCGAGGAGGGCCACCGCGTCGAGGTGCTCGACGGCGACGAGATCCGTACGTTCCTGACGGCGGGCCTCGGCTTCAGCCGCGAGGACCGGCACACCAACGTCCAGCGCATCGGCTTCCTCGCCGATCTGCTGTCCCGCAACGGCGTCAAGACGCTCGTACCGGTCATCGCCCCGTACGCCGACAGCCGCGAGGCGGTGCGCAAGCGCCACCAGGCGAGCGGTGCCGCCTACCTGGAGGTGCATGTCGCGACACCGGTCGAGGTGTGCAGCGAGCGGGACGTGAAGGGCCTGTACGCCAAGCAGGCGGCGGGCGAGATCTCCGGGCTGACCGGGGTCGACGACCCGTACGAGGCGCCCGAGTCGCCCGATCTGCGCATCGAGTCGCACACCCAGTCCGTGCAGGAGTCCGCGGCAGCGCTCTACGCGCTGCTCGCCGAGAGGGGTCTCGCATGACGACCGTCGCCGACGTCTCCGAGGAGGGGACCGACAGCCCGTACGCCCTGAGCCACCTGGACGCTCTGGAGTCCGAGGCGGTGCACATCTTCCGTGAGGTGGCGGGCGAGTTCGAGCGGCCGGTGGTGCTGTTCTCCGGCGGCAAGGACTCCATCGTCATGCTGCACCTGGCGCTGAAGGCGTTCGCGCCCGCCGCGGTGCCCTTCTCGCTGCTGCACGTGGACACCGGGCACAACTTCCCGGAGGTCCTGGAGTACCGCGACCGCACGGTCAAGAAGCACGGCCTGCGCCTGCATGTGGCGTCCGTGCAGGAGTACATCGACCGCGGCACGCTCAAGGAGCGCCCGGACGGGACGCGTAACCCGCTGCAGACGCTGCCGCTGACCGAGAAGATCCAGGCCGAACGCTTCGACGCGGTCTTCGGCGGCGGACGCCGGGACGAGGAGAAGGCCCGCGCCAAGGAACGCGTCTTCTCCCTGCGCGACGAGTTCTCCCAGTGGGACCCCCGCCGCCAGCGCCCCGAACTGTGGAACCTCTACAACGGCCGCCACGCCCCCGGCGAACACGTCCGCGTCTTCCCGCTGTCCAACTGGACCGAGCTCGACGTGTGGCAGTACATCGCCCGCGAGGGCATCGAACTGCCCGAGATCTACTTCGCGCACGACAGGGACGTCTTCCAGCGCGCCGGCATGTGGCTCACCGCCGGCGACTGGGGCGGCCCCAAGGACGGCGAGACGGTCGAGACACGCCTCGTGCGCTACCGCACGGTCGGCGACATGTCCTGCACGGGCGCGGTCGACTCCGACGCCACCACGCTGGAAGCCGTGATCACCGAGATCGCCGCCTCCCGGCTCACCGAGCGGGGCGCCACCCGCGCCGACGACAAGATGTCCGAGGCCGCGATGGAAGACCGCAAGCGCGAAGGGTACTTCTAGCCATGACGAGCACCATCGAGCCCACCGAGCCCATCGAGCCGCTGTCGGTCGAGCAGCTGTCCGAGACGACGCTGCTCCGGTTCGCGACCGCGGGTTCCGTCGATGACGGCAAGTCCACCCTCGTGGGCCGCCTGCTCCACGACTCCAAGTCGGTCCTCACCGACCAGCTCGAAGCCGTCGAACACGCCTCCCGCAACCGCGGCCAGGACACCCCCGACCTCGCCCTGCTCACCGACGGCCTGCGCGCCGAACGCGAACAGGGCATCACCATCGACGTCGCCTACCGCTACTTCGCCACCGCCAAGCGCCGCTTCATCCTCGCCGACACCCCCGGCCATGTGCAGTACACCCGCAACATGGTGACGGGGGCGTCCACCGCCGAGCTGACGGTGGTCCTGGTCGACGCGCGCAACGGCGTCGTCGAGCAGACCCGCCGCCACGCCGCGATCGCCGCCCTCCTGCGTGTCCCGCACGTCGTGCTCGCCGTGAACAAGATGGACCTCGTCGACTACCGGGAGCCGGTGTTCGCCGCGATCGCCGAGGAGTTCACGGCGTACGCGTCCGAACTGGGCGTTCCCGAGATCACCGCGATCCCCATCTCCGCGCTCGCCGGGGACAACGTGGTCGACCCGTCCGCGAACATGGACTGGTACGGCGGCCCCACCTTCCTGGAGCACCTGGAGACCCTCCCGGTCAGCCACGACCTCGCGACCTGCCACGCGCGGCTGCCCGTGCAGTACGTGATCCGCCCGCAGACCGCCGAGCACCCCGACTACCGCGGGTACGCCGGTCAGATCGCGGCCGGGGCCTTCCGCGTCGGCGAGGCGGTCACCGTGCTGCCCTCCGGCCGCACCTCGCGGATCGCCTCGATCGACCTGCTGGGCGAGCCGGTCGACCTGGCCTGGACGACGCAGTCGGTGACGGTCCTCCTGGAGGACGACGTCGACATCTCCCGCGGCGACCTGATCGTGCCGACCAAGGACGCGCCCGCGACCACGCAGGACATCGAGGCGACGGTCTGCCACGTGGCCGACGCGCCGCTGACCATCGGCCACCGCGTCCTGCTCAAGCACGGCACCCGCACGGTCAAGGCGATCGTCAAGGACATCCCCTCGCGGCTGACCCTCGACGACCTGTCCCTGCACCCGCACCCGGGCCACCTGGTCGCCAACGACATCGGGCGCGTGAAGATCCGTACCGCCGAGCCGCTGCCGGTGGACTCGTACGCCGACTCCCGGCGCACCGGCTCGTTCATCCTGATCGACCCCTCCGACGGCACCACGCTCACCGCGGGCATGGTCGGCGAGTCCTTCGCCTCCCCGGAGCCCGTGCGGGCCGAGGCGGACGAGGACGGGTGGGACTTCTGACATGACGACCACCATCGACGTCTACTCCACGTTCGCGAAGGAGGGCGGCCGCGTCGGCAGCGGCGCCCTCGGCGCCGGACAGGGCGGAGTCGCGCGATGTGCGTGCTGACGTACGCGCACTGCCTGCGCGCCCCGTCCCCCCGCCCGCCGTCGCGGATACGACGAAGACCTGCCGACCTCCCGGCCACGACCTGAAGAACCGTGACCGCCGGGCCAACGAGAGGAAACCCTCCCGTGCCTGCCAAGGGCTCCACACTGCTTCGCCGCGGCATAGCCGTGGCCGCCGCGCTCCCCCTCCTGACCCTCGCCGCCTGCGGTTACGGCTCCGACAAGGACGAGGACACCTCGAAGGTCGCCGCCGAGGGCAAGAAGCTCTCCGCCGACACCGTCCGGATCGGCTACTTCCCGAACCTGACGCACGCCACCGCGCTCGTGGGTGACCAGGAAGGGCTGCTGCAGAAGGAGCTCGGGGGCACGAAGGCCTCGTACTCCCAGTTCAACGCGGGTCCGTCCGAGATCGAGGCGCTGAACTCCGGGTCGATCGACATCGGCTGGATCGGCCCCTCCCCCGCCATCAACGGCTACAGCACGACCGACGGCAAGGGCCTGCGGATCATCGGCGGCTCCGCCTCCGGCGGGGTGAAGCTGGTGGTGAACCCGGACAAGATCAAGTCCACGAAGGACATCAAGGGCAAGAAGATCGCCACCCCGCAGCTGGGCAACACGCAGGACGTGGCGTTCCTCAACTGGATCGCCGAGCAGGGCTGGAAGGTCAACGCCCAGAGCGGCAAGGGCGACGTCTCCGTGGTCCGTACGGACAACAAGATCACGCCGGACGCCTACAAGTCGGGGTCCATCGACGGCGCCTGGGTGCCGGAGCCGACCGCGTCCAAGCTGGTCGCCGAGGGCGCGAAGGTGCTGCTCGACGAGGCCGACCTGTGGCCCGACAAGAAGTTCGTGATCACGAACATCATCGTGTCGCAGAAGTTCCTCAAGGAGCACCCGGACGTCGTCGAGGCCGTGCTGCGCGGCTCGGTGAAGACCAACAAGTGGATCAACGCCAACCCGGACGAGGCGAAGGCCGCCGCCAACACCAAGCTCAAGGCGCTGTCCGGCAAGGAGCTGCCCGCCGAGGTCATCGACCCGGCGTGGAAGTCGATCCAGTTCACCGACGACCCGCTGGCCTCGACCCTCGACACCGAGGCCGAGCACGCGGTGAAGGCCGGACTGCTGGAGAAGCCCGACCTCAACGGCATCTACGACCTCGCGCCGCTGAACAAGGTCCTCAAGGCCGAGGGCGCGAGCGCGGTCGACGACGCCGGTCTCGGCGTCAAGTAAGCCCGGAAAGCCGAGAGTTCAGGCCCGGACCCATGAGTTCCCAGGAGGTGACGACCGTGGCAACCGCCCTCGCAAAGACCGCCGACGCCGAAGCCGGTACGTCGGCGGAGTACGCCGCCCGGATCGAGCACGTCTCGAAGTCCTTCGCCGGCCCCGCCGGGCAGCAGCTCGTCCTGGACGACATCACGCTCGATGTCGCGCCCGGCGAGTTCGTCACCCTCCTGGGAGCCTCGGGGTGTGGCAAGTCGACGCTGCTGAACCTGGTCGCGGGGCTCGACGAGCCGTCCGCGGGCGGCATCAGCACCGACGGCCGCCCGGCCCTGATGTTCCAGGAGCACGCCCTCTTCCCGTGGCTGACCGCGGGCAAGAACATCGAGCTGGCCCTGAAACTGCGGGGCGTGGCCAAGGCCGACCGCCGCACCAGGGCGGAGGAGCTCCTGGCGCTCGTCCGGCTGGAGGGCGCGTACGGCAAGCGGGTGCACGAGCTGTCCGGCGGTATGCGGCAGCGGGTCGCGCTGGCCCGCGCGCTCGCCCAGGACAGCCGGCTGCTGCTGATGGACGAGCCGTTCGCGGCCCTCGACGCCATCACGCGGGACGTGCTGCACGACGAGCTGACCCGGATCTGGCGCGAGACGAACGTGTCGGTGCTGTTCGTGACGCACAACGTGCGCGAGGCGGTACGGCTCGCCGAGCGCGTGGTGCTGCTGTCCTCGCGCCCGGGGCGCGTCGCGCGGGAGTGGACGGTCGACATTCCGCAGCCGCGCCGTATCGAGGACCCCGCCGTGGCGGAACTGTCCGTCGAGATCACCGAACAACTGCGTGGGGAGATCCGCCGCCATGGCCAGCACTGAGACGAGCGCCGTCAAGGACGGCGGCGCGACGGGCACGGGCGGCGCGACGGGCGAGGGCCGCGAGGACGAACGCGTCGGGCAGAGCGCCGATCTCGCCGGACTCGAAGCCGGTCTCGACGCGCTGGACACGGTCCAGACGAAGAGGACCCCGTTCCGCCGGACCTTCGTGGAGAAGATCTTCCCGCCGATCGTCGCCGTGGCCCTGGTGCTGGTCGTCTGGCAGGTCCTGGTGTGGGCCGAGGTCACCGACAGCTACAAGCTGCCGGCCCCGTCCGCGGTCTGGGACGAGGTCCAGGAGGCCTGGCTGGAGGGCACGCTCCTCGAATACATCTGGACGAGCGTCTCGCGCGGTCTGCTGGGCTTCCTGATGGCCCTCGTCATCGGCACCCCGCTCGGGCTGCTGGTCGCGCGGGTGAAGTTCGTGCGCGCGGCGATCGGCCCGATCCTGTCCGGCCTCCAGTCGCTGCCGTCGGTGGCGTGGGTGCCGCCGGCCGTCCTGTGGCTCGGCCTCAACGACTCGATGATGTACGCGGTCATCCTGCTCGGCGCGGTCCCCTCGATCGCCAACGGTCTCGTCTCCGGCGTCGACCAGGTCCCGCCGCTGTTCCTGCGGGCGGGCCGCACGATGGGCGCGACGGGCCTGCGCGGCACCTGGCACGTCGTGATCCCGGCCGCGCTGCCCGGATATCTCGCGGGGCTGAAGCAGGGCTGGGCGTTCTCCTGGCGCTCCCTGATGGCCGCCGAGATCATCGCGTCCTCGCCGGACCTGGGCGTCGGCCTCGGCCAGCTGCTGGAGAACGGCCGTACGGCCAACAGCATGCCCATGGTGTTCCTCGCCATCCTCCTCATCCTGATCGTCGGTATCGCCATCGACCTGCTGATCTTCAGCCCGCTGGAGCGGTGGGTGCTGCGCAGCCGTGGTCTCCTGGTGAAGAGCTGAGCCGCAACGAGAGCCGAGTGAAGAGCTGACCTCCATGTCGAAACCGGTACTCCTCGTCGTCGCCCACGGCAGCCGCGACCCGCGCCATGCCGCGACCGTGCACGACCTGGTACGCCAGGTGCGGGCGCGGCGGCCCGGGATGCGCGTGGAGGCCGGATTCCTGGAGTTCAACCTCCCCTCGGTCTCCGGCAAACTGGAATCCCTGGCGGCGGAGGGCGTACGCGACATCGTCGCCCTCCCTCTCCTGCTGACCCGCGCCTTCCACGCGAAGGCGGACATCCCGTCGGTGCTGAGCCAGGCACCGGCCCGGCTGCGGATCCGGCAGGCCGAGGTGCTCGGCCCGTCACCCCTGCTGACGTCCGCGCTCGAACGACGGCTGTACGAGGCGGGGCTGTCCCCCGCCGACAAGTCCTCGACCGGGGTCGTCCTGGCCGCGGCGGGGTCCACCGACCCGGAGGCGATCGCAGTGATCGCAGACATCGCGCGGGAGTGGCGGCGGACCGGTTGGTGCGCCGTGCGGCCTGCGTTCGCCTCCGCGGGATCGCTGCCGCGGACGGGGGAGGTGGTGGAGTCCTTGCGTGCGCTGGGGTGTGCGCGGGTGGTTGTGGCGCCGTACTTCCTCGCGCCGGGGCGGTTGCCGGACCGGGTCGCGCGGGAGGCTGGTGGGGCGGATCTGTTGGCGCCGGTGCTGGGAGCGGCGCCGGAGGTTGCGCGCGTGCTCCTGTCCCGCTACGACGCGGCCGCCGCGGTGTCGGCTCTGGCCGCCGTGGGGGCTTGAGCGTTCACCTGCGGGCCGGTGGGGCTGCCCCTTAACGATTGCGCAGTTCCCCGCGCCCCTTCAAGACAAAAGATTGCGCAGTTCCCCGCGCCCCTGGGTACCCAGGGGCGCGGGGAACTGCGCGATGGGGGCGAGGGGGCGGAGCCCCCATGCAGTGACGGGGAGGGTAGGGGCGGCGGGGGCGGACTTCGTTCTTCACTTCAGGACCATGCCGCACACACAACCCCTCCCACCTCGCCGGATTGCGAAAGTCACTCCCCCCAACCCCCCAAATCTGATGGGATGTCGGTCGCAGGCACGACCGGGGGAGCGGTACAGGTGGCAGGTCTGGAGTTCGGGCATCACCTAGGCCTGCCCCAAGCGCTGTCCGCACTCCCCCTCACCCCCCTGACCCCCGGCTACACCCGCCTGGTAGCCACCCAACACGCCGCCGGCCTGCGCCACATGGGCGAACTCTTCGCCCCGGGCCCCGGCACCGCCCCGGGCACGGCCCCCGGACTGCGCGTCCTGGACGGCGTGTTCGTCCCCCTCGGCCCCCGCGGCCGACGACGCGTCGACCAGGCACTCCTGGCCGACCTGGGCCGCGGCACGGGCCCGAGGGCAACCCTCGCGAACGACCTCGCCGCACTCCACCGCAGCGACCCGCAGGCCCTGCGCAGAGTCCTGCTGTACCAACTGATCGGCCTCCTCCAGGACCACCCGAACGGCCACCACCCCGACACCGCACGAGCATTGGGCATCCACGCCGACGAATCCGCGGGCCTCGCCGCCGCCGCCCGCACCCGCCCCGTCCTGGACAAGGCACAGCGGACCGCCGCCGAGTCACTGGCCGACGCCTGGGCCGAGCACCGGCTGCGTCGCGTGCGCAAACTCCTGGAACGACTGCCGACCACCGGCCGCGACCCGGCGCTGGACGCCCTGCGGACCACCCTCGCCCGGCGGCTGGGCCACGCCGACGCCGCGCTGGACGCGGCCCGTGCCGCCGAGCGGGCGGGCGACACCGAGGCCGCGACGGAGGAGTACCTGCGGACCCTGCGCCTCGCCGCGGACGACCGCAAGGCCCTGTTCAGCCTCGTACGCATCCACCGGCCCCGTCACGACGACCGCGCCGAGCGGCTGCGGTGCGCACTGCGCCCGGAGTCGGCGGCGCTGGCCTGGGACGCGGCAGAGCCCGGCGTCGTCTGGCGGATCCTGCGGCTCCGGCGCACCGGGCGCGGCAGCACCGAGGTACGCGAGGTCCGCCAGGTGCCCGCGGGTGCGACCGGCACGGGCGGCGTGTGCGGCACGGAGGACCGGGCGATACCGCTCGGGAGCATGGTGCGTTACGTGGCGCTCCCCCTGCGCGAGGGCCGCGTGGACGGCGTACCGCTCGTCGCGCGGGAGTTGCCGCTCACGCCCGAGGCGGACGGTCTCACGCTGACGGACGGCCGGGAGCGGATCGACGGCACCTGGCGGACACCGCCCGGCGCCACGGAGGTGAATGTCGAGCACACCGGCCCCGACGGCCCGACCGGCGCGCTCCCCTGCGACAGGGACCGGTTCGCGGCCACCGGGCTGCCGCCCGGCCCGCACCGGTTCCGGGTCGTCTGCCACTACCGCACGCCCGAGGGTCAGGTCGTCGCGTCCCCGGGCGTCGAGGCGGCCCGCACGGTGCACCGCTGGCCCGACCCCGTACGGACGCTCACGGCCACGGCCGAGGGCGAGACGATCCGGTTCGCCTGGACGGGCGGCGGGGGCGGCGGGGGCGCCGAGGACGGCGTACCCGAGGAGCCCACGGACGTACGGCTGGTGTGCTGGCCCGGCGAAGCTCCCGCGCCCGGAACCGAGTTGGCCACCGACGGGCTGCCCGAGCCGCTGCCGTGGCCCCGCCCGCACGACGGCGAACCGGTGCTGTGCCCACCGCCCGGCACCCACGCCGAGGTCGCGGCCGTCGCCGTGCTCGGGGAGCGTGCCGTGGCCGGACCGGCCGTCACCGTGGAGGCGCCCGTCCCCGTGACCGGGCTGAGCCTGCGGCGGCAGGCGGACGGCCAGGTGCAGGTGGTCCTGGACTGGCCCGAGGGCACCGGACTGCTGACCGTCAGCTGGACGGAGAGCGGCGGGCACACGGGCGAACAGGCCGTCGCCGCGCACCAGTACCGGCGTCAGGGCCTGCGGCTGCCGGTCGGCCGGGGCGGTGTCCGGGTCCGGGCCGTGCCCGCGCCGCGCGCCTCGGGGTCCGTGGTCGCGCTGCCGTCGGCCGCCGAGACGGAGCTGCCGCCGGACGCGTCCGTCGCGTACCGCCTGGTGCCCGCGCCGCGCCGGATGCTGCGGCGCGGCAAGCCCCTGATCCGCGTCACCCTCTCCGCCCCGGATTCCTCCCCCACCTCCTCCTCCGAGGAGAATGAGCCCCGGCTGCCGGAGCAGCTGCCGGAGTTCGTCTGTGTCGCGCGCAGTGGCACGCTCCGTCCCCGCGGGCCCGCGGACGGCACCACCGTGCTCAGGATCGCCGGTGCCGAGCTGCTGGAACTGCGTACGGTCGAGCACGAGTTGGACTCGGCCCCCTGCCCCGTCCCGTACACCCTGCGCGGGTTTCTGCTCGGCGCGCACGCCACGTCCGTACGACTCGAAGAACCGTCCCCCGCGACCCTGGTGGTGCGCTGAACCCATGACGACCGTCATCTGCCCCTACTGCTTCGCCCGTTCGTCGGCCGCCGGGCTGCCCTACCGCTGTCTGATGATCGCGGGCGGGGTGCGCGGATCGCAGCCGTGCGGACCCGAACGCGACGACGTGTGGGCCGAGTTCATGGGCCCGAGCATCCCGCCGTCGGCCCGGATGCGCGGTCCGGTCTTCACCCGGCCGCGCTCCCCGGTGTCCAGACTGCGGCCCGCCGCGAACGCGGGTCCCGCCGTCTGTCCGGGCTGTGGCGTGACCACGACGGTACGGGTGTGCGGCTCCTGCCACAGCGATCTGCCCAGCGACTACTGCGAGCAGGACAGCCGGATCATCGCCCTGGTCGGTGCGAAGGCGTCCGGCAAGAGCACGTATGTCGCCGTGCTGGTCAACGAGTTGAACCGGCGGGTCGGCCAGGCCTTCGACGCCTCGCTGGCCGCGATGGGCCAGGGCACGCAGCAGCGCGACAAGGAGATGGCCCAGGACCTGTACGAGCGGCTTCGGCTGCCGGACGCGACCCGGCCCGCCGCGCTGGGCTTCAACGATCCGCTGCTGTACCGGCTGAGCCTGCCCCGGCGCGGGCGGCTCGGCACGGGCAGCCGGCACACGACCCTCGTGTTCTTCGACGCGGCGGGCGAGGACCTCGCGGGCGCCGACGCAGTCGACCGCTACACCCGCTATCTCAGCGCGGCCGACGGCATCATCCTGCTCGTGGACCCGCTGCAACTCGGTTCGGTGCGCGACCGGTTGCCGCTCGGCGACGGGCCGCCGCTGCCCGCCGTGGAGACCCCGCCGCAGCAGATCGCGGCGGATCTGGCGACCCAGCTGCGGGCGCACGGCCGGGGCGGTTCGCGCGGCCGGGTCGGTACACCGATAGCGGTGGCGGTGACCAAGACGGACATGCTGCGGCCGCTGCTCGACCCGCACTCGCCCCTGCTCAACAGCGCCACCCACGACGGTGGGACCCTCGACGAGGACGACCGGCTCGCGGTGCACGAGGAGCTGCGCTCCCACCTGGCCGACTGGGACTCGGGGGCGCTGTACCGGCAACTGGAGCGCGACTTCGCGGAGTTGTCGCTGTTCGGTCTCTCGGCGCTGGGTGCGCCACCGCCCGCCGACGCCCCGGCGGACGTACCGAAGTCGGGGCCGCAGCCGTTGCGCGTGGAGGATCCTCTGCTGTGGCTGCTGGCCCGGCGCGGGCTGCTGCCGGTGACGAACGCACGGAAAGGACCGTCCAGGTGACGCTCTCCCAGCTCCACTACACCTCCGCGCCGCCGGGGCCCGGCGGGTCCGGCTTCCGCTTCACGGCGGTCAGCGAGGACGTGCCGCAGGGCGTGCTCAGAGAGGCGGAGCAGCTCATCGGGTACGAGCCGCCGCGGGACTCCCCCGCACGGCCCGACGCCGACGAACTCTCGGGTTTCCCCACCGCGTTCAGTTTCAGCGAGCTCTCCGACGGCGGGCGGCTGCTGAGCCGTTCCGTCTACACGGGCGTCGACTACAGCGGGCGGTGGGGCAACTTCCACGCCCATGCCCTCCATCTGCCCGCGGGGGGACGGCTGCCGGACGGCGCGCTGCCCATCGCGGCCTGGGAGTCCCGGCGTTGGGGCCGGGCGACGCCGGACGGCGGCAGGCCCGAGCCGATCGACCGCTTCGAGCCGTCGGGGCTCATGCGGCACGAGGCGCTGGTGGCCTTCGCGGTGTCCCGCGCCGACCGGCTCGCGGCGGTCCTCGCGGACGTCCGGGCGGTCGCGGACGACCCGGGTGCCGGGCAGGTCGTGCTCGTGGAGCGGGACAGCGCCGCGGTGGCCCAGTGGATCGCGCTGGCCTGCGCGGTGCTGCCGCGCGAGCAGGCGCACCGGCTGACCTTCACGACGTACACGCGGCGGCCCGTGCAGGCCAGGCAGCAGATCATCGGCGTACTGCCGTCGTCCGAGACCGTGGCGTACGGCCATCGGCACCGGGTCCACGACTGCACCCGGCCGCCCGTGCCCGCCGCTCCCGGCACGTCCGCAGAGGCTGTGGCGGACCCGTGGGCGGAGGTGTGCGCCCGGGTGTGGCGGGCGGGCAGGCCCGATCTGTTCCGGCGTCACGGGCCGGACCTCGGTTCCCTGGCCGCGGCGGCGCTCACGGCTCGTGTCCCGCTGCCCCCGGCCGCCCTCACGGCGGCCACGCACTGGGTCCGCGACCGTGCGGGGAGTCTGCCCGAGGACGAACTGGCCGCGATCGTCACGGCGTTGTGCGAGGCACGGCCGGCGGACGACGCAGGACCTGTGGACCGGGAGACATCGGGTACGGACTCCGCGGGCGACTTCGTCGCGGGGCTGACCGCGCTCTTCGAGCGTCTCGACGGACAGGTGCCCGCCGTCGTCTCCGCGCCGCTCGCCGCGCGGGTGCTGACGGCGGCGGTGCGCGGCGACGGGCCCGTCCCCGTCGTCCACGGCGGCTCGTTCACCCCCGAGGCGCGGACGCGGCTCGGCGCGGAGCTGGGGTACGCGATCCGCTCGGGCGTGGCCGACCCGGCGCAGCCGCCGGCCGGGCGCCCGCTCGGTCTTCTGCGCGTCGCCGATCTGCTGGAGGTCGACTGCACCGACCTTCTCCCGGACCTCGCGGCGCGGCTGGCCCAGGCCCTCATGGACATCCCCGAGGCGCGGGCGCACGCCTCCGCCACGGGCCCGGAGCCCCGTACGGGCACCGGGCACCCGGGGCGGCGCACCCCGGCGGCGACCGCCGACCGCGACGGGGCGATCCCCTGGTGGAGCACGCGCACGGGCCCGGCCCAGCCCGGAACCGGGAACGGGGCCCGGGCGGGCACCGGCATCGGCCCCGGGACCGGCCACGACGCCGCCACCGGCGTGACCGGGCCTGGCGGTCCCGCCGACGCCGCTGGTCTCACCGGCCCGGCGCACCCCGGCGGGCCCGGCAGCTCCAGCGGCTCCAGCGGCTCCAGCGGCCCTGACTGGCCAGCACGTCCCGGCAGGCTCAGCGGCACCGGCGGACCGGACCGCCCTGGCTGGCCCAGCAGAGCTGGCGGACCCGGCGACCTTGCCGGACCAGCACTCCCCGGCGGCGCTGGCGGACCCGGCGGACCGGCGCGGCCCGGTAGCCCCGTTGGGCCCGGCAGCCCCGTCGGGCCCGGGGAGCTCGCCGGGCTGCGCGACGCCGTCGCCGCGCACCCGACCCTGCGGATCGCCCTCTTCGGCGCGCTCGACGCGATCTCCGCCGACCGGCCGGTGTCCGCCGCGCGGATGCTGGCCGTCGTGGACCTTCCCGTACGGGGCCACCCGGGGTTCCCGCATCTGCGGATGTGCGCGTCGAACGCGCTGCCCACCGGCGCGGGCGACCGGCTGACCGCGTTCCACGGCGTGGTGCGGACCGCCGGGGTCTCCCCGCACACCGAACCGGCCGTCCTGCGGACCGCGGTCGACCTGGTGTGGCCCGGTGAACTGCCCACGGGCCAGGAGGCGAGCCTGCTGCTCAACGAACTCGGCTCCGACCTGCACCGCGCCGCCGGTACCCGGGACCTGCTGGTCGACGCCGCCCTCGCGGCGCCGGCCGACGACCGTGACATCCCGGCGCTCGCCGCCGACCTGCTGCGCTGCTTCACCGCGGAGCTGGCGCCGGAACAGCGCGCGGCGCTCCTGCTGCTGGAGTTCGCGGGACTGCTCGGCACCGAGGGCGAGGGCCTGGACTGGGTGCAGCGCGCGGCGGCGCTCGGCGCGAACGCGCGCCCCGTGCCCGCGCCGGTCCTCGAACGGATCCACCGCGCCCTCGCGCGCCGGCTGCTGCGCGGCTCGGCGCCGCCCGGTGAGCTGTACGCGCTGGCCCTCTCCGGTGACGCGGCCCTGCTGTCCGCGTACGAGCGGAGGGCGCAGTCGAACCGGGTGGGCGACCGGCTGCGTACCGTCCCCGGCTATGTCGCCGACTGTTTCTGCGACTGGAGTTCGCACGCGGGCGCGCACCCGGCGTGGGACGAGATCTGTTCCGGGCTGCTGGCCAAGGTGCTGCGGCCCGTCGTGCGGGCGCTGCCCGCCGAGGATCTGGCGCAGGTGGAGGCGGGCCTCGACCGGGCGGGCCGCGGCAAGCTCGACGCCTTCCGGGCCTGGAACCGGCCCGGCACGCTCGGCCGCCTCGCGGGCCGGTTCACCGGCCGCGGACGCGGCAAGGAGGGCGGCCGGGACGGAGGCAGGGACGGGAGCCGGGGCAACGACCCGTCCTCGCGGTACGGGGACGTGGCACCCCCTCCGGGCGACGGCCGGGAGTACCGGTGAACCTGATCGCGCAGGGCGTCCTCGGCTTCCTGGCACTGGTCGCGGGCGCCGTCTGCTTCGGCAACGCCCTGTGGCAGCTCCTCGCCCTGGGGGTGCGGGCGGTGTGCTCCGCCCTGGGCCCCCGGCAGGAGGGCCAGCCCGACACCCGTATCCCGGTGGTCGGCACGAGCGGCGGTGGCGGTGAACCGGCCGAACTCGCCTACTGGTGGCGGCAGATGTGGGTGGACGCGGCTACGGCGGGCGGTTTCGGCATCCGGGTGATCTGGCTGCGGTTCACCACCCGGTGGACCCAGCACACGACCGCGCGGCTGTTCCGCGGCATCCGTGCCGACGGGCTGCCCGAGCGCAACTCGTTCGTACAGCTCGGGATGTGGCTCGTCGCGCCCGGCACGTTCCTCGGCGCCCTGGTGGGCGCCACGCTCTCGACGGTGTTCCTGGCGCTCGCGCTGGCGGTCCTCGCCCTGCTGCTCGGCCTGGTGTGGCTGGGCGCCGCCGGGACCGCGCTCGTCCTGCGGGGCGTGGAGCGCGGTTGGGCGACGGTCCTGCGCATCCGCGTCAAGTGCCCCTATCCGGGCTGCTACCGGCCGGTGCCGCTCGCGGTGCACCGCTGCCCCGGCTGCCGGAAGCCGCACGCCCGGCTGCGTCCCGGACGGTACGGGGCGCTGCGGCACATGTGCTCCTGCGGGCAGCGGCTCGGAGCGAGCCGGCTCGCCGGCCGCGGCCGGCTGACCGCCCTGTGCCCGCACTGCGACCAGGTGCTGCCGGACGCGGTGGGCACCACGCGGGTCGTGCACGCGCCGCTGGTCGGCGGCACCTCGTCGGGCAAGACGATGCTGATGGCCGCCATGGTCGAGGGCCTGCACGCCTGGTCGCGGCGGAGCGACCTGCGGGTCGAGTACGCGTCGACGGACGACCGGCAGACCGCGAACACCCTCAACCAGACGCTGACACAGGGCACTTGGGCGCATGCCACGACCGGCGGCCAGCCCCGCGCCTTCATGCTGACCGTCACGCTCGGGCGCCGCCGCCGGCTGCTCTACCTGTACGACCCGATGGGCGAGTCCCTTGAGGACGCCGAGCGGGTGCGCGCCCAGCACTACCTCGCGCACACCGACGGTGTGGTCCTGGTCGCGGACGTGCTCGCCGAGCCGACGGTACGCACGAAGCTGACCGGCACCGACGCCGACCGGGCCACCGCCGCACGGCCCTCGCCGCAGGGCCCCTGGGAGACGTACCAGCGGCTGGCGGGCGAGCTGTCGGCGCTCACCGGGCGGCGCGGCAGGATGTCCGTGGCGACGGTCGTCACCAAGCGGGACGTCCTCGACCAGCTCGACTCCCTGCCGGTGGCCGGGGCCCGGATCGACACCTGGCTCACCGAGATCGGCCTCGGCGGGCTGGTCCGCGCCCTCGGCCACGACTTCAGGTCCGACCGCTACTGGGCGGTCAGCGCCCACGCGGCCACCGGCGCGGGCTCGTTGGACAGCGAGCAACGCCGGGCCGCCGAGCCCGTGCTGTGGCTGCTGGCCGCGTCGGGCCTGCGCACGGGCCGGCTGGTCGGCCCCGACCCGGCGGCCGGCTCGAAGGAGAAGAAGCTGGAGACCGCATGAGTACCGTGACGCGGCACATCAGGTGGGGGCGCCGTATGGCCCTGGGCCTGTTCGTCACCGCACTGGTCCTGACGTGCGCGCTCCTGGTCGCGGGCGTCCTGTACGCGGTGCGCTGACCGACGCGCACCGACCCGAACTCGGAACCGACCCACCCACCCACACCCCACGGAAGGACACGCAGTGAGTGACATCCCCGGCGGGCCCATGGCGAACCGTCCGGTCCATTTCATCTGGCTGCTCGACTGCTCGTACTCGATGCAGGGCGAGAAGATCGCCCGGCTCAACTACGCGATCCGGGAGGCCGTCCCGGAGATGCGGTCGGTGGCCCACGACAACCCGGCGGCCCAACTGCTGCTGCGTACCGTCACGTTCTCCACGACGGCGAAGTGGCACCACCAGACCCCCGTCCCCGTCGACGACTTCACCTGGCAGGACGTCGAGGTGGACGGCATGACGAACCTGGGCGAGGCGCTGCACCTGGTCTCGCGCGAGCTGCAGAGCCCGCCGATGCCGCAGCGGGCCCTGAAGCCGGTCCTCGCGCTGGTCTCGGACGGTGTGCCGACCGACGACTGGAAGGCGGGCCTCAAGGCGATCGACGCGACACCCTGGGGGCGCAAGGCCGTCCGGGTCGCGATCGCCATCGGCCACGACGCCGACCGCTCCGTGCTCCAGGAGTTCCTCGCCAATCCGGAGCTGCAGCCGCTGGACGCCAACAGTCCCAAGCAGCTCGCGGCGGCGATCCGCTGGGCCTCGACGGCGGCGGTCAAGGCGGCCTCGCAGCCGGTCGCCGGTTCGGGGGACCCGCTGGCGAAGCAGCCGTTCGCGCCGCCGGTCCTCGACGACGACGATGACGACGACGTGTGGTGACGGCACTCGTACGGCGCTGGGCCACCCTCGCCGAAAGCATCCAGGGGACCGGGAAACGGCAGAACCAGGACTGGTACGCGTTCTCCGGGACCGGTTCCTCGGCCGATCCCCTCGTCCTCGCCGTGGCGGACGGCCACGGCTCGGCCGCGCACGCGCGCAGCGCGCTCGGGGCACGGTTCGCCGTGGACCGGTTCGTCGCGCTGGCGACGGAGTTCGGCCGGGCCGCCGACGCCGGCCACGAACCGGGCGGGCTCGCCCGGCTGATGAACTACGCCCGCAACGACATGCCGCGCGCCCTCGTCCAGTCCTGGCGCGAGGCGGCCCTCGGGCACTGGTCGCGGCACCGCCCGGTGGCCGACCTCGGCCTGCCCGAGCCCGGCACCGACGAGAAGCTGACGCTGTACGGGACCACGCTGATCGGCGCGGTCGTGACGCCGTGGCTGCTGACGGCCTGGCAGATCGGCGACGGCGATCTGGCGGTGGTGGGCCACGACGGCTCGGTGGCCCGGCCGCTGGCCCCGGCCGAGGACGACCTGGGCGACGAGACCGAGTCGCTGTGCGGACCGCAGGCGTGGCGCGCGGTACGGACGCACTGGGCGCCCGTGTTCGAGGAGGCGCGGATCCCGCGGCTGGTGGTGCTGTCCACGGACGGTCTGTCGAAGAGTTTCGCGTCGGGGGACGGCTTCACAGAGTTCGTCGGGGGCATGGACGAGCGGCTCGCGACGGAGGGCTTCGAGGGGGTGCGGGAGGCGCTGCCCGACTGGCTGCGGCACGCCTCGCGGTACTCCGGCGACGACACGACCCTGGCCGCGGCGCTCCTGCACTCGTACGCGGCCCGCCCGCAGCCCAAGCCCGAACCGGAACCCGCCTCGGAGCCCGGCACCGACCCCGCCACCGAACCGGAATCCGAACGAAAGAGGGAGACCTAGATGACCGGCATGCTCGACAGCGGCACCCGCCTGACCGTGGAGACCGGTGAGGAGGTCCAGGTCGTCGACATGCTGGGGGCGGGCGGCCAGGGCGAGGTCTACCGGGTGAAGACGTCCGTCGGCGAGAAGGCCCTCAAGTGGTACTACCCGACCTGCGCGACCGCGGAGCAGGAGGGGATCGTACGGGAACTGGTGTCGCGCGACTTCGACGACGACCGCTTCCTGTGGCCCGAGGCGTACGTGCCCTGGCACCACGGCTCGTTCGGGTATCTGATGGGGCTGCGGCCCGACCGGTTCAAGGGCCTGCCCGCCCTGTTCCGCCGTCAACTGCGCACCAGCACGCGCGCGTTGCTGACCGCGTGCCTGTACACCGTCGAGGCGTACCAGGCGCTCCACTCGCGCGGCATCGCCTACCGGGACATCTCCTGGGGCAACGTGTTCTTCGACCCGGACACCGGTGACATCCTCGTCTGCGACAACGACAACGCGGTGGTGGAGGGCGACGCGAGCGGGATCTCCGGGACGATGGAGTTCATGGCGCCCGAGCTGGTGCGCGCCGAGCCGGGCGCCCGTCCCGGTACGCAGTCCGATCTGCACTCGCTGGCCGTGCTGCTGTTCATGTTCCTGATGAACCATCACCCGCTCAAGGGCAGGCGGGAGTTGGCGATCCACTGCTTGGACGAGGCCGCCGAGCGGAAGCTCTACGGGAAGAACCCGCTGTTCGTCTTCGACCCGGCGGACGACTCGAACGAACCCGACCCGATGGAGCACGCGACCGTGCTGGCCACCTGGGACGCCTCCGCGGGCGCCCTCCAGAAACTGTTCCGGCGCAGCTTCACGGCCGGGCTGCACGATCCGGCGGTCCGGGTGCGGGAGTCCGAGTGGCGCGACGCGCTGCGGGCGGTCCGGGACGCGGTGGTGGAGTGCGCGTCCTGCGGGCGGCAGAACATGACCGAACCGGGTGAGCACCAGCAGCAGGCGTCCCGCCCGTGCTGGGGCTGCGGGGCGCTGCTGGTACTGCCGCCGCGTCTGACGGTGACCACTCCCCCGCCGCGCACCGAGCGCCACATCCGGCTGCCGCGCGCGGCCCGGGTGCAGGCCCACCATCTGCAGGCGGAGCCCGCCCGGCACGACTACTCGGACGCGAGCCTGGTGGCCGAACTGGTGGAACACCCCACGAAGCCTGGCCGTTTCGGCATCGCGAACCGCAGCGACCGGACCTGGGCGGGCACGCGCTCGGACGGCACGTCCCAGCAGATCGGCCCCGGCCAGACGGTTCCGCTGCGCGCGGGCCTGGAACTGGACCTGGGCGACGGGAGCCGCGCGGTCGTCCGGGCGAAGTGAGCGCCCCGGATCAGAGGTGAGGGGGCCGCGCCGGGTTCACAGGCCGAGGACCCGGCTCAGCTCCTGGGCGAGGGCGAGCCCTCCGCTGCCGGCCGCGACGCCCACGGAGATCGTGTCCAGGGCCGAGCGGACCCGCCCGCGGTCCGGGGCGGCGCCCTCCTGCTCGGCCCGCGCCAACTCGCCCCGTACGACCTCGGCCTGCGCGACGAGGTGCGGGTTCTCGGTGCGCAGCCGCTCCACGAGTTCGGCGGCCAGGCGCAGCGACTGGGCCGCGTCCACCCCGTTGTTGACCTCGATACGGCCGTGGTCGCCGAAGTTGGAGGGGCCGTTGATGTTGCCGTGGAAGTTGAAGGTGCTCATGCCTGACTCCTGATCGGGGTGCTGTTCGCCGTACGCGCGGGTTCGTCGAGGACGGGCTTGCCGAGGGGGCGGGTGCGGGTCACGGTCCGCCGGCCTGGCCCGCGCCCGGGTGGCCGCCCTGCCCCTGCTGCGGCTGGCCGCCCGCCATGTTGATCTGGCCCTGGTTGCCGATGTTGCTGGGGCCGTTGATGTCCCCGGAGATGTTGTAGGTCTGGGTGCTGATGATCTGCTGCGCCTTGTCGAACGAGCCCGTGTCCACGTTGTGGTCCTGGAGGAAGCGCTCGGTCGCGACCAGGACGCCCTGCTGGAGCCGGAACAGGAAGTCCTGCGCGTCGGTCTTCTCCGAGTAGCCGGCCGCGTCCCAGTCGCCGAGGCTCTCGCGCAGACTGTCGAACGCCCCGTAGTCGTACACCAGATGGCGTTCCTTGATCTCACGGCGCGTCTTGGTCAGGGCGCGCTCCGCCTCGCGGTGGAACCGGCGCCGGGCGCGCAGCCGCCGGGAGGCACCGCGCAGCTCGGGCCAGACGTGCGAGGTGGCGTACGAGACGAGGCTCCACCAGCTCTCGCCGCGGGCGACGGGCAGGTGGTCCACCCGGTGGAAGCGGCCGTGCAGCGGCGGGATCGCGTACGCGGCGACCTCCCAGGTGAGGCTCGGCCGGTGCAGTCGCGCCCGCAGATACATGGAGACGATGGTCCGGCCGCCCTCACCGACCCGTTCGAGACAGAGGTACGTGCGCATACCGGCGCCGGGGCTCTGCAGGCCCGCCTGGACGAGCTGCCGGGGGATCTGGGCGCGCGGGTGGCGGGTGCGGTCGGGCAGCAGCTCGGGCAGATGGAGGGCGTTGCTGCCGAGCACGTACAGGCGGTTCCTGGCGCGCAGTCCGTCGAGGCCGGAGACCCCCTCCATCTCCCGGGCCACATAGGTGTGCAGGTCGACGGCGTCGAAGGGGCGGATGGTGAGTTTGCCGCCGGTGGGCGCGTCCGCGGGCCTGCTGACGTCGATCGGCTGCCAGAGCGTTTCCTTGATCTTGTCGCCACTGCCGACGAACGGGTTGGTGCGCTCCGCGGAGTCGGTGTACGGGATCACGTTGGCCCGCTTGAGGTCGTGCAGCCGCGCCTCCGCCTCCGGTTCGACGGCCGGGGCGAGGTTCTCGGCCTTGTCCGGGCTGCGGTAGACCTCCTGGGCCGCTGCCCTGGCGCGCGCCTGGTCGTGGTGGACGAGCCACCAGGCGGCGGCCAGGACGGCCACGGGCCCGTACACGGCGATCATCGCGATCGGTCCGTGCCCCTTGACGAGGGCGACCAGTCCGGCGAGCAGCGCGACCCAGCCCGCGGCGAACAGCCAGGCGAGCTGGCGGTCGAGCGCGGCGCGGGCCCTGACGGCGACGCGCGCGTGCCGGGCGAGCGCGACGAGGTTGATGCCGAGGGCCGGGCCCATGGCGTTCAGGCCGTCCCCGGTGAGCCGGTGGTCCGCCTCGTGGGCGAAGTCCGCGTCGAGATGCACCGACGCGCACAGCCGCCGGGTGACCGCGTCCTTGCGCATCTTCGGCAACGACGGCAACTGTCTTCCGACCATTCAGGTCTCCCCCACCCCGTAATCGCCCCATCACCCTAGGGATACGAGGGGCCGTGTGTCACGGAGTTGAGGCACCGGAGATCGGGAGCGCCTGCGCGACCGCCTCGTCGGCCAGCCGTACCAGCTCGGCCACCTCCATCGAACCCGCCGCCCGCCGCCGGCGCGCGAACTCGTTCGCGAGGCGGCGCAGCAGGTCGTTGAGGGGCGTCGGGACTCCGTGCAGGCGCCCCAGCAGGGCGATCTCCCCGTTCAGGTAGTCCGCCTCGATCGTGCCCGTGCCCCGGCTCAGCGACTGCCAGGACGAGCCGCCGCCGCGTACCGGTCCGTCGTCGAGCGGTACGAGGCGCATCTTGTCGGCGCGGGCCTCCTTCTGCTCCTCCTGCGAGGCGTACGGGATGCCCGCTGCGGCGAGCACCGCCTCGCCCTCGGCGCGTACCCGGCCCTGCAGCGCGCGGGCCTCCTCGCCGGCGACGACCCCGCTGACCGCCTCGATGGCGTTGGCGAGGTTGGCGAGCAGCTTGGCGTACTGCCAGCGCGTCACATCGGGGACTACCGGCGCCTCGAAGCGGGACGCGGACAGGTCGGCGGCGACGGCCCGCGCGGTGTCGTCCGTGCCGTGCGGGAAGCGCCCCAGGTGCAGGATGCCGGTCAGAGGCGTACCGGCCGCCGACACCACGCCCGGCTCGACGAAGGTGGCGGGCAGCCACACGCACACCCCGTACACGCGGTGGAAGCGGCGCAGGGCGAGCCGCTGGCTCTCCACGCCGTTCTGGGCGCACAGCAACGGCAGCCGTTCGGCCGCCGTGCCGCCGCCCGCGACCGGTACGGGCCCCCATTCCTCCAGCGCCGCGACGCTGTCCTGCGTCTTGACGGCGAGCACGAGGACGTCCTGTGCCCGCAGTTCGCCGAGGGCCGCCGGGCCGTCGACCGTGGGCAGCCGGTGGGTGCGTGTCCCGTCGGGTGTCACGAGCCGCAGCCCCCGCTCGCGCAGCGCCTCGTGGTGCGCGCCGCGCGCGACGAGCACCACGTCGTGTCCCGACTCGGCGAGGCGTCCACCGACGGCCCCGCCCACGGCCCCTGCTCCGATGATGATGTAGCGCATGGGCCGAGCCTGTCACACCGTGAACGGCGTGCCCTGGTGGAAATACAGGAGCCACCCGTCGTCCGACCGCCGCCACAGCGAACTCCGGTGTACGTGGAGGCCGTTGTCCTGCGTGTCGAAGGTGAGGTGGACGACGTCCGCCGAGAGCTGGACGCCTCTCATCCTGGAGGTGGACACGGGGGCTGCTCCCGGCTCCGTCTCCGTCTCCGTCTCCGTGGCGAGCATGTCGATGGTCGCGGCCCGGTCCCAGTGCCGGCCGGAGGCGCCGAACTCGTGGAAGTCGGGATGCAGCAGCGCGCCGACCAGCTCGGGCGACCGGCGGACCTCGGGGTCCAGGAGACGCAGCTCGCCCGCGACGGCCGCCTGGACGGCCGCGTCCGCGGATTCGCTGCGCGCGGGCTCACTCACCGGTCAGCTCCACGAGCTTGACGACGGTGTTCCAGTTGCGCGTGGTGGCGACGATCCCCTTCGTCACCCGGGGCTTCGCCAGGCTCTCCGCCAGCTTGGAGCGGCCGAGGCCGTCGGGGGCGTACAGGTACAGCACGCGGTCGCCGAGGCGGAACTCCTCGGGCAGGAAGGTCTGTCGGTCCACCGATGCAAAACGCTCGGCGTCGACCGGCGCCGAGAAGTACGTGACGTGCAGCTGCTTGGCCTCCAGTTCGGCGGCCGGGAACGGGCAGGCGTCGAGCACGGCCCGCAGATACGCGTGGTCGCGCACCAGGACCTCGACCGTGAAACCGAAGTGGTCGGCGAGGGCCCCCGCCAGTTCCTCGGCGAGGAAGTCCTCGTCGCCGTGGTCGCTGGTGAACACGGCGTTCCCGCTCTGCAGATACGTGCGTACGCCGCCGTGCCCGAGCCCTTCCAGGAGGGTGCGCAGCTCGGCCATCGGCACCTTCCGGCTGCCGCCCACATTGATCCCGCGCAACAGCGCCGCGTACGTCGTCGTCCCCATCGTCATCCGCACACCCTAGGCCCGAGACCTGACAGGACCCCCTAGGCCGGCCGTCGTGCCCCGTGGGGGTGGGCACGACGGCCGGTGGGCCGGGCCTGCCCGGCCCACCGCAGGTTACCGACCGGTCAGCTCGGGCGCGACCCCCGAGGAGCAGCTTTACATGTAAGGGCCTCTCATCCTCCTCAGTGCGGAGGCAGCGGGGTCCGCGGGGAGGACTTCCGGCCGCAGGACTTCACCGGACAGCACGAGGAGAGGCCCTTATCCGCGCCATACCTTCATAGCGATGGTGTCGGCAGGGGGTCGGCACCCAGGACAAGGGGGCAAGCCCGTCATGGGGAAGCGAGACACGCGGGTACGGGGGATAGCGGCCCGGGCCGGTGGCTGGAGCGCCCGGCACCGCTGGGCGGCCGTCGGGATCTGGGTGCTGTTCGTCGTTCTGGCGATGGGGCTCGGCTCGGCGGCGGGCACGGTCGAGCTCAAGGACAGCGAGCAGCTCGGCGGCGAGACGGGCCGGGCCGCGGCCATCGCGGAGCAGGCGGGGATCGACGAGCCGGCCGGGGAGACCGTGCTCCTCCAGGCCAGGGAAGCGGGTCTGAAGGCCACGGACAGCGAGTTCCGTGCCGCCGTCGCCGCCGTGATCAAGGCGGTCGAGGGCACCGGCAAGGTGACCGACGTGACCTCTCCGTACGACACGAAGACGATCTCGAAGGACGGCCGCAGCGCGCTGGTCCAGTTCGACATGCGCGGCGAGGCGGACACGGCGGGCGAGCGGGTCGAGCCCGTGCTGAAGGCCGTGGACGAGGTCCAGAAGGACCATGAGGCGTTGCGGATCGAGGAGATCGGCGGCGCCAGCATGAACAAGACGTTCGACGACGCGTTCGGCGACGACTTCCAGCAGGCCGAGTTCTCCGCCGTGCCGGTGGCCCTCGGCATCCTGCTGGTCGCGTTCGGCGCGCTGGTCGCGGCGCTGGTACCGGTCCTGCTCGCGATCACCGCGATCATGGCCACCATGGGCCTGATGATGATCGTCAGCCATGTCCAGCCGATGGACGAGACCTCCAGCTCCGTGATGCTGCTGGTCGGGCTCGCGGTCGGCGTCGACTACTGCCTGTTCTATCTGCGGCGCGAGCGCGAGGAACGCGCCGCGGGCCGGGACCCCGAGACCGCGCTGCGCATCGCCGCGGCGACCAGCGGCCGGGCCATCATCGTCTCCGGTGTCACGGTGTGCGTGGCCATGGCGGGCATGCTGTTCACCGGGATCGCCACCTTCAAGGCGATGGGGCTCGCCTCCCTGATGGTCGTGGCGGTCGCCATGGTCGGCTCGGTCACGGTGCTGCCCGCGGTCCTGTCGCTGCTCGGCAAGCGGGTCGAGACGGGGCGGATCCCGTTCCTGCACCCGGACAAGCGCCGCAAGTCCAACGGCGGTGCGGGCAAGGCCGGTGCCGGCAACGACAGCCGCTTCTGGACGGCCGTCCTGCGCGTGGTGCTGGCCAAGCCGGCGATCTCGCTGATCGTCGCGGCGGGCGCCCTGGTGGCCATCGCCGCCCCCGCGCTGGGCATGAAGACCCAGAACCTCACGCTGGACCAGGAGTTCGGCGACTCGCTGCCGATCGTGGCGACGTACGAGCGGGTCAACGAGGCGTTCCCCGGCGGTTCCGACCCGGCCGAGGTGGTCGTCAGGGCCGACGACATCAACTCCCCCGAGGTGAAGTCCGCGCTCGCCGACTTCCGCGCGCAGGCGGTCAGTTCGGGTGCCTCGCGCGGCCCGGTCGACGTCAAGGTGCACGACGCGCAGAACATCGCCTTCGTGTACGTACCGCTGGTGGGCGGCTCCGACCTCGACAAGGCCGAGAAGAGCCTGACGATCCTCCGCGACGAGGTCCGTCCCGCGACGCTCGGCGAGGTCGACGGCGTCGAGGCCCCGATCTCCGGTCAGGTGGCCGGTTCGAAGGACTTCAACGACCAGCTCGTCAGCGCGGTGGCCCCGGTCTTCGTCTTCGTGGTGGTCTTCGCCTTCGTCCTGATGCTCCTGTCGTTCCGCTCGCTGACGATCGCGGTCACCTCGATCGTCCTCAACCTCCTGTCGGTCGGAGCGGCGTACGGCATCCTGGTCGCCGTCTTCCAGCACGGCTGGGGCGCGTCGCTGGTGGGCGCCGAAGGGGTGGGCGCGATCATCACCTGGCTGCCGCTGTTCCTCTTCGTGATCCTGTTCGGGCTCTCGATGGACTACCACGTGTTCGTGGTCTCGCGGATCCGTGAGGCGCGGCTGCGGGGGCTGACGACCCGGGACGCCATCCAGCACGGCGTCGTCACCACGGCCGGTGTCATCACCAGCGCCGCCGTCATCATGGTCGCCGTCTTCGCGATCTTCGGCACGCTGTCCATGCAGTCCATGAAGCAGATGGGTGTGGGCCTCGCGGCGGCGGTCCTGATCGACGCCACGATCATCCGCGGTGTGCTGCTCCCGGCGGTCATGGCCCTGCTCGGCGAGCGCAACTGGTACTTCCCGAAGTGGCTGAACCGGCTGCCGGACCTCAGTCACGACGAGTCGTTCGAGGAGCCGTCCGCGCGGTCGCAGCCGCCTCAGCCTCCGGCGGTCGAGGGCGAGAGGGTCGGCGTCTGACCGGCCGGTTCCGTACGCCGGTTCCGTACCGAGCGGCAACACCGGAACACTGAACGGCAGCGGGGCCGGGGCATGTGCCCCGGCCCCGCTGCCGTGCGTGGTCCGCCGTGCGTGGGTGGTCCGCCGTGCGCGGTCTGCCGGTCAGGCCGCGGCGGGGACCTCTTCGCGCTCGAAGGAGTCGATCGTGCGCGTGAAGTCCCGGGTGGAGAGCAGCAGCTTGTAGATGATGGCCAGCTCGAAGACGAGGAGCAGGGCGCCGGAGACGATGGTCGCCTTGATGACCGAGTCGAACAGCGGGCCCAGGATGAAGACGCCCATCTGGAACTCGATACCGCTCACCAGGTGCGTACGGATGCGGTGGCGCAGGAAGAAGGAACGGGCGCGGAGGTAGACCGGGAAGCGGTGCCTGAACTCCTGGTGCAGGTCGATCACGCGGGCCGGGGCCTTGGTCGGCGCCTCGCCCTCGGCTCCGACCCCGCCCTCGGCGGCGTCCGGCGCGGACACTGCCGTCGCCGCGGTCGCCGGCGCGTGCTCGCGCTCCGCGAAGGCGGCGACCTCGGGGCTCTCCGCGATCTCCGCGGACTCCGCGACGCCCCCCGGTGTCACCGTCGCCGTGGCCGCCTGGCGGATGTCCTGCTCGATGTCCGCCTCGGGGTTGTTGCGCAGCAGGTCCTCCATGAAGGCGAGCTCCGCGGCGTTCTCCGCGCGCCGGGCCGCCCGCACCCGCGCCTTGATCTGCTTGCGCATGGTGTGGCGGATCTTGAAGATCTCCAGGCCGTTGATGTAGCGCAGCGTGTCGAGGAAGACGACCGCGGCGGCCAGCCAGATGTAGATCGTCTCGCCGGTGCGGTCGTACTGCCCGGCCATCAGCGCGACGCCGCACACCGCCACCCGGATGCGGTCGAAGACGAAGTCCAGCCAGGCGCCGAAGACCGAGCCCTGCCCCGTGAGGCGGGCCACCTTTCCGTCCATGCAGTCGAGGATGAAGCTCAGGTGGTAGACGAACGCACCGGCGATCAGCCACCGCCAGTCACCGAACGCGAAGAACGCCGCCGAGACCAGGCCGAGCAGGAACGCGCCCCAGGTGATCTGGTTCGGGGTGATCCGCGTGTACTTCGCGGTCAACCGCACCAGCGGAGTGGCGACCGGGTCGACGAGCAGCACGGTCCACCAGGCGTCCCGCTTCTTCTCGGTGATGCGGCGCACCTCTGCGAGGGGCGGTATGTCACGGCGCATAGGTCAACTTCCCAAAGTTCGTATCGAGTTCACCTCACGCTAAGAAGGTGTTCGATCAAAGAACAAGAAGTAGCCCGTGCAACCTTCTGTGGGGGTCAGGGGTCGAACTCAGCAACCGGATCCATGACCCGACAGCACGGACCCCGCGTTACCCGAGCGTTATCTAATGACCTTCCCGTTATACAAAGTGCGCCATGGCTTCACCAATTCCATGGAACCGTGACCCGGGGGCGTTCCGGGTTCGCTGAGGGTCACCTGAGCAGGCGTTCTACGTCCTGTCAGGCTTCGTCCTGCCCTTGGGGAATTTCCGCTTCGATCAAATCCGCGGCTCGCGAAGTTCCTCCTTCGGCCGCCATCTCGGCCTGGATCGACTTGAGTTTCCGTGCCACTTCCGGATCGTCGGCGATAGCGAGTACGGCTTCGCGCAGGGTGTCGGCGGTGACCTCTTCCATGGGCAGCCGGCGGGCGACTCCGAGCGCCTGGAGCACGTCCGCGTTGCCGAACTGGTCGACGGCCTGCGGTACGCACACCATCGGTGTGGCGGTCGCCATCCCCTCCTGGCTGCCGCCCGCTCCGGCGTGCGTGACGAAGACGTCGGCCTGCTGGAGGATCGCGAGCTGCGGGACCCAGTCGCGCACTTCCACGTTCGCCGGGATCTCGCCGAGTTCGGCCGGGTCGACGTGCTTGCCGATCTGGAGCACCAGATGCCAGTCCGGCAGCGCGCCGAACGCCGTCGCGCACGCGCGGTAGAAGGCGGGCTGCTTGGTGAAGGCGGACCCCAGGGACACGAGGGCGACGCGCCCGGCACCCTCGGGCCGCCGCCACTCGCCCTGGGCGGCGCGGTCGCCCTGACAGGCGCCGACGAAGGTGTACACGGACTCGTCGACCCGGTCGGCGTTCGGCTGAAGGGCCTTCGGGATGAGGACCAGGGAGCGGGCGGGCCGGCCGGCGAAGTGATCGGGGTCCAGGCCGACCCCGTTCTCGTCGAGCCAGGCCTGGAAGCGGGCGTAGTACGCCTGCCCCCGCTCGGTCTTCTTCGGCTCCGCCCACATGGGCTCGGCGACCTCCTCCTCGTACCCCTCCCAGGCGACGAGGTTCGGTGAGAGCGAGACGGCGGGGACGCCCCAGCGGTGGGCGAGGACGCGGGCCGGGTACGAGGTGATGTCGTGGATCACGAGGTCGGGTTCGTCGCCCTCGTACGCCTCGATGAGCTGCGGGAGTGCCTGGATCGCGTCCGCGAGGAAGGGTTCCACGTTGTCCAGGAGCGTGCTCCCCCAGGCGCTGGGGTCGTCGTCGGGGGACGGCAGGGTCGAGGTCCAGAGCTTCGGCTCGGCGCCGGCCTCGGCGACCTTCTCGGCGAAGACCGGCGGAATCGCGTACGTGACCCGATGCCCCCGGGCGACGAGCTCCCGGATCACTTCGAGACTCGGGTTCACATGCCCGTGGGCGGCGACGGAGAACATGGCGATGTGGGCGGGGGCGGTACGAGGGGTGGTCATACCCCAACCCTAAACAAGACGAGACGTCTCGTGCAATCCAATTACCCGCTGGCCCTTGGCGGGCCCTCGCTTTTCAGGGGCGCGGGGAACTGCGCGCCCAGCCACAACGGACCCGCACCCGAAGAACCACCCGCACCGCCCACCATCAGGGGCGCGGGGAACTGCGCGACAAGCCCCCACCGGACCCGCACCCGGCAACGCACCGCCCCCGCCCCACCCCCGTGGCGGCAGCCCGTCACCTCTGGTACCGCGCCAGCACCCGGTTCCCGTCCGTCACCAACCGCCGCCGCAACTCCCCCAGCCCGATCCCCCCGCTGTAGTACGACTGATACGCAGGCGTGGCCACCTTGTCCTTCCACTCCGGATACCCCCGCACGGACTGCGCGGGAGCGGACCGCAGCTCCCCGGCGACCGCCGCCCCCACGGCCCACCCGTCCTTCTCCCCCCGCAGCGCCGGATCCCGCAACGCCTGCGTCCCGGTCGGCAGCATCCAGTCCCCCAGCGCGAGCCGCACCATGTTCCGCGGCCGGAGCAGGAAGTCGATGAAGGCCGCGGCCTCCTTTTTGTGCGGGCTGTCCTCGGCGACGGACAGCGTCTGCGGACTCACGCCCTGGGTGAGCCCGTCGACCCCCGCGGGCGCGGGCAGCACCTGCCAGTCGAACCCCTTCGGCGCCTGCTGCACGATCTGCTGCCGATAGGAGAACCCGAGCGGAACCATCGCGTATTTGCCGCCGAAGAAGCCGGGCAGGGTGTCGGAGCCACCGCTGCCGAGCGTCGAACCCGACGCGCTGCCGTCGACGTTGACCTGGTCGTGGATGGTCCGCGGCACGACCGCGTCGCCGTCCTCGAACCGGATCCGCACCTTGCCGTCCGCGCCGCGGTGGAACAGCTGCCCGCCGGTCGACAACGACAGGTTGAGCGTCGCCGAGACGGGCTCCTTGAGCGGCCAGGCCACCCCGTACTTCCCGTCGTCCCCGCCGCCCAGTTCGTCGGTGACGCGCCTGAACTCGTCCCAGCTCCACGGCTTTTCGGGCGTGGGGATCCGTACCCCCGACTCCTTCAGCCACTTGGCGTTGGCGATCAGGACGCGCGGCTCCTGGAGGAACGGCACACCGTAGATCCCGTCCCCGAACGTCGTCGTCTCCCAGCTCCGCCCCGGGATGTCGGAGGTGAGCCGCTCGGACAGCAGCCCGCGCAGATCCGCGAGATACCCGCCGTACGCGAAGTCCGCGAGGTCGTCCGAGGCGTCGTGGATGATGTCCGGCGCCTCACCGCCCTCGAAGGACGTGAGCAACTGGTCGTGGACGCTGTCCCAGGAGCCCTGTACGTACTCGACCTCGACGTCCGGATGCGCGGCGTTCCACTCTCGCACCAGTTCCTTGTTGGCGTCGACGGACTCCTTCTGCCAGGCCAGCGACTGGAAGCGCAGCGTGATCCGCCCGTCCTCGGAACCGCCCCCGTCCCCGGAACAGCCGGAGCCCGCGACGAACACCAGACCGGCGACCAGCCCGGCCAGCCACCCCCTGCCCCTCCGCAACCGCATCCGCGTCCGCGTCCGCATCAGCTCTTCACCGCCCCGGCCAGCATGCCGCCCGTGATCCGTTTCTGGATGAGCGCGAAGACGACCAGCGACGGGATGGTCGCCAGGAACGCGGCGGCGGCGAGCGGGCCGAGGTCCGCCACGCCCTCCGCGCCGAGGAAGTGGGTGAGGACGACGGGCAAGGTCTGCTTCTCCGGAGTCTTGAGCAGCACCAGCGCGAAGAAGAACTCGTTCCACGCGGTGATGAACGCGAACAGGGCCGTGGCCACGATGCCCGGCGCGAGCAGCGGCGCGGTGATCGAGACCAGGGTGCGCACCTTGCCGGCGCCGTCCACCGCGGCGGCCTCCTCCATCTCGGTCGGCACCGCCCGTACGTACCCCACGAGCATCCAGAGCGCGAACGGCAGCGCCCACACGACGTAGACCATGACCAGCCCGGCCACGGAGTTGATCAGGTGCAGGTTCTTCAGGACGAGGAACAGCGGGATGATCACCAGGACGAACGGGAAGGCCTGGCTGACCACCACCCAGCCGGTGGCCGCCTTCGCCAGCCGGGTGCGGTGCCTGGCCATGACGTACGCCATCGGGGTGGCGATCAGTACGGCGATCACGGCCGCGCCGAGCGCCGCGACCAGGGAGTTCAAGGCGGCCCGCAGCAGCGGCTGTTCGTCGAAGGCCTGCCGGAAGTTGTCGAGGGTCGGGTCCTGCGGGAGCCAGGTCGGGTGCAGGCTGGCCAGTTCACGTGCCGGTTTGAAGGCGGTGGAGACCAGCCACAGGAACGGGAAGGCGAGGAAGACCAGATACGCGAGAAGCGCCGCGTACTGGCCCGCGCGGGCCCTTCTGCTCGTCCTCACGCGTCCTCGCCTCCCCGCAGCCGGCCGACCAGATGGACGGCGAGGATCACCGAGATCACCGCGACCATCACGCATCCCATCGCCGCCGCGTAGCCGAACTGGCCGTAGCGGAAGGCCTCTTCGTAGGCGAACAGCATCGGCAGCCGGGTACGGCCGCCGGGGCCGCCCTGGGTCAGTACGTAGACCAGGGCGAACGAGTTGAAGTTCCAGATGAAGTTGAGCGCCGTGATGGCGAGCGCGACCGGTTTCAGCGCGGGCCAGGTGACCGTGCGGAAGCGCCGCCAGGCGCCCGCGCCGTCCATGGCGGCCGCCTCGTGGAGTTCGCGCGGGGTGTTCTGCAGTCCGGCGAGCAGGGCGACCGTCGTCTGGGGCATGCCCGCCCAGATCCCGACGACGATCACCGCGGGCAGCGCGCTCGCGAGGCCCGACAGCCAGTCCCGTCCGTCGCCCAGGCCCAGATCGCGGATCGTCTCGTTGAGGATGCCCGCGTCCGGGTTGTAGACGAGCCGCCACATGATGCCGACCACGACCTCGGGCATCGCCCACGGGATGATCGCGAGCGCCCGCGCCAGCCAGCGCAGCCGCAGCTCCTCGTTGAGCAGCAGGGCGAGCCCCAGCGCGAGGACGAACTGGGGGACGGTCACGCCGACCGCCCACACCAGGCCGATCCGGAACGACTCCCAGAACAGGGTGTCGTGCAGCAGATCCTGGAAGTTGAGGGCGCCGACCCACTGCGTGGGCTCGGTCCGGCCCGACTGTGCGTCGGTGAACGCCAGGGCGATGCCGTACAGGAGCGGGCCGACGCTGAGCACCAGGATCGGGATCAGCGCGGGCAGCACCAGGAACCAGGCACCGTGGTCGACGGGGCGGCCCGACCCGCCGGCCCGGGGTGCGGGCTTCGCTGACCGCTTCCTTGCGGTCGCCAATGTCACGGAATCGGCTCCTCTGAGCGGTTCGTGTCGGTCTGGCCGTCCCGGTGGTCCCCGTCATCGTCGTGATCCGGCGACACCGCGTCAAGACAGCACGCGCGCCCGGCGGACGGCCCCCACCAGTGCGGATGGGACGCCCCGGTGGCGTACGGCGCGCTGCCGTGTCCACGGCCCGGGGCAGAATGGCGTACGAGGGCGTACGACGACGTGTGCGGGAACAGTGGGAGCCGAGGGCTTGGCCGGAGGCTTCACGGAAGGCGAGTGATGGACGAGGCACAGGCGCGGGACGTACTCGCCGAGGCGCGTATCGGCCCGGCCAGACCCGGGCGCGACGGCCGGGACGCGGTGCTGCTCGCGCTGGGCGAGAACGCCGTCTTCGCCCTCGGCGACCTGGTGGTCAAGGTGGGCCGCGACACCGAACTCCTCGACCGGGCGCGGCGGGAGCTGGCCGTCGCGCTCTGGCTCGCCGAGGCGGGCGTTCCGGCGGTGCGGCCCGCCGAGCCCGAGGCACGGTTCGTCGACGGTCACCCGGTGACGCTGTGGCACCGGCTGTCCGACCCCGTCCGCCCGGCCGAACCGCGTGATCTGGCCGCACTGCTGCGGGTGGTGCACGCGCTGCCCGCCCCCTCGTTCGCGCTGCCCCGCCGTGAGCTGCTGGGCGGGGTGGAGCGGTGGCTGCGGCTCGCGGGGGACGTGATCGATCCGGCGGACGCGGCGTTCCTGCGGGACCGGCGGGACGGGTTCGCCACGGCCGCGGCCGCGCTCTCGCCGTCGTTGCCGCCGGGGCCGATCCACGGGGACGCGCTGCCCCGCAATGTGCATGTCGGGCCCGACGGGCCCGTGCTGGTCGACCTGGAGACGTTCTCCGCGGACCTGCGGGAGCACGACCTGGTCGTACTGGCCCTGTCGCGCGACCGGTACGGGCTGTCCGCCGAGGCGTACGAGTCGTTCACGGGGACGTACGGGTGGGATGTGCGGGAGTGGGAGGGGTGTGCCGTGTTGCGCGGGGCGCGGGAGACCGCGAGCTGTGCGTGGGTCGCGCAGCATGCGCCGAGCAATCCTCGGGCGCTCGCGGAGTTCGAGCGGCGGGTGGCGTCCTTGCGGGACGGGGACGAGACGGTGCGGTGGTTCCCGTTCTGAGCGCTCCGCGGCCGGGCCGGTGAGCCGCCCGCGGACGCGCGGTGGCTGGCCGCGCAGTTCCCCGCGCCCCTAAAGGCAAAAGACTGCGCCGTTCCCCGCGCCCCTGAAGGCAAAAGACTGCGCCGTTCCCCGCGCCCCTGAAGGCAAAAGCTGGGGCGCAGCCCCGCTTTTAGGGGCGCGGGGAACTGCGCGGCCAGCCACGACGGACCCGCACGTCGGAACTGGGCCGGGGCTTCTCAGCCCTGCGTGCGGATCGTGTCGGCCGCCCGGTGCAGCTCGGCGAGAACCGTGCGCACCGCCTTGCGGGCCGTGCGTTCGGGCCGGTGCAGGGCGTCGATCTGACGGCGGGCGCGGACGCCGGTGAGGGGCCTGAGGACCAGCGCCGGGTGCGGGCGCATCGTCCAGCGGGGCATCAGCGCGAGGCCCCCACCCGCGGCGACCGCCTCGGCGACCACCGCGAACTCGTTGATGCGGTGCACCAGCCGCAGCCGACGCCCCGCGGCCGTCGCGATCGCGTCGATCGTGGCCACCACCGGGAACCCGTCGTGCGCGGTGATCCACGGCTCGTCGGCCACGTCGAGCGGGGTGAGCCGCCGCTTGACCGCCAGCGGATGGTCGGCGGGCATGGCCACGTCGAGCGGTTCGCGCAGCAGGGTCGTGGCGGTGACCGTGCCCGGCCAGCCCGGGGTGTGTTCCAGGCGGTGGGCGAGCACCAGGTCGTACTCCCGCGTCAGCGGCGGGAATTCGCCCTGCGTCACATCCGCGTCGGCGAGGCAGAGGCGCGGCCCGCCGGATGCGGCCAGCCCCCGCAGCAGCAGCGGGAAGAACGCCGAGGCCCCGCTGTGGAAGGCCGCCACCGACACCTCGCCGTCCGGCCGGTCCACGAACTCCTCGACGGTGTGCCGGGCCCGCTCCAGCGCCGTCTCCACCTCGATCGCCGCGCCAGCCAGGGCCTGCCCGGCGTCCGTGAGGGCCAGCCGCCGCCCCTGGCGCTCGGTGAGCGGGACGGGAATCGCGCGCTGCAGCAGCCGCAACTGCTGGGAGATCGCCGAGGGCGTCACCAGCAGGGCCTCGGCGACCGCCGTGACACTGCCCAGTTCGCCCAGCTCGCGCAGAATCCTCAGCTGCCGTTCGTCCATGACCTCAGCCCTCGCCGACACTCTCCCCGATGTAGTGATGCTAAAGGATCGTTTTAGAAGTTGGCTCTGGGCTTCAGAGTCCTGGCAGGGCAGGGTGAGCGCGTGCCCGATGCCCGCCGTACCGATGCGGTACTCCTCCTTGTCGCTCTCGTCTGGGGCTCCAGCTATCTGGCCGCCCAGACGGCGACCGCCGTACTGCCCGTCCTGGTGGTGCTGTTCGCGCGGTACGCCCTGTCCGCCCTCGCCTGTCTCGGCCTGGTCGCCGCCGACCGGAGGTCCGGCCCGTGGACCCGCGACGAGATCCGGCTCGGGCTGCCCCTGGGCGTCACCCAGGCGGCCGTCCTGGTCGTGGAGACGTACGGCGTCGCGCACACCAGTGCCGCCAACGCGGGACTCATCATCAGCCTGACCATCGTGATCACCCCTCTCCTGGACCGCACCGGCCGCAGCGGCGGTCTCCCGCCGGCCTTCTACGCGGCCGCCGGTGTCTGTCTGCTGGCCGTCGGCCTCCTCATGTCGGGCAACGGTTTCCACGCGCCCCGGCTCGGCGACCTGCTGATGCTCGCCGCCGCGGTGATCCGCGCCGGTCATGTCGCGCTCGTCGGCCGGCTCGCCGTGGGCCGCGCGGTCCGGCCGCTGCGGCTGACCACCGTGCAGACCCTCGTCGGCACCGTGCTGTTCCTCGTCCCCGCGTCCGGCGACCTGCCCGCCCTCGTGCACGTCGGCGCGGTGGGCTGGGCCCAGCTGCTCTATCTCGCCCTGTTCTGCAGTGTGTTCGCCTTCCTCGCCCAGACCTGGGCCGTCCAGCGCACCTCGGCCAGCCGGGCCAGCCTCCTTCTCGGCACCGAGCCGATCTGGGCCGCGGCGGTGGGAATCGCCCTGGCCGGAGACCACTTCACCCCCCTCACGGGCCTGGGCGCGACCTTGCTGGTCGCCGGCACCTACTGGGGCCAGGCGATAGAACGCACCCACCGCGCCCGCTCGGCGAAGGCCGCGGCACCATGGGCCCCGTCAGGGGCGCGGGGAACTGCGCGCCCAGCCACCGCGGACCCGCACGTCACGACCACCCCCGCCCCGTCAGCGATCGCAGAGGACCCCGCATGTCCGAGCACGACCACCACGACACCTACGACCGTCTGATCACCCTGCTGGACAGCTCCTCCGTCGACTACCAGCTCATCGACCACGAGCCGGAGGGCAACACCGAGGCGGTCAGCGCCCTGCGCGGCAACCCGGAGTCCGCGGCGGCGAAGTGCATCGTCCTGCGGGTCAAGGTCGACCGGAAGACCACCCGCAACATCCTCGCGGTCGTCCCCGGCGACCGCCGCGTGGACCTGGACGCGGTCAAGACGCTCTACTCGGCCCGCTACGCCGGTTTCAGCGACGCGGCCACCGCGGAACGGCTCGCCCGCTCCGTGCCCGGCACCGTGCTGCCGTTCAGCTTCGACGCGGACCTCGAAGTCGTCGCCGACCCGGACGTCGTGGCGCAGCCGCGCCTCTACTTCAACGCGGCCCGTCTCGACCGCTCCCTGGTGGTCTCCGGCGCCGACTACGAGCGGCTCGCCGCACCGCGCGTCGAACGCATCGCCGGCCCCGCCGTCGGCTGACCCCGTCCGCCGGCCGACCCCGGCTCAGACCCGCTGGTCCGTCAGGTGCCGGACGGGCCAGACACCGTCCACCACGGCCTCCGCGTCGCCCTTGCGGCGCAGGAAGCTCTGGAAGTCCGCCGCCCACTCCGCGTACCACTCGATCTGGCGGCGGTGCAGTTCGGCGGGGCCGAGCGCGGCCACCTTCGGGTGGCGGACGGCTATCGCGGTGGCCAGCCGGGCCGCGGCCAGGGCGTCCGCCGTGGCGTCGTGGGCGGATTCCAGCGAGACCCCGTACTCCGCGCAGACCGCTTCGAGGTTCCGCTTGCCGCGGCGGTAGCGGTCCACCGAGCGGTCGATCGTGTAGGGGTCGATGACCGGCCCCGGGTCGGTCCCGCCGAGCCGCTCGCGCAGTGACGGCAGTCCGTACCTGCGCAGTTCGGCGGAGAGCAGGGTCAGGTCGAAGGCCGCGTTGTACGCCACGACCGGGACGCCCGCCTGCCAGTACGAGACGAGCACCGAGGCGATCGCGTCGGCCACCTGGTCGGCGGGCCTGCCCTCGGCCGCCGCTCTCTCGTTGCTGATCCCGTGCACCGCGACCGCGTCCGCGGGGATCTCGACCCCCGGGTCGGCCAGCCACTCCCGGTGCCCGGCGGGCTCCCCGCCGCGGACCTCTATCACCGCTCCGGTGACGATGCGCGCCTCGCGCGGATCGGTCCCGGTCGTCTCCAGGTCGAAGCCGATCAGCAGCTCCCCGTGCCAAGCCATGCCGGCCCCCTTCTTCGTGGTGCGTTCCCCCAGTGATCTCCACGATGCCATGGGCCACTGACAATCCGAGGACCGCGTTCCGCTTACCGGCCGCCACCCGGCCGCCACGCCGCCCGGGGGATCGGGAGCCACCCGGGGAATCGGGGGCGGTCAGGACACAGGCCGCGAATCCGCCCAGGCCACCTCGAACTCCTCGCGATACGTCCCGAAAAGCCCTTCTTCGCCCGCCTCGTCCGGCTTCAGCACACGGCCGCCGCCCCGCAGGACGAGTACGGGCGCCTCCATCCCGCGGGTGCGGCGCAGATACGACTGCACGACGGCGACACCGTCCGAGCCGTCCCCGTCCACGAGGTACGCCGTGAAGCGGGGCGTCTCGTCGTAGACCTGGATCTCGAAGGCGCCCGGATCACGCAGCCGGGCCCGCACCCGGCGCATGTGCAGGATGTTCATCTCCACGGAACGGCTCAACTCGCCCCGCTTTATGCCCAGTTCGCGCTCGCGTCGCTTCACCGCGCTGGACGCGGGGTTCAGGAACAGCAGCCGGGTCCGGCAGCCGGACTCGGCCAGCCGCACGAGCCGCCGCCCCGAGAAGTTCTGCACGAGGAGGTTCAGGCCGATCCCGATCGCGTCGAGGCGCCGGGAGCCGCCGAAGAGGTCCTCGGCGGGGAACTGCCGCAGCAGCCGTACCCGGTCCGAGTGCACGGCCACCACGTCCGCGTACCGGTCGCCGACCAGGTTCTCGACGGCGTCGACGGGCAGGCGCCGGGCGGACGGCACGTCGCTGCCCGAGCCCAGGATCTCCAGGAGTTTCGCGGAGGCGCGCTCGGCCTGGGCCAGCACGGCCTCGGACAGGGCACGGTTGCGCGAGACGACGTTACGGGTGACTTCCAGTTCGTCCAGGGCGAGTTCGACGTCCCGGCGCTCGTCGAAGTACGGCTCGAAGCACGGCCAGTGCTGCACCATCAGCTCGCGCAGCTGCGGCAGCGTGAGGAAGCTCAGGACGTTGTCGTCGGCGGGGTCGAGCAAGTAGCCCTTGCGGCGGCTGACTTCGCGTACGGCGACGGCGCGCTGGACCCATTCCTGCCCCGCGGGTCCGGCGGCGGCGACCACCCAGTCGTCCTCGCCGTGCACGGGCTCGTAGATCGGGCGCAGAACAGCGGCCACGACCGCGCGCAGCCGCTGTTCGACGAGGTTCAGCCAGATGTAGGCCCGCCCGGCCCGCTGCGCACGGGTGCGCACCTCACGCCAGGCGTCGGCGCCCCAGTCCAGCTCCGCGCCGATCTCCATCGGCCGGGCGAGGGACACCGCTCCCGGTGGGGCATCTGCCGAGCTCCCCTCGTGACCGCCGTCACCAGGGGGCAGCTCCAGCCCTCCGGACCCCACCCGCACACCGCCTTCCGCTCCCCCGAGCACTCCCCCAGCCAACGATCAAGGAAGGGTACTCCGGGAGCGGCGGGCGGTGCAGCCGGATGGACAGGTCGTTTCTCAACTACCGCGTTCCACTTGCCCGTTCTGGTCGGCCAGCTCCGGCGGAGTGAGCGGATTCATAGCGGTGACGTCCCGCGGAGCCAGTGAGAAGCCCTGCCAGTGGACCGGCATGGGCTGCTGGTCCTCGTCCCGGGCGACATGGTGGAAGCCGACGTTCACCCAGGCCACGGGGTGGGTGAGGGTCTGTCCGTTGACCCACTTGTCGACGGACTTACCGCCTCCGGTACCGCAGTTGCGGATGTTGTTGCTGGCGAACTGTTCGCACTTCTTGTACTCGGTGAAGTAGATGTCGTGCTTGGTGAAGCTGCGGCCCGGATACTTGGAGGTGGCTCCGGGGACGAACTCGTACGAACGGGCGTGTTCGTCCTTGTTCTTTCCTGCCGTGCTGACCACGCGCCACCAGCGCATGTTCTTGGCGTCGCCCGCGAGTTCCTTGGTGACCTTGGTGCGGGTGGTCTTGTTGCGCGGGGCCTGGCCGCCCGCGGCCGGCGGGCTGACCACGGAGTCGTACTGCTCGACCTTGTTCTTGGAGCTGCCGTCGAGGCCGAAGTTGAGCCGCCAGAAGACGTTGTGGCTGTGGCTGGTGGCGTACGACTTGGCGCCCTTGCCTATCGGCCAGCCGCGGCCGTCGCCGGCGTCGTAGTCGGCGGGCGAGAGGCTGCCGGTGGCGCCGACGTTCATGTTGATCGTGCCGTCGTCCTGGAAGCGCCACTCGGTCATGTACTCGTACCAGCCGACCTGGTTGACCGTGTAGACGAGCAGGTCCTTGCCCTGCTTCTGCCAGACCTTGCCCGCCGTGTCGCCCTGCATGCGGTAGGCGTGGCCGCGTGAACGGGTCGTGGTGCACAGGCCCTTGACGTTCGGGTGCTCCGGGTCCCAGGCGTCCGGGACCTTGACGGTCTTGATGGTGCCGCCCGGACACTCCCCGGGGGCCATCTCCATCAGGCCCTGTCCGAAGCCGAAGCCCGTGAGGTCGTCGTACTCGACGGAACCGTCGTCGTAGGGGACGTGGATCTGGGCGAGCTTGGCGCTGGTGAGGACCCGTATCGGCTTGGCCTCGCCCTTGGGCTGGTACGAGACGTTCTCCAGGACGAGCCCGGCCTCGCTCTCGTAGTGCCAGCACATCGTCCAGGTGGTGCCGGTGGCGAGCTTCTGCTCGATCTTGTACGCCGCGCTGCAGTCGGCGGCGGCAGCGGGGGCGGTGCGGGGCTGGGCGGCGGCCGGTCCCGCGGCCGTCGTGACGCCGGCGGTGAGGGCGACCGCCGAGAGGCCGACCGCCGTCCGCCTGCGGGCGCGGCTGATTCTGTTCACGCGCATGAAGAATTGACTCCCTTGCACAAGCAGGAAAGTGGGAAAGGTGAAGTGGGGCCGTTGAACCGATGGACGGAGGCCGGTGGACCGAAGAGACTCAGCCGACCTTGGCGACCTTGCGGGCGCTCAGGTCGACCACCAGGTCACGGCTGTCGATCCAGGACCCGTTCCTGACCTTCACGAAGAGCCGCGTGCAGCGGTGCTTGCCGCAGTCCGCGACGGAGGCCGGCGTTCCGGGGACGGCCCGGAAGACCATGCCGTTGAGCAGCAGCTGGTCGGGAGTGGTCAGCTTCTTGCCGGTCGCGTCCTTGTAGTCGGCCCTCAGTCCGGCGCCCAGCGGGTCGGCGATCAGCAGGCGCGCGGCCTCGACGGTCTCGTCACGACTGAGCGGCGGCTGCACATTGTGCTGGGTGTCGGTCGACTCGACCTTGCCGGTGTCGAGGTTCACCGTCCTGGTGACGAGCGAGTCGTCCTTGTAGTCGTAGTACGACACCTCGGCGCGGCGCGGCGCGTTCGGGTCGTCCAGTTCGCTCGCCTCGGGCTCGGAGAGGTCGACGGTGATCCGCTGCGGCCCCTTGTCGCCCTCGACGTTCTCGCTGCTGCGGGAGAGCCCGCGGTCCAGGGCGAGCTTCTCGACCCGCTCGGTCTCGTCGTCGGTGAGCGGGTCGCGCCCCTTGCCCCGGTCGCCCTCGGCCGGGGCCTGCTCGACGACGCCCGGCTGCACGGCGTCCTGCCCCTGCCCCTGTCCCTGCTCCTGGGCCTGACCCGCCGTCTGCGCGGTCCGCCCCGTCCCCTGGCCGCCGGAGTCGTCCGCACCCGCCGAGCCCGGCAGGGTGATGCCGACCATCACGGCGGTCCCGGCGACCGCTATGGCCGCACCCGCCACCACCTTGCCCAGATGGCGGTGCACTATTGTGCGCACATTTCCCCCTACTCCCCCTGCATCTCTAGGAGTCGATCGAGTCCCACTGGTTCGGCATACCGCGTATGCACTGGTCGACCGGTAAGAGGGAGGTAAGTCCTAGGTGGTTCCATCAGTTTCGGGGACACTCGGGCGGGAGTCGCCCTCTGCGACGTCGCACAACTGGAAGAGTTGCATCCATGCAGGTCTGGCCTGGACAGGCGTACCCACTCGGTGCCACGTACGACGGCGCCGGCACGAATTTCGCGGTCTTCTCGGAGGCCGCGGACCGGATCGAGCTGTGTCTGCTGCACGACGACGGCTCGGAAACGGCGATAGAGCTGCGCGAGACCGACGCGTTCGTCCGGCACGCGTACCTGCCCGGCGTGATGCCGGGCCAGCGGTACGGCTTCCGCGTGCACGGTCCCTACGAGCCGGAGCGGGGGCAGCGCTGCAATTCGGCGAAGCTGCTGCTCGACCCGTACGCGAAGGCCATAAGCGGCAGCATCGAATGGGGCGAGGAGGTGTACGGCTACCACTTCAAGTCGCCCGGCAGGCGCAATGACCTGGACTCCGCGCCCCACACGATGAGCTCCGTGGTGGTCAATCCGTACTTCGACTGGGGCGACGACCGGCGCCCGCGCACGGAGTACCACCACACCGTGCTGTACGAGGCCCATGTGAAGGGCCTGACGATGCGGCACCCCGGGCTGCCCGACGAGCTGCGCGGCACGTACGCGGCGCTCGCCCACCCGGCCATCATCGAACACCTGACCGAACTGGGCGTCACGGCGCTGGAACTGATGCCGGTTCACCAGTTCGTGAACGACCACCGTCTGGTCGACATGAGCCTCAACAACTACTGGGGCTACAACACGATCGGCTTCTTCGCCCCCCACAACGCGTACGCGTCCTGGGGCGACCGCGGACAGCAGGTCCTGGAGTTCAAGTCGGCCGTCCGGGCGCTGCACGAGGCGGGGATCGAGGTCATCCTCGACGTGGTCTACAACCACACCGCCGAGGGCAACCACCTCGGCCCGACGCTGTCCTTCAAGGGGCTCGACAACGCCTCCTACTACCGGCTGACGGACGACCCCGCCTACTACATGGACACCACGGGCACGGGCAACTCCCTGCTCATGCGCTCCCCGCACGTGCTCCAGCTGATCATGGACTCGCTGCGGTACTGGGTCACCGAGATGCACGTCGACGGGTTCCGCTTCGACCTGGCGGCGACCCTGGCCCGGCAGTTCCACGAGGTGGACCGGCTGTCGTCGTTCTTCGACCTGGTCCAGCAGGACCCGGTGGTCTCCCAGGTGAAGCTGATCGCCGAGCCCTGGGACGTCGGCGAGGGCGGCTACCAGGTGGGCAACTTCCCGCCGCTGTGGACCGAGTGGAACGGAAAGTACCGCGACACCGTACGGGACATGTGGCGCGGCGAGCCGCAGACGCTCGCCGAGTTCGCGTCCCGGCTGACGGGGTCCTCGGACCTCTACCAGGACGACGGGCGGCGCCCGCTGGCCTCCATCAACTTCGTCACCTGCCACGACGGCTTCACGATGCACGACCTGGTGTCGTACAACGAGAAGCACAACGACGCGAACGGCGAGGACAACCGCGACGGCGAGAGCCACAACCGCTCGTGGAACTGCGGGGCCGAGGGCGACACCGACGACCCGGAGGTCCTGGCGCTGCGCGGACGCCAGATGCGCAACTTCACCGCGACGCTGCTGCTCTCGCAGGGCGTGCCGATGCTCAGCCACGGCGACGAGTTCGCGCGGACGCAGCACGGCAACAACAACGCGTACTGCCAGGACACGGAGCTGTCCTGGGTGCCGTGGCCCGAGGACGGCAGCGAGCTGCTGGAGTTCACGCGCGCGATGGTGTGGCTGCGGCGCGAGCATCCGGTGTTCCGGCGGCGCCGGTTCTTCCACGGGCGGCCGGTCGAGGGCACCCACGACGATCTGTCGGACATCGCCTGGTTCACACCGGCCGGTGAGGAGATGACCCAGGACGACTGGGACTCCACGCAGGCGCGGGCGCTGTCGGTGTTCCTCAACGGCAACGCGATCTCCGAGCCGGGGCCCCGCGGGGAGCGCATCGCGGACGACTCGTTCCTGATGCTGTTCAACGCCTCGCCGAAGACGCTGGAGTTCGTGGTGCCGGTGAATCACGGGCGGCAGTGGCAGGTGGTCGTGGACACGGGCCGGTCCGCGGGCGTGGCGCCCGGGACCGGGGCGAAGGTGAAGGCGGGTGACCGTCTGTCGCTGGTCGACCGGAGCATGGTGGTGCTGCAGCGCCCTGCGTAACGCTCCGCGGGTGCGCGCCGCTTCCGGGTGCGGGCCCGGTGGGGGCTGGCCGCGCAGTTCCCCGCGCCCCTGATGGGGCGCAGCCCCTCCCAGGGGCGCGGGGAACTGCGCAGTCTTTTGGCTTTTGAGGGGCGCGGGGAACTGCGCGAACGGCCCCCACCGGGCCCGCAGGCGGGAACGTGACACGAAATGGCGTGAGCCGGGTACATACGGTCCCATGACACCTGTCGTGCCGACCGCCACCTACCGCCTCCAGCTCCAGCCGGACTTCCCCTTCGCCGCAGCCGCGCAGGCGGTCCCCTACCTGGCCGGGCTGGGCGTCTCCCATCTGCACCTGTCCCCCGTCCTGGAGGCCGTCCCCGGCTCGGGACACGGCTACGACGTCGTGGACCCCGCGCGCGTACGGGAGGAACTGGGCGGCGAGGCCGGCCTGCGGGCCCTGTCGCGCACCGCCCGCGAGCACGGGCTGGGGCTCGTCCTCGACATCGTGCCGAACCACATGGCGATGTCCCCCCGCCACAACCGCCCCCTGTGGGAGGTGCTGCGGGAGGGCCCCGACTCGCCGTACGCGCGCTGGTTCGACATCGACTGGGCGGCCCAGGGCGGCCGTGTCCTGCTGCCGGTGCTCGGGGCGCCCGTGGGCGCGGTGACGGGCACGGGCGACCTGGTGGTCGACGGGGACGTCCTGCGCTACCACGACCACGCGTTCCCACTGCGGGCCGGCACCGCGCACCTGCCGCTGCCGGAGCTGCTGGACGCCCAGTGGTACCGGCTCACGTGGTGGCGCCTGGCCCGTACCGAGCTGAACTACCGGCGGTTCTTCAGCATCTCGGAGCTGATCGGGGTGCGCGTCGAGGACCCGGAGGTCTTCGACGCGACCCACGGCAAGATCCTCCGGCTGCTGGACGAGGGGGTGGTCGACGGACTGCGCATCGACCACCCGGACGGCCTCGCCGACCCGGACGCGTACCTGCGCCGTCTCCACGAGGCGACGGGCGGGCGCTGGACGGTGGTGGAGAAGATCCTCGCGGACGGCGAGCCGCTGCCCGCCGCCTGGCCGGTCGCCGGCACCACGGGCTACGACGCGCTGCGGCACATCGACGGTGTCCTCACGGACCCGGCGGGCGCCGGGGAACTCCTCGGCCAGTACCGGCGGTTCGCGGCCCCCCAGGCCGACCGCGGGGGCGTCTGGGAGGCGACGGTGCGGCGGGCCGCGTACAAGGTGGTCCATCACGAGCTGGCCGCCGAGGTCGACCGGCTCACCCGGGAGGCGGACCTGCTGTGCCGCACGTCCGCGGACCCCGCACTGCGCGACCGCGCCCCCTGGGCCCTGCGTACCGCGCTGCGCGAACTCCTCGTCCGCCTTGAGGTCTACCGGCCGTACACCTCCGGGGACGCCGCGTCGGTCCTCACCGAGGAGGCCGCGCAGGAGGCGAAGCAGGCCTTCAAGGTCCCCGAGGAGGCGCAGGCCGTCGATCTCGTACGGGATCTGGTGCTGGGGCGCGTCGGCGAGGGACCGGGGTTCGCGGCGTTCCGGGCCCGGTTCGCCCAGCTCGCGTCGGCGCTGCGGGCCAAGTCCGTGGAGGACACGGCGTTCTACCGGTACGTACCGCTGCTGTCGGCCACCGAGGTGGGCGGCGAGCCGGGGGCGCCCGCGGTGTCCCCGGAGGACTTCCACGCGTACTGCGCGCGCGTGCAGCGCGACTGGCCCGCGACCGGCACCGCGCTGTCCACGCACGACACGAAGCGCAGCTCCGACGTGCGGGCCGCGATCTCCGTGCTCACGCAGGCCCCCTCGCGCTGGGCCGACTTGCTCGCCGAGGTGACCGGGCGGACGGCCGCCGAGGGTGTGGCCGCGCCGGATCCGCAGGTGGCCTGGGCCGCCTGGCAGACCGCCGTCGGGCTCGGCCCCGCGGACGGCGAACGGCTGCGGGGGGCTCTGCTGAAGCACATCAGGGAGGCGGGCCTCGGCACGGCGTGGACCGAGCAGGACCCCGCGTACGAGGAGGCCGTGGCGGACTTCCTGAAGGCGGGCCCGTGCGGGGCGGCCGGGCAGATCGTCGCCGAGTTCAGGGAGTCGCTGGAGCCGTACGTGCGGGCGAACGTCCTCGGGGCCGCCCTGGTCCAGCTGACGATGCCGGGGGTGCCGGACCTGTACCAGGGCACGGAGGTCGAGTACCGGGCCCTGGTGGACCCGGACAACCGGCGGCCCGCGCACTTCCCGCCGGGTGACCCGGAGGGCGTGGGCGGTCTGTCCGCTCTCTCCGCGGAGAAGGCGGCGCTCACGACGGCCGCCCTGCGGCTGCGGCTGCGGCGCCCCGCGGTGTTCGGCGAGTCAGCCGCGTACGAGCCGCTGCCCGCCCGGGGCCCGGGGGCCGCGCACTGTCTGGCCTTCGCGCGCTCCTCGGAGGTGGTCACGGCCGTCACCCGGCTGTCGCTGCGTCTGGAGGAGGAGGGCGGCTGGCGCGACACCGAACTGCCGCTGCCCGCCGGGCGCTGGACCGATCTGCTCGCGCCCGGCAGGGAGTTCACGGGGCACGCGCGCGTGGAGGCGCTTTTCGGACGGTCGCCCGTGGTGCTGCTGGAACGGGTGGGGGACGATCCGGTGCACACCGGCTGACGGGCGGCGCCGGGGCACCCGCACCGCCCGCGTCCGCCGTCCGCAGGGGCATCGGCACCCCGGGCACCCGTATGTGCTGCTGGGCGCTCCCCGGAGGCGCCCCTCCACGTACTTGACAGTTCATCCAGTACGTGGAGTACTGCGGATTGCGACGCAGGGCGGACCAAGTCGGGGGTGAGTCTCCTGCCGGAGCTGCGCTACCCCAGTGTGACCGAACTCGAACGCTCCGCCCGGGCGCTGGCGGCCCGACGGCCGGGCCTGTGCACGCTCCGGCGGGTCGGCTCCTCGCGGGCCGGACGGCCGCTGTGTCTGCTGTCCGTGGGTCACGCCGAGCGCGCGGTGCTGATCGTCGCGGGCGCCCACGCGAACGAGCCCGTCGGCGGTGCCACCGTGCTGGCACTGGCCGAACGGGTCGTGCGGGAGCGGCGGCTGCGGGACGACACCTCCTGGCACTTCCTGCTCTGCGCGGACCCCGACGGCGCCGGCCTCCATGTGACCCCCGCGCCGCGCACCCTGCTCGACTACCACCTCGGTTTCTTCCGCCCCGCCGGGCCCGAGCAGCCCGAGTGGTCGCCCTCGGTGCTGCCGCCCGACCGGCTGCCGCCCGAGACCCTGGCCCTCATCGGGGTCATCGACGAGCTGCGCCCCTACCTCCAGGTGACGCTCCACGGCACCGACCTCGGCGGCAGCTGGGTGCAGCTCACCCGGGACATCCCGGGCCTGGCCGAGCCGTTCGGCAAGTCGGCTGCGGAGTTGAACATCCCGGTCGAGACGGGCGCCTCGGACGCCGCGGGCTGGCCCGCCTCCGGACCCGGGGTGCATGTGATGCCCGCGCCGGGCACGGATCCGGCGTATCTGAGCATGCCGGACGACGCCCGGGAGAGCACCTGGTACCGGGCCCATCTGTACGGCGGTCTGACCGCGGTCGTCGAGGTCCCCATGTGGGCGAGCGACCTGGTGGACGACCCCACTCCGCATCCCGCGCCCGCGGCGGCGATGAGCCGCCTGGCACGCCGCCTGCGCCAGGACGCCCACCAGGTCGAGAGCGTCCTCACCGACGCGCTGCCGCGTCTGCCGGGCCCCGCCGGGCCGCTGCTGCGGGCCGCCCGGTGGGCGCTGGAGCTGGTTCCCGGACTGGCCGTCGACTGGGTCCGGCCACCGCCCGCGGACACCACGATGGCGCACGTGGGCAGCGTGGACGCGTTCGGCCGACGGCTCCCGCTGCGGGCCGCGGCGATGCTCCTGCGGGTCCTGCGGGAGGCCGACGACCGTGCCGCGCCCGCCCTGGAACACCTCGTCGGGTCCTGGAGCGAGGCCTTCGCCCGGCGCTTCCGGGCGCGCTGGGTGCCGCTGGAGCAGCAGGTCGAGCACCAGAGCCGCACGGTGGTGGCCGCGGCACGCCACGCCCGCGACGGAGCGCCCTGAGGCTCCCCCTCCCCGGCCGCGATGCCGGTACGGTCAGTGCGGTCGGTGCGGTCAGTGCGGCAGGGCGAACACCGCTCCCGTCCGCGCCGTCATCACACAGGAGTTGGCGAACGTCTCCTTGTACGTGATCGCGTGGCCGCCCCACTCGCCGCGCGCGGAGACGGACACCGGCGCGTAGACCATCGGGCAGAAGGTGTCCTTGAGCGGGATGCGGCCGACGTCGCCGTGCGCGGCCCGCAGTTCCTCGCAGGCGCGCACGGCCTGCTCGTGCCCCCGGGGCGGATCGCAGAGCAGCAGCGTGCCGCGGAGGTCGCCGGAGCGGGACTCGCCGCGGGCGACCGTCACATAGAGCCAGTCGCCCGCGGGTGCCTCCGGGAGCGCCGCCGCCCGGGCCTGCACCGGCCCCGCGGCGAGGAGTGCGCAGGCGGCCAGCAGGAAGGCCCGTACCGCCGTGGTCGCTTTCTGGTTGTTCGTCATTGCCTGTGCATCGGCACGCGGGGCCCGCGGGCCCACCCCGACTCACTCGAACGGCACCTCGGCCCGCGTCGTGGGCCGGCCGGCCGGACGCGACCCGGGACCCCGGTGGCGGGCCAGGTCGAACGCGGCGAGCACCACCCGCGCCTGGTACTCGGCCTGCCGCGCGACCGGGATCCAGCGCGCCCCGTGGCCGTCGTGGTAGTCCGCGCACCAGTCGTCGATGAGCCGGTCGAGGTCGTCCGCCGCGCCGTACGGGTCCGCTCCGGCGGTGGTCGCCAGCTGGTGCAGCAGGCCCGCCGTGCGCAGCGCTATCCGGCGGGCGGAGATGCGCAGCGCGGTCAGCCCGGACGTGGTGAGCGGCGGCAGCGGGCGGACGGCGCCGGCGGCGTCCGTACCCGGGCCGGTGTCGGGGTCCCAGGAGTCGGCGAGGCCGGGGCAGACCAGTACGTAGTCGTCGACGGGCGCGAGGAGCCGGTCGACGTCCCCGGGCCCGCCTCCCACCGTGTTCAGGTGGGGGCGGATCCGGGCCAGCAGTTCCTGGAGCAGGGCCGTGTCGTGGCGCAGGGTCCGGGCGACGTCCCGGAGCGCGCTCTCGCTGTCGGCGGGCGCGGAGGGGTCCTGCACGGCCGCCACGCCCCACATGGGCGCCTCGACGACCGCGGTCACCGTCCCGTACGGGTGCGGGTGGAACCAGGTGGACTCGACGGCCGCCTCCGTGATGGCCGCGGCGAGGTCGCCGCGCGTCGGGGGCGGGATGCGGTAGACCGCCGGCCCCAGGACGGGCCAGTACAGCGTGTCGTACGGGGCGAGTTCGAGCGGGATGTCCAGGCGCGTCGCGATGTGCGCGAGCCGGGGTGCCAGGCCGGGCAGGTCGCGGGTCAGCTCGACGAAGCCGCCGCCCACGTCGACGCCGTGCAGGGAGCACTGGAAGAAGGGCCGCAGCTCGTCCTGGAGGGCGAGCAGGGCGCGGGTCTCCGGCAGCGCGGCCCCCGCGGCGCCGTCGGGCAGCCATTCCGGCTGTTCCATGAAGCCGGGGCGGAAGAAGTTCCGGAAGTGGTGGCCGAGGGTGTACGGGCCCGCCAGCCAGCGTTCGTTGCGGCGGGAGCCGTCGGGGTCCAGGCACAGCAGGAGGTTCCAGGTCACGTCGGCGCCGTCGCACAGCCGGGGGTCGGCCAGGGCCCGTTCGGCCAGGCGCAGGACGGTGGCGCCGCCCACCGGTTCGTTGGCGTGGGGGCCGGCGACGACGAGGACGTGGCGGCTGCCGTGTCCGACGGACAGCAGCCGCAGCGGAAGTCCGGCCCGGGAGGTGCCCACCTGGCGCAGCCGGGCGTCCCGTGGGCGGCGGTCGACGAGCGCGGCCGCCCGGACGCCCAGTTCGTCGACGGAGGGGTAGCGGAGGAGTGGCGGCAGGGTCTTACCTCCGCAACGAGTTACCACCGGTTCACTTGGTGTGCATGGTGTACGCACAGTGAGTCACGGCGGCGGGGGTACGTCAACACCGGTGCACGATAGAAATATGCACGCCTGCCGGGCTTCTTCGGCCGGCGTCGGCGGAGGCGGCGGTTCCGCCCGCCGGGCCCGGGGCCCGGGCTTGAGCGCGAGCTTGGGGCCGGACTTGGGCCCGGGCTCGGCCCTGGTCCGCCGCGAGCCGCTCGGGCCTAGTCGGCCGCGAGCCGGAAGACCATCCGGCCGAAGCTGACCTGGTCGCCGACCTGGACGACGGCGGCGCCGATCACCCGTCGCCCGTTCACGGCCGTGCCGTTGGTCGAGCCGAGGTCGCGCAGCACCCACAGGCCGCCCTGCCGGGTGAGTTCGGCGTGCACGCGCGACACCGTCTCGTGGCTGAGCCGCAGACCGCTCGCCGGGTCACGGCCTATCCGCAGCGGGTACCGGCTCTCCGGCCGGGGCAGCAGCAACTTGGGGAGCCGCTCGGCCTGCCAGGCCCTGCGCAGTCGCACGGAGAACCCGGAGACCGCCTCGACCGTGCCGAACAGCAGCCGCGACCAGCGGCTCTCGGTACGCAGATCGGCGGTGAGCGCGGCGAGTTCGTCCGAGGTGCGGGCGGCGAACGCGAGTTCCATCCGCACAAGGAACGTGTCGTGCGAGAGCCTCCCCAGGGCGGCACCCTCCCGGAGCGCCTTGAGCGTCCTGTCCCGCTCGGCGTCCGACAGCCGCGCGGGAGCGGGATAGGTGTGGAACTCCGAGGACGACGTCACGCTGCCGATTGTCTGGCAGCGCGGCCGGAGTGTCCAGAAAACACAGCTCTTCGGAGGAGTGCGCACCGCGGGTACGGCCGTTTTCCGTCGCGGGATCAGGAGGATCGTCGTCCGATCGAGCGGATCCGAAGGTGAATTGATCTCGTTTGACGCACCATGGGACCGGCGAGGTCACGGTGAGCAGACGAGGGAGAACCGTCCGTGCAGTTCGAGGTGTGGGCACCACAGGCCGATCGCATGACGCTCCACTGCGCGGACACCACGCGCGCGTTGGAGCCCGATCCGCAGCGCCCGGGGTGGTGGACGGGCGAGGCCGAGGCGCGGGACGGCACGCGGTACGGGTTCGCGGTGGACGACGGTCCGGTGCTGCCGGATCCGCGTTCGTACCGGCAGCCGGACGGACCGGACGGCCTGAGCGCGGTCGTCGACCAGGAGCGGTACGCGTGGCGCGCGGAGTGGGCGGGGCGCGGGCTGCCGGGCGCCGTGCTGTACGAGCTGCACGTGGGCACGTACACCCGTGAGGGCACGCTGGACGCGGCGGCCGAGCGGCTCGGGCATCTGGTGGAACTGGGGGTCACGTACGTCGAGTTGATGCCGCTGTGCCCGTTCCCGGGGCAGCACGGGTGGGGGTACGAGGGGGTGTCGCTGTGGGCCGTGCACGAACCGTACGGCGGCCCCGAGGCGCTGAAGCGTTTCGTCGACCGGGCGCACGAGCTGGGGCTCGGTGTCGTCCTGGACGTCGTGCACAACCACCTGGGGCCTTCCGGCAACTATCTGCCCGCCTTCGGGCCGTACTTCACGGACACCCACCACACCCCGTGGGGTTCGGCCGTGAACCTGGACGCGCCCGGCTCGGACGAGGTGCGCGCGTTCCTGCTGGGCAGCGCGCTCTCCTGGCTGCGAGACTACCGGATCGACGGGCTGCGCCTGGACGCGGTGCACGCGCTGTACGACACGCGCGCGTGCCACTTCCTGGAGGAACTGTCGGCGGCCGTGGACGGGCTCTCCGGGGAGTTGGGCCGGCCGCTGTTCCTCATCGCCGAGTCCGACCTGGGCGACCCGCGACTGATCACCCCCCGCAAGGAGAACGGGCTCGGACTGCACGCGCAGTGGAACGACGACTTCCACCACGCGCTGCACACCGCGCTGACCGGTGAGAAGCAGGGCTATTACGCGGACTTCGGCCGGGCCCCGCTCGCGGCGGTGGCGAAGACGCTGACGGCGGGCTACTTCCACGACGGCACGTACTCCAGCTTCCGGGGCCGGCGGCACGGACGGCCGCTCGACCGCACGCGGGTCGCGGGGCACCGGCTGCTCGGCTACTCGCAGACCCACGACCAGATCGGCAACCGTGCCCTGGGGGACCGGCTCGCGGCCTCCCTCTCCCCCGGCCTGCTGGCCTGCGCGGCGGCGCTGACGCTCACCGGGCCGTTCACGCCGATGCTGTTCATGGGCGAGGAGTGGGCCGCGGGCACGCCCTGGCAGTTCTTCACGGACCACACGGACCCCGAGCTGGCGGAGGCCGTGCGGCGGGGCAGGCGGCGGGAGTTCGGGTCCCACGGGTGGGCCGAGGAGGACATCCCGGACCCGCAGGACCCCGCCACGCGCGAGCGGTCCTGTCTGGACTGGTCCGAGCCGGAGAAGGGGGTGCACGCGCGGGTGCTCGCCTGGTACCGGGAGCTGATCGCTCTGCGGCACGCCCAGGCCGACCTCACCGACCCCGATCTCGCGGACGTCAAGGTCGCGTTCGACGAGGGTGCGCGGTGGCTCGCCTTCCGGCGGGGAGACGTCCGGGTGGTCGTGAACCTCGGCGCGGAGCGGGTGCGGATTCCGCTGGGGACGCGGGCCGCGCGGGTGCTGGCCGCGTGGGAGCCGGTGGATGTCCCCGGCGGGGACGGGCTGTTGGGGGTGCCTGGGGAGTCGTGCGTGGTGCTGCTGCAGGGGTGATCTCGGGTGCGGGTCCGGTGGGGGCCGTTCGCGCAGTTCCCCGCGCCCCTGATGGGGCGCAGCCCCTCCTAGGGGCGCGGGGAACTGCGCAATCTTTTAGGGGCGCGGGGAACTGCGCGGCCCGCCCCCACCGGGGCCGCAGACGGATCACCACGTGTCCTCCGTGAGGCGTTCCAGCAGGATCGCCTCCCACGCGTGGGCGAGCTGCGCGCGCAGCAGCGGGAGGGGGCTGCCGGAGCGGCCACCGAGCCGGTCCGCGAGCCGCGTCAGCGTGTCGCAGCGCGCGAGCCACAGCCCGCGCAGACACGGCCGGGCCCCGTACCCGGCCAGGGTCGCCGCCCGGACGGCCGCAGGCGCCCCCACGGCCACCGCGAGCCCCGCGATGTCCTCCGTGGGATCGCCGACCGCCGCGTCGGTCCAGTCCAGGACACCGCGGACCCGCCCGTCACCGCTGACCACGAGGTGCTCGCCCTTGAGGTCGTGGTGGACGAGGAAGGCCGCACCCGGCTGCGCGGCGAGCTGCACGACACCGCCCGCGGTGAGCTGCTTCAGCCGGGCGGGGTCGAACTCGTCCGCGGCGGCGAGCCGTTCGGCGGCCCGCTCCGCCGCGGCCCGCAGCGTTTCGAGGGACCGCGGCGTCGCGCGGGGCACACCGAGCGACTCGGCCTGGGGCCCCGGCACCTCGCGCAGTCCGCTGAGCAGCCCCGCCAGATCCGCCTCCCCCACCGCGGAGACGTCCCGCTGCTCGCCGGACCCGCCCGGGATCAGCGTGTCGAGCGTGTACGTCAGCCCGCTCGCCCATTCGCCGTGGGCGACGCTCACCGGGACGGCGACGCCGATGTGGGGGCGTACCAGCTCGCGCAGGCGCAGTTCGCGCCGCTGGCGCCGGGACGCCTCGCGGTCCGGGGCGAGCCGCAGCACATGCCATGCGCCCACGAACCAGGTGGAGTGCTCACCGCCCTCGGCGACGGGCGCGATCCGGAGCCCGCCGCCGTCTTGGAGCGGAGGGTCCTGGAGCGGGGAGTCGTGGAGCGGGGAGTCCTGGAGCAGGGAGCGGACGACGCGTCGCACGGTGTCCGCGGTGGGTGTCGCTGCCTGGGTCATGGTCGCGCCGTCCGCCGTCGGGGAGTCCGGGGTGCGGGAGCCGCTGTCCGGCGCCCGCCGGGTGTGGTCAGTTCACGACGGCCATCTCCCGCGGGGTTTCGTTGAGGCGGCGTCCGCCGTCCTCGGTGACCGTCACGATGTCCTCGATGCGTACCCCGAAGCGGCCCGGCAGATAGATGCCGGGCTCCACGGAGAAGCACATGCCGGGCACGAGGGGCTGTTCCTCGCCCTCGATCATGTACGGCGGTTCATGGGTGGTGACGCCGATGCCGTGCCCGGTGCGATGGATGAAGCGGTCGCCGTACCCGGCCTCGGTGATGTGGGCGCGGGCGACCCGGTCGACGTCCTGGCAGGCGATCCCGGGCCGCACGGCCTCGCACGCGGCCTGCTGGGCGGCGCGGACGATGTCGTGGACCCGCTGCTCCTCGGCGTCCGGCTCGCCGACGTGCACCGTGCGGGAGGTGTCGGAGCCGTAGCCGTGCTTCAGTCCGCCGAAGTCGAGGACGACCGTGTCGCCGTGCTCGATGACACGGGAGCCGGCCTCGTGGTGCGGGCTGGCGCCGTTCGGCCCCGACCCGACGACCGTGAAGTCCACCTGCTCGTGCCCGAAGTGCCGCAGCAGATCGGCGAGGTCGCCCGCGACGTCCGACTCGCGGCGCCCCGCGAAGGCGACCTTCAGGATCTCCTCGTACGTGGCGTCGGCGGCGGCGCCCGCGGCCGCCAGCCGCTCCAGTTCGGCGCTGTCCTTGACGGCCCGGAGCATCGGCAGTCCCTCGCTGAGGGAGACGTACGACGTGCCGGGCAGTTCCTTCTGGAGGCCCAGCAGGTGCAGCGCCCAGGCGTTGTCGCTGACGCCGTAGCGGCCCGAGGCGTCCAGCAGCGGGGCCGTGGCGCTGTACGGGTCCTTGCCGTCGGTCCAGTCGCGCAGCCTCAGCGCGGGCGCGCCCACGGCCTTCTCGGCGTCCGGGGCCTCCAGCGTGGGCACGACGAGCACGGGGTCCTGCCCCGCGGCCAGTACCAGCAGGGTGAGCCGCTCGGTGGCCGCGGGCGGCGCGTAGCCGGTGAGCCAGACGAGGTCGGGTCCGGGCGCGACGAGCACCCCGGCGAGCCCCGCCTCCTCGGCGGCCCGTGCGGCACGCTGCATCCGGGCCCGGTGGTCGTCGGCGGTGAAGGGCTCGGGCGTGCCGGTCATCCGGTCCTCCGTGGGTCGATCCCTGGGTCGGGTCGCGGGGTGAGCCGCGGGTGGAAAGGGGCCACGGGCAGCATCCTGCCCGGACAGCGGGGGTGACGCGAGCCGGTCGGGGGCGCTTCTTTCGACTCTTTCGACGGCATCAGCTGTCCAGGGCCAGCCTGGCGCCGAGGAGCAGCAGCACCCCGCCGGAGACCTGCTCCAGCCTGCGCCGCACCCCGGCCCGGGACAGCAGGGTCCTCATCCGTCCCACGCACCACACGTAGACGCTGTAGTAGCCGACCTCGTAGACCGCCCAGAGAGCGGCGAGCCCCAGCATGGCGGGCAGGTGCGGGGCGCCCTTCGGTACGAACTGCGGGAGGAAGGACATCGCGAAGATCGCCGCCTTGGGGTTGGCGAGGTTGATCAGCAGTCCGGCCCGGTAGGAGGCCCGGCCGCTCCCCGCCTCCTCCTGCGCCCCGCCGTCGTCCATCCCGCCCTGGGCGTGCCGCGCCCGCCACAGCGTCTGTACACCGAAGACGACGAGCACGACGGCTCCGACGACGCGCATCACGTCGTACGCCACTTCGGAGGCGGTGAGCAGCGCGGTCAGGCCGAACGCGGCGACGACACCCCACACGAAGACGCCGGTCTCGTTGCCGAGCACCGTCAGGAGACCGGAGCGCCTGCTCCGCAGCGACTGCCTGATGATCAGCACGGTGCTCGGTCCGGGTGAGGCGGCTATCAGGGTGCAGGCGCCCAGGAAGGCGAGAAGGGTGCTGAACATGGGCCCATCGTGGCGCCGGGCGGCAGGCGCGGCAACGCATTTCCCGTTGGCGGTGAGGCCATTCAGGGGAGGCGGCACAACCGTGCTCGGGGTGGCCGTGCGACGGCGGGGCGGGTGGCGCCCGTCAGGTGACGACGCCCGGGGTCACCGACAGCTGCCGGTAGCCGCCGCTCGCGTGCCGCAGCGTGAGTCGGACCTTCTCCCCGGGGCGCGCGGCGGCGACGGCCCGTGCGAGGTCGGCGGCGGAGTCGACGCGGGTCGTGCCGAGGACCAGCAGGACGTCACCTGGTACGAGACCCGCGGTGTGGCCGGGCCCGGGGGCGTGCACGCCGACCAGGAGCGCGCCCGGGCCGCCGGACGCGTCGACGGCCTCCACGCCGAGCGTCGACCGCTCCCCGGCCCGGCCGGCGGGCGAGGGTCCCGGGCGCTCGGACGACCTGGCGAGCGCGGCCGAACTCCCGCCGCCCGGACCGGACTCGCTCCCGCCGGGCCCCGCGGACGCGGCGGACGCCTCCTCGGCGCCCGCCCGCCCCTGGAGCTCGGCGAGCCTGCTCATACCGATCACCGTGGCGCCCACGGTGCCGAGCCCGACCCCCGACAGCACGAGGACCGTCCCGACGAACAGGCTGAACAACAGGGTCGTGAGCCGTCGCCCGCGCCGCCGTGCGCCGCGCGGACGGCTGCCCGGACCGGACGAGCGGTCGCCGTCGCCCGGTTCCCGACCTGGCATCGGCTTGGGACGCAGCACTGTCTGTTCCATGGATCGCCTCCGGCCGGAGCCCTACCCTCCGCACCTGCCCGCGACGATCCCCGAACGGGTGACAGCGCCCGCGCCCGACCTCCCCGGGATCAGAGGGCGGTGGCGGCGGCGGTCCGCCAGACACTGCCGAACGGCAGCTCCGGAAGCTGCCCCGGTACGAAGCCGTGGGCCCGGCGGGCCAGGTCGGCGGCTCCGTAACGCCCGCAGTCGTAGTGCCACTTCAGGATGCCGGCCATCCAGTTCTGCAGCTCCACGACATAGCCCTCCATGATCCCGCGGACCTCGTCCGAGAGGCCGAGGTCCTCGTACAGGACGGGGAGTTCGTGGGCGGCGACATGCTCGAACTGCCGCATGCGCTGGGTCATCAGGTCGTGGACGATGCCGAGCGCCTTCGGGTAGTCGCAGCCGAAGAAGTTCTGCACGACCAGGATGAGATTGTGCACCTCGCCCTCGTACTCGATCTCCTTCTGGTACGAGAAGACGTCGTTGACGAGCATCCCGTAGTCGATCGCCGCGTTCTCCAGTGCCCGGACGGGTCCGCTGCGGTAGACCTCCGGCGGTACCGCGGGGCCGTGGCCCAGCCGGCACAGGCTCATGGTGAGGTCGGAGCCGAAGGTCGCGCGGCGCATCTCCAGGTAGTCGACGGGGTCGGGGATGCGATTCTGCAGCTGGTTGGTCAGCTCCCACACCCAGCTCTCCGTCATGACCTCGACCGAGGCCCGCATCGTGCGGCGCGCGTCCGGCGTCATCGTGGCCGTCGTCCGCAGCCAGAGATCGGCGAGCGCGCGCTCCATGGCGTTGGCCGGGGGCGGGATCTCCTCGCCGCCGAGGGGCATGCAGGCGGACAGCCGCGCCGTGCACAGTTTCGCGGCGGCCAGGTCCCTGCGGTTCCCGAACACCATCGGGTAGTAGTCGTCGGCGTACGTCCCCCACACGAGCCACTGCACGCTGAGGTCCAGCGCCTCGGGGGTGCCGTCGGGATCGAGTCCCGCCGAGCACAGCGGCAGGTCGTAGGCGGCGAGCTTGTCCTCGTCCCAGATGCCCTCCTGGAGGATGCCCATGCCGTGCGCCCACGGGGTGATGCGCCGCCGCGCCCCCTCCAGGTCGGCGTTGAGCCGGACCTCGAACGGCATGGAGAAGTCGGGGAGCAGCGAGGGGCCCACCTTCTGGTACGGCACGTGCGTGTACGCGCGCAGCCGGTCGGCGCCCGCCGCGGCGAGCAGCGCCCCGACGTCGGCGGCGGAGGTGCCGGGACCGGTGAGGCCGTCCAGCGGCGAGGACTTGAGCGCCCCCTCGTTCATGTACCGGCTGGATCGCAGGTGCCACTCGTGGCCGCCCGCCTGCCAGTCCTGCAGCCCCCTTGTGTACGCGGCGACCGCCCGGACCTCTTCCGGTGTGAGGCCCTTCTCCAGGGCCAGCGCGGGCACTTCGGTGAGCGCCGTGTGGTCGAACTGGTAGAGGCGTGAGGAGAGGACGTCGTTGACGGTGTCGGCGGCCTGCTGCGTCGTACACCCGAAGAACGTCTCCAGGACGAGCACTCCGTTGCTCAGCTCGCCCTCCTCCTCGACCTCACGCTGGTACGAGAAGAGGTCGTTGCGCAGGTGGACCGCGTCGGAGAAGGTCTCCATCAGTACGCGCATCGGCCGGGAGCGGGCCACCTGGTCGGGGACCTCCGCGGTCGCGTACTCCACGAGCCCCGCCGACCAGGGGGCGCCGCCCACCTTGCGGCGCATCTCGATGTACTCGACGGGGTTCGCGATCCGCCCTTCGTTGATGTTGGACAGCTCCCACATCGACTCGTTGAGCAGATGCTCGGTCGACTCGGCGAAGCGCCTGCGCCAGCCCTGGGACATCGAGGGGACCGTACGCGCCCACAGGTCGGCGAGGCCCGCCTCGACCGGGTTCTGCGGCTCTGGCACGGCGGTCGCGAGGTCGAGCGGCATGAAGAGCGGCAGGCGGTCCAGGTAGGCCTTGCCGCCCGCGCGGTCCTGGCTGCGCTTGAAGGTCTCCAGGAAGTGGTCGTCGAAGAAGAAGACCCACACGTACCAGTCGGTGATGAGGGAGAGGGCGGGGCCGTCGCACTCGGGATGCGTGTACGCGCACAGCAGTCCGTAGTCGTGGGCGTCGAGGTCGGCCTGCTCCCAGATGCCGGAGCCCTCCAGCATGCCCATGCCGCGGGCCCAGTAGGTGGTGTGGGTGCGGGCCTCTTCGACGTGCGGGTTCAGCCGTGCGGGGTACGGCGTGTAGAAGTGGGGGAGTTCGAACGGCTGCGTCATGGGCCGGGCCTACCCGGGGTTGCCGTGGGGCATCCGGGCGGGGGTGGATGATCGCACCATCGCGTGAACGGATGAGTGAAGGGGGCTCTGCCGGGTATGGGGTGGGGCGTTTTCTCGCCCCCGCCGCCCCTACCCGTTCCCGTCCCTGTCTCGGGGGCGCTGCCCCCGAACCCCCGGTCCTCAAACGCCGGACGGGCTGGATTTTCAGCCCGTCCGGCGTTTGAGGACGAGCGCGCAGCGCGATACGGGGGGCGAGGGGACGCAGCCCCCATCCAGTGACGGGAACGGGTAGGGGCGGCGGGGGCGAGGAAAAGGGGCGGTTCAGGCGCGGACCGCTCGGCCTATCTCTGCGCGTAGTGCCACGAACTCCGGCAAGCCGCGCGTAGCGATCTGGTACCGCTTGCCCGGGAGCGGGACCGGCAGGTCGAGGACCACCCGGGACCCGGGCCCCGCGGACAGGACCACCACCCGGTCCCCTACGTACACACTCTCGTCGATGTCATGCGTGACGAACACGATCGTCGCCCCCTCCGACCGGTGGACCTCCAGCAGCAGATCCTCCAGATCCTCGCGGGTCTGCGCGTCGAGGGAGCCGAAGGGCTCGTCCATGAGCAGCAGGGACGGCCGGCAGACCAGCGCCCGCGCGATCGCGACCCGCTGCTGCATACCGCCGGACAACTGCCAGGGATACCGCCGCCCCGCCCCGAGAAGCCCCACCCGTTCCAGCATCCGCTCGGCCTCCTCCCGCCGCTCCGCACGGCCGAGTCCCCGCCGCCGCAGGGGAAGCGCGACGTTCTCGCGGACCGACAGCCAGGGGTAGAGCGACCGTCCGTAGTCCTGGAAGACGACGGCCAGCCGGTCCGGGACGCCGGTGACGGGCGCCCCGTCGACGGAGACGGTCCCCTCCTGGACCGGGAGCAGGCCCGCGACGGTCCGCAGCAGCGTCGACTTGCCGCAGCCGGACGGCCCGACGACGCACAGGAGTTGGCCGTCGGGCACGGTGAGGGTGATGTCGTGCAGGACGGGGTGATCGCCGTACCCCTGGCCGAGCGAGTCGAGACGCAGCATGCGGTCCTGTCACCTGTCCCCGCTGCCCAGCAGTCGCTTCTCGACCGCCAGCAGACCGGTGTTGAGTACGTATCCGAGTGCGCCGAGCAGCACCAGCGCGGCCCAGACCGTGAGCAGGTCCGAGCGTGACTGGGCGTCGGTGAGGGTGAAGCCGATGCCGTTGGCCGTGCCGGGCAGCAGCTCCGAGAAGACCATGAGGACGAGGCAGAGGGAGAGGCTCAGGCGCAGACCGGCGAAGATGCGGGGCAGCGCCGAGGGCAGGAAGAGGAACCGGAGCCGTTCGGTCCTGGTCAGCCGTAGTACCGCGGCCACTTCGACGCGCAGGGGGTCGGTGTTGCGGACGCCGTCCGCGGTGTTGATCAGGACGGGCCAGACGGCGCTGAAGACGATCGACGCGACCTGCATCCGGGTGCCGAAGTCGAGGAGCACGACGAAGACGGGGACCAGGGCGGGGGGTGGGACGGCCCGGGCGAACTGCAGGACCGGGTTGCACAGGGCGTGGGCCCGGCGGGAGCGGCCCAGGGCCGTGCCGAGGGCGATACCGGCGATCGCGGCGAGGGCGAAGCCGGTGGCCATGCGGGTGAGGCTGGGGAGGATGTTCTCGGTGGCGGCGGGGGTGAGGAAGGCGTGGGTGGGTGGGCCCGAGAACCACAGGGTGTGGGTGTGGCGGGCGATGTCGGTGGGTGGCGGGAAATAGACGCTGGGGTGGGTGCGGGTGGTGAGTTGCCAGGCGGCGACCGCCACGGCGAGTACGGTCCAGCGCAGGAGGGGGCCGCGGGCTGCTGCCGCCTTGAGGCGCCTCACGATCGGGCCTCCCCGCAGAGTTCTTCGCCCCCGCCGCCCCTACCTGTTCCCGTCCACGACTCGGGGGCGCTGCCCCCGAACCCCAGGTCCTCAAACGCCGGACGGGCTGAAGGATTTTGGCTGCGAGCCGGTGGGGGCGGGCCGCGCAGTTCCCCGCGCCCCCAGGCACCTGGGGGCGCGGGGAACTGCGCAGACGGGGGCGAGGGGACGCAGCCCCCATGCAGTGACGGGAAGGGTAGGGGCGGCGGGGGCGAGAAGATGCTCATCGCTCACCCCGATGCTCCGGTGTCCATGGGAACAGCCGTCTCTCCCCCCACACCAGCACACTGTTGATGACCAGCCCGAGGGCCCCCGCCCACACCACCCCCGCCAGTACGTCCCGCGTACCGTCCGTCGCCAGCCCCGCCTGGGCGATGAAGATGCCGAGCCCCTCCCCGAACCCCGCGAGGATCTCCGTGGCGACGGCCAGGATGAGGGCGACGGCCGCGGAGATGCGCAGGCCCGCGGCGATGAAGGGCGCGGTGGCGGGGAGTTCGACGCGCAGGAGGACCGACAGACGGCCGAAGCCGAACGCGCGCAGGGTGTCCTTGGCCAGCGGATCGGTCTCGCCGAGGCCGTAGACGGTGTTGAAGAGGATCGGCCAGACGGAGGCGTACGCGATGAGCGCGACCTTCGTCTCCGTGCCGGACCCCAGCAGCAGGGACACCAGCGGGATCAGCGCGACGGACGGCAGCGGGCGCAGGAACTCGACGATGGCGCGCACCGCCTCGTCGACGACGGGCACGCTGCCGAGGAGCAGGCCCAGCGGTACGGCGATCGCGCACGCGAGGCCCAGGCCGAGGGCCCAGGCGCGCACGGTGGCCCCGATCCCGTCCAGGAAGAGCGGGTCGCCCGCCAACTCCACCGCCCGTGCGAGGACTTCGGAGACGGGCGGCAGGTAGTCGCGCCGTACCAGGCCCGCCCTGCCGACGGCCTCGCACAGGCCGAGGGCGAGCAGCACACCGAGTGCGCCGAGCAGCAGTTCCTGTCGGCGCCTCACTCGACCAGCAACGTTCCCGGATCGATCGGCTTCTTCAACAGGCCCTGTTCCTTCATGAGTTCGGTGAGGCGACGCAGCTCGGACGCGTCCGAGGTCACCGGGTACGCGGGCAGCCGGATCGTCTCGGCCTGGTCCGCGGTCACCTTCGTGTACTTGGGCAGTTCCTCGCGGACGGCGTCCTGGTCCTGGGTGGCGATCTGCGCCGCCGCGGCGATGGCCCGCTGGAAGGCCGCCGCGGTCTTCGGGTTCTTGGAGGCGTAGTCGCCGGTCGTGATGTATCCGCTGATCGGGATGTTCTCCACGGGGGCGGAGCCGCCGTCGACGAGGACGCGGGCGTCGAGCTGTTTCTGGATGGCGCTGTTGAAGGGTTCGACGGCGTGGACGGCGTCGACCTGGCCCTTCTCCAGGGCGACTCCCATCTGGGGGAAGGCGATCTGCCGGTACTCGGGTCGGCCCGCGCCCTGTTGGCCGAGGATCGCGTTCAGGGTCAGCGACTGGATGTTGTTGAGGATGTTGACGGCGACCTTCTTGCCCTTGAGGTCGGCGACGCTGCGGATGTCGGAGTCCTCGGGCACGAGCACGTCCATCATGTGCGGTGCGACGCGGGCCCCTTCGGCGAGGATGCGCAGGTCCAGCGTGCCTTTCTCGTGGGCCTGGAGGAAGGTGACGTAGTTCGCGCTCGCGATCACGTCGACCTGGCCCTTGGAGAGGGCGGGCAGTGCCTGGATGGACTGCTGGACGGGCTGGATGCGTACGTCCAGGCCCTCCTTCTCGAACAACCCTCTGTCCCGGGCGAGATAGAGAGGCGCGTCGTCCGCCAGGGGCAGCGCGGCGACGGTGACGCTCGACCGCTCCAGCCCCTTTCCGTTCCCGTCCCTGCCGGCGTCCGTGTCGTCGGAGTCGCCGCCGCATGCCGCGACGGTCATCACCAGGGCGGCCGCGAAGGCGATCAGCTTGCCCGTGCTTCCCGCGCGGGAACGGTCTTGGAGCGTCGGCATGGGCGCATGATGACCTGCCGATTGACATGATCACTACACATCTTTGCGCCGTTCCCGACAGCCGCGACCCGCGAAGACGCGGGTTGACGATCCGTTGACCTTCAACTTAGGTTTGCCTTACCTAAGTGGTTCTCGCCTCCGAAAGGCCAACTACCCATGAGATCCGCCCTGTTCTCCCGTGCCGCCCGTATCGCCGCCGTCGGGGCCACCGCCGCCGCGCTGACGGTCGGGCTCGCCACCTCCGCCTCGGCCGCCACCGCGACGCGGTCCGTGACGGTGAGCGGTACGACGTACAACCTGTCGCTGACGGCCCCCGACAGCCTGTCGTCCGCCGGACAGAACGTCACCGTCTCCGGCAGCGGCTACAACACGCTCCAGGGTGTCTACGTCGGTCTGTGTGTGATCCCCGAGGGTGTCGAGCCGGGCAACCCGTCGACGTACACCTCCCGGCCGACCCCCTGCCTGGGCGGCGCCGACCAGTCCGGCACGACGGGCGCCTCGCACTGGGTGTCCAACCTCGGCGGCGGCACGGTCGCCAACAGCTCCACCTACGGCACCGGCGGCTCGTTCAGCGTGAGCGTGCACGTGAACCCGAACATCGCCGCCGGCACCGTCTGCGGCACGGACGTCGACTGCGCCCTCGTGACGCGCGCCGACCACACGGGCAGCAGCAACCGCTCGTACGACGTCTACCTCCCGGTCACCTTCTCGTGACCGCGCCCCTCAGAACCCGGGGGCGGAGCGATGTGCTCCGCCCCCGGGCGGCGGGCGCCCTGGCGGGCATCACGGCCGTGGTCCTGTCCGTCGTCGCGGTCGGCACGCCCGCCGCGGGCGCCGACGATCCGCCGGCGGCCGACGGGTACGAGCGGACGGCCCGCCTCACGACCGTCGGCAAACCGCTCGACCTGCTGCTGCACCCCGAGTCGGGCAAGCTGTACGTCGGCTCCGACACCGTCGCCGGTACGCCCGACGGCAGCCTGGCCGGTGTCTACGCCGTCGACCCGGCCTCCGACACGGTGCTGAGCTGGGTGAAAACCTCTCCCGGCAGCACGGGCGCGCCCGCCCAGCTGCCGGGCAAACGGCTCGCCGGACCGCTGCCGGGCGACGGGGTGCACTACCTCGTCGGACTGCGCGGGATCGCCGCCGCCAAGGACGGGGACGCGTCGGGAAGCGGCGGCTGGCTCACCGGTACGTCGATCACGCAGGCCAGGTCCGGCGCGAAAGCCGGGACGGTGGTGATCGTCCGCGGGACGAAACTTGAGGAGGTCGCCGTCGGCGGGACGGCGGTGACCGTGGAGCGCTCCCTCACCCTGCCGGCCACCGGCGGCCCGCTCGCCGTGGACACCGCGGCCGGGCAGATCTGGGTGACGGACAACACCAACGGCGTGCTGCGCAGGGTCGGTTCGGCCGATTTCACGCCGGACGGCAAGGAGATCGCGCTCGGCTCCGGAGCCGCGGTGTCCTTCCTGGAGTGGGACACCGGACGCGGAGTCCTGTGGGCGGGGCGCGGCACCGTACTGGAGGCGTACGACATCGCCTCCGGGAAACTGGCCGCGTCCTTCGACGCGAAACCGGGCGACACCATCGCCGACGTCGCCGTGGACCCGCGCTCCGACCGGGCGTTCGCGGTGTGGCAGGACTGGGGCAATCCGCCGGAGGAGGGGGACGGCGTCGGGCAGCTCGCGGTGTACGACACGGCGACGCTCAAGGACCTCGATCTGGGCGCCGAACTGCCGGGCGTCAACGGCCAGTTGGGCAGTTCGTCCGTCGCGGTGACGCCGGGCGGCGACGCGGTGTTCGTCGCGAGCCCCTCGGACGCCTCGCTCACCGTGTTCAAGGCGCCGGAGCCGCCGACGCCCTCGCCGACACCGACCCCGACGGACCCCGAATCCCCGCCGCCGTCGCCCGATCCGTCACCCGGCGACACGGACCCCGCCCCGGACCCGAGCGACGACCCGACCGAACCGACCGACCCGTCCGGCTCGGGCACCACGGTTCCCGTCGACGGTCCCGCGGACGACGGGAACAGCGCGGGCGGCACGGTCGACAGCGGTGACACGAGTGGCGGAGCGGGTACGACCGGTGGCTCGGTGGGCGGTGGCCCGCTCGGCACCACCGGCGACGGCTCGCTCGCCTCGACCGGTTCCGACCTGCTCCTGCCCGCCGCCGCGGGCACCGCCGCCCTGCTCGCCGCCGGCACCGCCGCGATCCTGTGGCGCCGACGGACGAACGGACGGCTGGAGCCCTAGCGGCGGACGGGCCCTGGAGGGCTGGGGCGCGGTCCCCCGCCCTCCAGGGGTGCGGGGAACTGCGCGGCCGGCCCCCACCGGCCCGCGGAAGAAGGCTGTCGGGTCGGCCGTGTCAGTGCTGCTGAGCCTTCTGCGGTGTGGCCTCGCTCGGCCTCACGACGACGAATCCCTCCCCCTGGAGCATCAACTGCACGGCCTCGCCCGAGCCGCCGCGGATCATCGAGCCGATGGACTGCGAACGGTGCAGCGAGGTCTGGAGGTTGGCCGTCCAGCCGACCACCGCGTCCGTGTCGACGTACACCGGCCACTGCGGTGAGACCGGGATGACCAGCGGGTTGCCGTCGCAGACCAGTCCGAGCCTGCCCTGTCCGGTGAAGACGCTGTTGAACAGTCCGCCGCCGGACATGCCCGCGCCCTTCACCGTCTTGATCTCGTACTTCAACGAGGCGTCGAAGCACAGGATGTTGCGGCCGTTGACGGTGAAGACGTCACCGGGGTCGATGTCGATGATGAAGCAGTTCTGCGCCTCGTGCGCGAACCACGCCTCGCCCTGCCCGCGCACCGCCATGAGCGGCAGTCCCTCGCCGGTGACCGCACGCTTGAGCATGCCGCCGACACCCTGGCCCTTGCGCTCGAACTGCAGACTGCCCCGGTAGGCGATCATCGCGCCCTGCCGGGCCAGCATCTCGCCGTTGACGGCGTACCTGATCGACTTGGCGTTCTGCACGCTCATGCCCGCGGTGGCGGCCGGCTGCACCATGTACTCGTTGGAAAACAGATCACCCTTCATCCGGGCATCCTGTCCCGCGAGACGCCGGTTGCACCATCCCGCAACAGGAGAAAAGACGCCGCCGAAAGTATCCGCCCGCACGACGAAAGGCAGGGGCGGCCGACGCCCGCTCGCGTCGGCCGCCCCTGCGGGGCCTTTCGGCCCCACCCTGTGGGGGGTGGCTCCGGTTCCCGGTCAGCCGTCCACCGGCCGTGCGCGGCGACCGTTCAAGGTGTTACCCACGGCATTACCCACCGTGTGTTACCCACGGTTCGGACGTGGTTCGAACGACGATAGGCGGCATTTCCGCCTCCCGATACGGGGAAAACCCTCGATCCCGCGCCCCGGAACCCTGACCTTCCGCTCCGGAACCCCGGCCTTCCGCTAGGAACCGCCCTTCGTGGCGCCGCCGCCCGGCGCCGCACCCGCACCCGTACCCGTCAGGACCGCGTCCGCGACCACGTCGAAGAGGTGACCGGCGCGTGACGCGAGCGCGGGCTGGTCGCCGAGCCAGGCGAGCGCCGCGATCAGCGCGAACAGATCGGTGCCGTCGAGGTCGCTCCGCGCCGCGCCCACGGCCTGGGCGCGGGTGAGGAGCCGCGCACCCGCCGCGCGCAGGGTGACGCACGAGGCGTGGAGCGCGGACCCGGTGTCCTCGATTGCGGCGGCCATCAGCACGGTCACGCCCCGGTACTCGGTGGTCCATCCGACGCAGTCGCGCAGCCACGCCACGAGGGCGTCCTCGGGCGAGTCCGACGTTTCGAGGGCGTCGGCCTTCGCGGTCAGTTCCTCGAAGCTCGTGTGGAGCAGGGCTTCGAGGAGCGCCTCACGCGTCGGGAAGTGGCGGAGCAGCGTCGCGAGCCCGACGTCCGCCTTGCGTGCGATGTCGCGCAGCGACACGTCGACACCCTGCTCGGCGATGGCGGCGCCCGCCACCGCGAGCACATGGTCGCGGTTCTTCCTGGCGTCGGCGCGCACCTGTCCCCCTTGACTGTCCGGATCAGTGGTCCATATATTCGGATCAGTGGTCCACTTATATGGATCGCTGATCCGGATGAGTCTATCCCGCAGCGCGGGGAGGAGAAGACGATGCCCGCACACACGACGGCACGCACCATGAGGGCGATCCGGCTGCACGAGCACGGCGGCCCCGAAGTGCTGCGCCACGACGAGGTGCCGGTGCCCGAGCCGGGACCGGGCGAGGTGCTCGTCCGGGTGCACGCGGTCGGCGTCAATCCGCCGGACTGGTACCTGCGCGGCGGACTGACCAGCGTGCCCGGCGAGCCGGATTCGACGATCAGCCTGCCGGTGATCCCGGGGACGGACGTCTCGGGCGTCGTCGAGGCCGTCGCCGCGGACGTGACCGGCCTCGCCGTGGGCGACGAGGTCTTCGGGCTGCTGCGGTTCCCGAGCTTCGACGGCCGCGCGTACGCCGAGTACGTGGCCGCCCGCGCCTCGGATCTCGCGCGCAAGCCGGCCGGTGTCGACCATGTGCACGCCGCCGGGGCGCCCATGGCCGGGCTGACGGCATGGCAGTTCCTGATCGACGTCGGACACGATCATCCGTCGCTCTTCCAGGAGGAGCGGCACCGCCCGACGGCACTGGGCCCCGGCACGACGGTGGTCGTCAACGGCGCCGCGGGCGGTGTGGGGCACTTCGCGGTGCAGCTGGCGAAGTGGAAGGGGGCGCAGGTCGTCGCGGTGGCCTCGGGCGCGCACGAGGCGTTCCTGACCGGGCTGGGCGCCGACCGGTTCATCGACTACACCACGAGTCGTCCCGAGGACCTCGTCCACGACGCCGACCTCGTCCTCGACACCGTCGGCGGTCCCCGCAGCAGCCGTTTCCTGCGCACGCTCAAGCGCGGCGGCGCCCACTTCCCGGTGTTCCTCGGCGAGTTCGACGACGAGGAGGTCGCGAAGCTGGGCGTCACGGTCTCGACCGCCCAGGTCCGCTCGGACGGCGCGCAACTCGCTGAACTGGGGCGCCTGCTCGACGCGGGCACGGTGCGCGTCGAGATCGACAGCACGTACGCGCTCGCGGACGCCCGCGCCGCGCACGAACGGGCCGCCCGAGGACACATCCGGGGCAAGATCGTGCTCACCGTGGCTCCATGAGCGCGACGCCGTGCCCCCGCGCCCCGTGCCCGTGCCCCCGCGCCCCGGTGAGCCGGTGACGCCTCAGACGCTCTCCGGCGCACGCGCGTCGTCGTCGGCCGCGAGGAACTGCGTGGCGGCGAGTTCGGCGTACAGCGGGTCGCCCGCGACGAGTTCGCGGTGGGTGCCCACGGCCCGTACCCGCCCGGCGTCCATGACGACGATGCGGTCGGCCATGGTGACGGTGGACAGCCGGTGGGCGACGACCAGGACCGTGGTGGTCCGGGCGACCTCGGCGACCGTGTCGCGCAGCGCGGCCTCGTTGACGGCGTCGAGCTGGCTGGTGGCCTCGTCGAGGAGCAGCAGCCGGGGCCGTCGCAGCAGGGCGCGGGCGATGGCCACGCGCTGGCGCTCACCGCCGGAGAGCTTGGTGCCGCGGTGGCCGACGAGCGTGTCCACCCCCTTCGGCAGCTTCTCGACGAGCGCGTCGAGCCGGGTCGTCCTGAGCGCGCGCAGCAGTTCGTCCTCGTCGGCGTCGGGGTTGCCGAGCAGGAGGTTGTCGCGGAGGCTGCCGGAGAGGACGGGCGCGTCCTGCTCGACATAGCCGATGGCCGACCGGAGCCCGGAGACGTCCCAGTCGGTGAGGTCGCGGCCGTCCAGCGCGATGGTCCCCCGGTCGGGGTCGTAGAACCGCTCGATGAGCGAGAACACGGTGGTCTTGCCCGCGCCCGACGGCCCCACGAAGGCGGTCATGCCGCGCGGGGGTACGGCGAAGGTCACGCCGTGGTGGACGTAGGGCAGGTCCTCGGCGTACCGGAAGCGGACGTCCTCGAAGGCTATGGAGGCCGGTTCGGCGCCGGGACCTGGCAGGGGCGCGGGCTCGGTGGCCGGTTCGGCGGGCAGCCGGCGCGCCTCCTCGATGCGGGCCAGGGCGGCCGATCCTGTCTGGTACTGGGCGACCGCTCCGACGACCTGCTGGATCGGCGACATCAGGTAGAAGACGTACAGCAGGAAGGCGACGAGTGTGCCGATGTCGACGGCCCCGGTCGCGACCCGCGCGCCGCCGACGGCGAGGACGGTGATGAACGCGATCTGCATGGAGAGTCCGGCCGTGTTCCCCGCCAGCGCCGACCACTTGGCGGCCCGCACGCTCTGCCGCCAGGACTCCTCGGCAGCCGCGTGCACGATCCGCTCCTCGCGGTGCTCGGCGCCGGACGCCTTGATGGTGCGCAGCGCGCCCAGGGTCCGCTCCAGCGAGGCGCCCATGGCCCCGACCGCGTCCTGGGCGCGCCGGCTGGCCTTGTTGATGCGCGGCACGATCACCCCGATCACCGTGCCCGCCCCGACGACCACCCCCAGCGTGACGGCTGTCAGGACCGGGTCGACGAACCCCATCATCACCAGTGTCGCGAGCAGGGTGAGCCCGCCCGTGCCGAGCCCGACCAGCGAGTCGGTGGTGACCTCCCGCAGCAGGGTGGTGTCCGAGGTGATCCGGGCCATCAGGTCCCCGGGCTCGCTCTTGTCGACGGCGGATATCCGCAGGCGCAGCAGATGCGAGACGAGCCCCCGCCGCGCCCCGAGCACGACGGACTCGGCGGTGTACCGCAGCACGTACGAACCCAGCGCGCCGATCATGGCGTTGGCGACGACGAGCCCCGACATGGCCAGCAGCGCGCCGGTGATCGCCCGGTCGTGCCCCAGGTCGTCGATCAGCGTCCTGGCGACCAGCGGCAGCGCGAGCCCGGCGGCCCCGGTCAGCAGCGACAGCACGGCACCGAGCAACAGCGTCCAGCGGTACGGGCGTACGTAGGCGAGGAGCAGCCGCCACGACGGTGTGGCTGCCGGGTCGGACGGCTGGGACTGCGGCACGGTACTCCCCCTGAACTTCCCCTGGGTGAAAGGTCAGATGAAGTATCGCCGATGCCACTGACAGCGCCGCGGCAGGTTCCCGCCCGGGCTCGGCGTCCGCTACGGCGTCCGCCCGGCCGCCGCACCGCCCCCGCCGTCGGCACCGCGCTCGCCGTCGGCGCCGACGGCGGTCAGCCGCAGCACGGTGCCCTCGCCGTTCGCCGAGAGGAGGAGGGTGCCGTCCGGTGCCACGGCGAGACCGGCGAACGGGCGGGGCGAACCGGGCATGCCCTCGACGAACAGCGCGGGTTGGGCGCGGGTGATGCCCGGCGGCAGGCCGACGGGGAGGTCCTCGGCGTCGACGCGGCTCTCCCCCGTGCCGAGCGAGACGGCCCGCAGGCACCGGCCCAGTGTGTCCACCGTGAACAACTCGTCGCCGCGCACGACGAGTCCCTGCGGCGCGCCCAGTCCTTCGGCGACGGTCACCACCTCGCCGTCGCCGTCGATCCGGAGCACCGCCCCGAGCCGGTCGTCGCTGACGTGACAGCGGCCCTCGGCGTCGAAGGCGACGTCCACGGGATGCCGTAGTCCCTCGGCCAGCACGGTGACGGCGTCGGTCTCGTCCATGCGGATGACGCGGCCCGCGCCCGTCTCGGCGACCACGAGCGCCCCGTCCGGTGCGACGGCGATCCCGGTGGGCCGGTCCAGCCCCCGCACCCGTACGCGCGTGGTCCTGCGCACGGGATCGTACGTACGGATGTCGCCGTACTCCGAGGCGAAGTGCAGGAGGCCGTCGTCGGCGGTGATGCCGTGCACGAAGGTCTGGAGTTCATGGGTGAGCACGCCGCTTGAGTCGCCCTCACCGGAGTCGCCGGGGCTCGCGAGGCGGTAGTGGTCGGCCGCGTACACCGTGCCCCGCGGGTCGACCGTGACCCCGAAGGGGCCGCTGAGGCCGCGGGGGACGATCTCCCGGGTGCGGCCGTCCTCGTGCATCTCGGTGACGCCGCCGCTGCCGAAGCTGGAGACGTACATGCGGTTCTCCGCGTCGAAGGCCGCGTTGTCGAGCCCGACCACCCCGCTGACGACGACCGTACGCGCCCCGGTGGCCAGGTCGATACGGGTCACGATGCCGGCCGGACCGCGGGAGAGGACGACGAGGACGCCTCCCTTGTCGAAGCGGACCGCGACCGGGTCGTCGACGTGCTCGGCGAACAGTTCGGGCACGCCCCCGTCGGGCGGGATCCGCCAGACCTGGTTGCCGATCATGTGCGGGTAGTAGAGGAAGCCGTCCGGGCCGAGCTGCATCGCGTTGCCCAGGGCCAGTCCGTCGGTCAGGACCACCGGGTCGCCGCCGTCGGGGAAGAGTTCCAGCAGGCGGCCGTTCATCCGCATCTCGTTGACGAAGAGCCGGTCGCCCACGCAGGTGATGCCGTTGGGCACCCGCACCTCGTCCGACACGAGGGTGTACGTGCCGTCGGGGGTACGCCGCCACACGCGCCCCGGTGTCAGGTCGGCGATGTACATGGAGCCGTCCGCCCCGAAGGCGAGGTCGTCGGGTGCCTGGACCGGGCCGTCCTGCTCCACGACGACGTCCACGTCACCGGAGGCGGGGTCCACCGCGCTGATCCGCCCGGCCAGGAACTGCGCCACGTACAGCCGTCCGTCGGGGCCGAAGGTGACGCCGTTCGAACCCCACAGCCGGTTCGGCGGGTTGAGCCGGTCGCTGTGCCAGCGGCGGCTCGTCACCCGCCGGCCGCCCGTGTCGTCGAAGCGGCTGGGGCCCGTGCTCGTCACCGGCCGCATCACCGGCCGCCCTCCCCGTCGACGAGGACGTCGTCCATACCGCCGTCCGCGCGCCACCGCCTGAGCAGTTCGTGGAAGGCGACAGGGCCGTCGCCGTACGACTCGCTGCGCTGCCGGGGCCTGCCCTCGTTGTTGTAGTAGCCGGGGGTGCACTCGGCCTGGAAGGCGTAGAGGTCCGCGGCCTTCTCACGGATCGTGGCGACCCAGGCGGTCTCGGCCTCGACGGTCGGCTCCACGTACCGCGCCCGCCGCTCGCGTGCCTCGGCGATCACCTCGGCGACGTGGGTGGCCTGTTCGTCGAGGATGTGGACGTAGTTCACGGCGCTGGCGTTCTGCAGCGGGCCGAGCTGGAAGAGGTTGGGGAAGCCGTTGCTGTAGAAGCCGTGGAGTGTCCTGGCCCCCTGCCGCCAGTCGTCGGGCAGCCGGGCGCCGCCCCTGCCGTGCACGGGGAGGCGGCCCGAGAGGATCCCCGAGACGCCGACCTCGAAGCCGGTCGCGAAGATGACGCAGTCGACCTCGTACGCGGTACCGCCGACCACGACGGCGTTCTCGGTGATGCGCTCGACACCCCCGTGGTCGGCGGTGTCGACGAGCGTCACGTTGGGCCGGTTGAACGTGTCCAGGTAGTGGTCGCTGAACGTGGGCCGCTTGCACATGTACCGGTACCAGGGCTTGAGCGCCTCGGCCGTCGACGGGTCCTCGACGACGGAGTCCACCCGGTCCCGGATCTCGTTCATCTTCTGGAAGTCGGCCAGTTCGTCCAGGCGCTCCCGTTCCTCCGTGGGGAGGTCCGCGTAGTTGTCGGTCGGGATGAGGTTCTGCAGCAGCCGGGCGCTGCTGGTCCAGCCGTCTGCCACCAGGTCCTCCCCGGCGGGTGAACCGGTCACGGTCCGCAGGAAGTTGTCCCTGCGGTGCCGCTGCCAGCCCGGTTCGAGCGACTTCGCCCACCCGGGGTCCGTGGGCCGCTGGCCGCGCACGTCCACGGAGGACGGCGTGCGCTGGAACACGTACAACTGCCGTGCGTCGCGGCCCAGATGGGGCACGACCTGGATGGCGGTCGCGCCGGTGCCGATCAGGGCCACCCGCTTGTCGGCGAGCCGGTCGAGGTTCCCCGTCGCGTCGCCGCCGGTGTACGCGTAGTCCCAGCGGCTGGTGTGGAAGGTGTGGCCGGTGAAGGTCTCGATGCCCGTGATGCCGGGGAGTTTCGCCTGGCTGAGCGTGCCGCTGGAGATCACCACATGGCGGGCCCGTACGCGGTCGCCGCGGTCGGTGGAGACCACCCACTCCGACTCGGCCTCGTCCCAGCGCAGTTCGGTGACCAGGGTGCGGAAGCAGGCTCCGTCGTACAGGTCGAAGTGGCGCGCGATCGCCCGCGCGTGCTGCCGGATCTCCTCGCCGGGGGCGTACTTCCACTCGGGGATGTGGCCGACCTCTTCGAGCAGCGGCATGTAGACGTACGACTCGATGTCGCAGTGGATGCCCGGGTAGCGGTTCCAGTACCAGGTGCCTCCGAAGTCGCCGGCCTTCTCGATGACGCGGATCGACCCGACGCCCGCCTGGCGCAGCCGCGCGCCGGCCAGCAGACCGCCGAATCCGCCGCCGACGACGACCGCTTCGACCCGGTCGTGCAGCGGCTCCCGGGTGAACTCGGCGCTCTCCACGTACGGATCGTCCGCGTAGTAGCCGAACTCGCCCGCGATACGGCGGTACTGGGCGTTTCCCTCGGGACGGATACGGCGCTCGCGCTCGGCGCGGTATCGCGCACGGAGGGCGTCCGGGTCGAACCCGAGCGCGTCCGGGCCGGAACCGGGGTCGGCACCGGGGTCGGCACCGGGGTCGGGTGCGTCGGACGAGGCGTGGGGGGTGGGGGGCATACCTGTCCTTCTGATGTGGGGGGGGGACGGCGACCTCTGTGATCACATGCAACCGGAACGGACTGACGGCTCACGGCCGGTGACCTGACGGGAAGCTGACGTGACCCGGATCACACCCTCTCGCCACGGGAAGGGGCAGGACTCAGTGGCCGAGGCGGTAGCCGAAGCCCCGGCGCGTATGGATCAGTGAGGGCTGCTCCTGGTCCACCTTGTGGCGGACGCGCGAGACGAGCTTCTCGATCGCGTTGCCGGCCCGTGCCTCCCCCCAGACATGGAGGCAGATCTGCTCCTTGGACAGGACGCGTTCCGCGTTGACCAGCAGATGGCGCAGCAGCCGGTACTCGGCCGGGGTGAGGTCGAGCGCCCGCCGGCCGCGCCAGGCCTGACAGGTGCCGTCGTCGAGCGCGAGATCGCCGTAGCACGGCCCCTGGCGCACCGGTTCACGGCCGCGCAGTAACACATGGACCCTGGCGAGGACTTCGGAGATCCGGAACGGCAGGGTGACGTAGTCCGCCTGCCCCAGGCCGAGTTCGGGCACCAGGGCCCCCAGCGTCTCGTACGGGGCCAGGAAGAGGACCGGCGGACGGTCGGCCGGGCGGAACCGGCGACCCTCCCCCAGGCTCTCGACATCCGGGACCGTCACGTCGAACAGGACCAGGTCGAAGCGGCCCTCCGCCAGCCGCAGCATCCCCCGGGCGCCGGTACGCGCGACGGTCACCCGGTAGTCGGCCAACTCCAGGGTGGTCGTCAGCAGATCGGCGACCGCCGGATCGTGGACCACGACCAGGAGGTGCTGCCCCGCCCCGCGCGCGGGCACGGACACGTCGGCCCCGGTCACGTACTCCCCGACGGCGCCGCCCGCTCCGTACACCCGGTCCATCTCGTCCATCCCGCCCATCGCACGCACCTCGTCCGCGAAGAGCATATGCATCATGCACAATACGTGTCGGATGCATATTTGATGTCATGTCTGATGCCCCTGGCCGCGGGACCGGACGCATGGCCGGGGCGAGAGTCAGCTCCGGGGAAGGACCGGCGACCGACATGGACAAGCCCACCCACCTGATCGAGTTCGAGACGATGCTGCTCGGGCGGCACCTCTATCTGAACTCGCCCCGGGCCGGCGGTCGCCTCGAACGCAGCGCGTACATCGTGCTCAGCCGCATCCGGATGGAGGGCCCGATGTCCATCGGCCAGCTCAGCGACGCCTTCGGCCTGGACGCCTCCACGCTCAACCGGCAGACCGCGGCCATGCTCCGCGCCCACCTCGTCGAACGCATCGCGGACCCCGAAGGCGGCATCGCGCGCAAGTTCCGGATCACCGCGGAGGGCGAGCGGCGGCTCGACACCCACCGCCGGGAGAGCGTCCAGGGGCTGGAGCGGGTGATGGCCGGGTGGGAGCCGGAGGAGGTCGCCGCCTTCGCCGCGTATCTCAAGCGGTTCAACACGGACATCGAGAACCTGGACGAGCGTCCCTGGCCGCGCCCCTGACTGCGCCTACGCCCGCCCCGGCCCGTGGGGCGTCGCGCGTCCCACGGGCCGGGTGGGGGTCAGCCGCCGGTGGCGGAGGCGCGGCGCTTGGTCAGCCACCACGCCCCGCCGCCGAGGACGAGCACCGCGGCGATCGCGCCGCCGACGAGCAGCCCCGTGGACGAACCGTCGTCGTCCTTCTTGGCCGCGGACTTCTCCCCGGCCCCGGCGGCCGTGGTCGCGGTCGATGTCGCCTCGGCCGACGGCGTCGGGCTGGGAGTGGGACTCGCGCTGGGGCTGGGGGCGATGGGGGTCGCGCCCGGTGCCGCGGCCTTCAGCTTCAGGAGCGGGGCGGGCTGTTCCCCCTCCTCCCCGTCCTTGGGCAGTTCGATCCAGCGGGAGATCTCACCGTCGCTGTAGGTCTCCACGGTCTTGAAGGCCACCTCGTCGGCGTCCGGGAGCTGCCGGACCTTCACCTCGTACTCGGCGTCGACACCGGTCTTGAGCGCCGGACCGCCGACCACGTAACCGTCGGCGGTCGTCTTGAGGCTCCAGCCCTTGGGGGCCTTGCCGAGCGACACGTCGGCCGGTGCGATCCCCTTCGGCAGCACGACCCGCACCTCGCGGAAGCCCGCGGAGGCGGACTCCGCCTCGGAGACGAAGGTGAGGGTGACGTTCTCGGCGAGGGCCTGCGCCTTGTCGGCCTCGGCCTCCGCGTGCGCGGCGGCGGGTCCCGCGAGCGCGAGGACGGCCGCCAGCGCGGCGGCGCCGGTCAGCGCGGCACGGCGAAGGTTCGTGGACACGGACGAGGACTTGGTGAACGTCGTGGGCTTGGGCATGGACGTGGACACAGAGGAACTCCTTGCTGGTGGAACCGGGTGGGCCTCGGAGGCCGGACCCGGGTGAGGGGGACGCGCGGGACGGGCGTACGTCCCGGAGGTCCTCTGCGCACCAGCGTGTGTTCGAGTGTGACCGTCCGCGTTCCCGCCGGGCGGTCGGGGAAGCGGGTGGGCAGTGTGGGCGGCGGCTCCTGCGCGGCGGCCGTGCCGGTCGGCAGGAGCCGGGACAGCACCGCCGTCGCGAGCGCGCGCAGCGTACGGCCGGTGACCAGCGCCGCCCCGACCGCCGCGTCGGCCCGGTGGAGCAGCCAGGCGACCAGGAGGGCCGCGCAGACGTGGGCGGCGGTCATCGCCCCGGCCGCGTGCTGCCAGGGGTGACCGGGATGTCCGCCGCCCGCCGCCATCGCCACATGACCGGCGTGCGCCAGGTGCTCCGTACCGGCGTGCCCCGTACCCCGGTGGCCGCCTCCGGCGACCGTGCCCAGCGCGAGATGCATCGCGCCCTGCGCGGCGAGCGTGCACCCGGCGACCGTGAGCAGTCCCGGGCGGCGGCGGGCGAGCGGGCGCACGGCGACGAACTGCGCGACGGCGAGGGCGGCCACGAACCGCCACGGCACCTGTCCGCCGTCGACCGCGTGATGGCCGACGGCCGCGAGCACACCGCCGACCAGGGCGAACGCCATGGCCCGGACCACGGCCGCCGCGGAACCCGGCCCGGGCCCGAAGGCCCGGCCCTCGCCCCGCGTCACCTGGTCACCCGGCACGGTCGCCCGCCGTCCTCCCCCGCGCCCGTCACGTCGCCGAGCGTCGCGTCACATCAAATCGCGTCACGGCGCGGCGCGTACGGCGTTCGCCGCGTCGCGTACATCCATGTCCACGGAGGAGGCGGGCTGGAAGTCGGGGCGCAGCCCCACTTCCAGGGGCGCGGGGAACTGCGCGACGAGCCCCCACCGGCCCGCGGACGAACCACCCGGCCGGCCGGCGTTCACGCCGGGAGGGGCGGCCGCGGGCCGCTCAGGCCCCCGCGGCGAGGGACCAGCTGGGGACGCGGCCGGCCAGGCGGCACGCGAGGAAGTACAGGGGGATCGGCGGGGTGTAGGGCGAGTCGCCCGCGGGGCTGTGGATCAGCCGGGGTTTCGCGGAGAAGCGGCCGCGGCGGGCCCGGGTCCAGGACGGGTCGGCCCGGCGGGCGCCGACCGTGTAGGTCACGGACGGCGGCCAGTCGACGCCGATGTGGGATCCGGCGGGGACCACCCACCACCAGCGTCCGCCGTCCGCGGAGCCGTCGTCGGAGTCGTCGGCGAAGACACAGCCGATACGGGGCAGACAGTCCAGGATGCGCTGGCCGTGCTCCCTGGACGTGCCCACCACGTCACACCCCAGACCGGTGCGCAACCGTGCGGGTATGACCAGGCGGATCGGGCGCCGGGAGGGGGACGTCACGGGCGTACGCGACCACGGTTCAGGGGCGTGCTGCAGTTCCATGAGGCAGGGATCCTTCGGCCGAGTGGGGGGCGGGCCGGGTGAGGTGCGGGGTGGACACACGCCCGGAGGAGGCGTGTGCCCGTCTGTCCGACGGCACGGGGGACGGCGGGGGAACCGTCGTCGGACGCGCCGGCAGGACGGCCCAGACGACGCGTCCGGAGCCGTGCGCGGTGTCGCGCGTGCCCCAGTCGGTGCTGAGCATGCCGACCAGCATGAGTCCGCGGCCGCCCTGGTCGTCGAGTCGGGCGGTGCGCTGGGCGGGGATCGACAGACCGCGGTTCTGGTCCTCGACCTCCAACTGGATCCGCTGTCCGTCGGAGCGCAGTCTGCACACGATCCGCTCGCTCGCCGTGTGCGTGAGCGCGTTGGTGACCAGCTCGGAGGTCACCAGGACAGCGTTGTCACATGCCTCGGGATCCGTGCCCCACGCGCGGAGCAGTTCGGTCACGTTCCGGCGGGCCAGGCCGACCGAGGCGGGGGTCGGGGGCAGGCCGAACACGCCTGACCTGTCGGGTGTCCTGTCGCTCGTCGTGCCGAGCGCGCCGTCTGCCGCGCTCTCCGTGCGTTCGTCCGCGGGCAGTCGGCCCAATGGCTTGGGGAGAGAGGGCGGAGCCATCGCCGTTCGCCTTTCGTCTGCCTTCGCACCGGGGGTCAGACCGGTGCCGGTACCCCACGGATCCGCTGCGCCGCGGGGTGCGAACACCCCGTTGCGGACAGTGACGACGCGCGATCCGTTCTCCCCCAACTGGACCGCGCCGTCAGGTCGTTCACCGGGCCGTGACGGTACGCCCTACTGTGACACCTGCCAACATCAGCTCGCAACCGGCAAGTTGAAAATTGCAATTCAGCAGGTGCATGCTTCCTCTGTCGAACGGGTGATCGTGACAGACTGCGACCTCGAAGCCCGCTGTGAGGGGGTAAGGCGTGACCGCTGAGACCGACTGGGGTGGCGCGCCCTCCGTCCTGCGCATGATCCTCGGCAGACAGCTGGAGGAACTGCGCACCCGGGCCGGGCTGACGTTCGAGCAGGCCGGTGCGGCGCTCGGGGTCAGCCACTCCACGATCCGCCGGATGGAGGCCGCCAAGGTGGCCCGGCTGCGGCTGCCCGACGCGGAGAAGCTGCTCCAGATCTACGGCGTGACCGACCAGCAGGAGATCGACACCTTCCTGAAGTCGGTCCGTGAGGCGAACAAGCGCGGCTGGTGGCACACCTACCGCGATGTGCTGCCCGACTGGTTCTCCGCGTATCTGAGCCTGGAGCAGGCGGCGCTGCAGATCCGCGCCTACGAGGCCCAGTTCGTGCACGGGCTGCTGCAGACCGAGGAGTACGCGCGCGCCCTGCTGAGCGCCGGGAACCCGCACGCCTCGGCGGACGCGACGGACCGCCGTGTGGCCCTGCGCATGCGGCGCCAGGAACTGCTCACCAAGCCGTCCCCGCCGCGGGTGTGGATCGTGATGGACGAGACGGTGCTGCGGTGGCCGGTCGGCGGCCCCGAGGTGATGCGCGCCCAGATCGACCATCTGATCGAGGTCAACTCGCTGCCCCACGTGACGTTGCAGATCATGCCGTTCGCGAACGGTCCGCACCCGGCCATGCGGGCGGGCGCGTTCCACCTCTTCCGGTTCCGGGCGCGCGAGCTGCCCGACATCGTCTATCTCAGCGGCCTGGTGGGCGCTGTGTACCTGGACAAGGACGACGACGTCGTGGTCTACCGCGAGGCCCTGGACCGGCTGGGCGCCCAGTCGGCGCCCGCCAGAAAGACCGAGGCCCTCCTCGGTGCTATCCGCAAGGAGCTCTGACGTGCACCACCACATACGCAACGGCATTCCGTCCCGCGAACTCGGCAACCGCGGCTGGTACAAGCCGTGGAGCGACGACGCGGGCGGCGCCTGTGTCGAGGCGAAGAAGCTCGGCGACGGCCGGGTCGCACTGCGCCAGTCCACCGACCCCGACGGTCCCGCGCTGGTCTTCACCCCGCGTGAGATGACGAGTTTCCTGGCGGGCGTGAAGGCCGGCCGCGCCGACTTCTTGCTCTGACCGCTGTTCCGAAACTCCTGATGGTGCTTGAGCGTTCACCGTGAACCGACGACATGATGGGAGATCGGCGTTGCCCGACAACGACGGATGGCCTGCCGACCGGATCGACACCGAGAGCGCGCACTCGGCTCGCATCTACGACTACATCCTCGGCGGCAAGGACTACTACCCCGCCGACAAGGAGGCGGGTGACGCCATGGTGCGGGAGTGGCCCGCCATGCCCGTGCACATGCGCGCCAACCGCGACTGGATGAACCGCGCGGTGCGCTGGCTCGCCGAGAGCGCGGGGATACGCCAGTTCCTGGACATCGGGACGGGCATCCCCACCTCCCCGAACCTCCATGAGATCGCCCAGTCGGTGGCCCCCGAGTCCCGTGTGGTCTACGTGGACAACGACCCCATCGTCCTCACTCTGTCCCAGGGGCTGCTCGCCAGCACCCCCGAGGGCCGGACGTCGTACATCGAGGCGGACTTCCAGCACCCGGAGGCCGTGCTGGGCTCCGCGGAGTTCCTGGAGACCCTGGACCTGGACAAGCCGGTCGCGCTGACCGTCATCGCGATCGTCCACTTCGTGCTGGACGAGGACGACGCGGTCGGTATCGTCCGGCGGCTGCTGGACTCCCTGCCCGCGGGCAGCTATCTGGCGATGACCATCGGCACGGCCGAGTTCGCGCCGCAGGAGGTCGGGCGGGTGGCCCGTGAGTACGCGGCGCGCGGCATGCCGATGCGGCTGCGGACGATCGGTGAGGCCGAGGAGTTCTTCGACGGTCTCGAACTGGTCGAGCCCGGGATCGTCCAGGTGCACAAGTGGCATCCGGACGGCACGGGCGAGCAGGACGTCCGGGACGAGGACATCGCGATGTACGGGGCGATCGCCCGCAAGGGGTGACGCTGCCGCTGTGAGCAGCTGCGAATCCGGCGTGCAGCCGGGGCTGATCCCGGGTGAAGCCGGCCTGCGGAACCGGCCTGCGGACCGTCCTACGACATCCGCGGGCCGGTGGGGGCGGGCCGCGCAGTTCCCCGCGCCCCTTCGGGGGCGCCCGACGGGGCGCCCCCGCACCCTCATCCCTACCTCAAATCAAAAGCGCACAACTCGGGCCATGCGGTCACTCACTTGACGACCGGGCGTCACACACGGTTGGCTCCGGCCAGCAAAAGTCGGACGGTCGGCACCTCGTCCCGTCGGCCGTCACAGCGACTTGACGCCCCCATCCGCTTGTCGGCCGCACAGCGAGGTGCTGTTCCCCCATGACCCACACTCCCTCCCGCCCCCTTTCCAGCAGATCCGCGCGCGGCACCGCCGCCGTCGCCGCCTGCGCCGCCGTCTCCCTGCTCGCGTCCGGATGTACCGGCTCGGACGGGGCCGACTCGGACGCCACCACGGCGGGCAAGGCCGGCGGCTCCGGGATCAAGGTCGCCCTGATCACCCACAGCGCCCCGGACGACGCGTTCTGGGAGCGGGTGCGCAAGGGCGCCGAGGCCGCCGCCGCCAAGGACGGCATCGACCTGGCGTACGAGAGCGACCCCGACGCCGCCGGACAGGCCAAGCTGGTGCGCGAGGCGGTCGCCGACAAGGTCGACGGCATCGCGGTGACCCTCGCCAAGCCCGAGGCGATGAAGGGCGCGGTCGCCGCGGCCAGGGCGGCGGGCATCCCGGTGGTCGGCCTCAACTCCGGTATCGACGCCTGGAAGGCGGGCGGCCTGATGCAGTACTTCGGCCAGGACGAGAGCGTCGCGGGCCGGGCCGTCGGCGACAAGCTGGACTCGCTGCGCGCCAAGCACGCCCTGTGCGTCATCCACGAGCGCGGCAACGTGGCCGTGGAGGCCCGCTGCGCCGGGGTGAAGAAGACCTTCGGCGGCCGTACCGACCTGGTCTACGTGGACGGCACCGACGAGGACGCCCTGATCGAGTCCGTCGCCGCCGCGCTGCGCCAGGACCCGACCATCGACGAAGTCGTGATGAACGGCGCCCAGTTCGCCCTCGCGGCCGTGAAGTCGGTGAAGGAGGCCGGCAGCAAGGCGAAGATCGCCACCTTCGACCTCAACAACGACATCGTCAAGTCCGTGCAGAGCGGGGACGTGCAGTTCGCCGTGGACCAGCAGCCCTACCTGCAGGGATACCTCGCCGTGGACGCGTTCTGGCTGTACAAGACCAACGGCAACGTCAGCGGCGGCGGGGAGGAACCGGTGCTCACCGGACCGGCGTTCGTCACCAAGCAGAACGTCGCCTCGGTGGCCAAGTACGCGGCCAACGGGACCCGCTGAACCGCCCGCCGGGCCGCCCGGACGGAGATCGCCTTATAACGGCGATGACAAGGTTTGGGGTACTCACGGTGCGTACGGTCACTTGTACGGATAGCATCCTGCGGACCCCCTGTGTGTACAGGACACGCGCTCACCCCGCGCGGCCGTCCCCTGCCCTGCCGACGATCCGACACCCCGCGCGACCGCCCGAACTCCCCCGCGACTGACCCTGCTCACCGCTGATCGCTCTAGGACGACGATGTCTCCACGGACAGGCGCCCGCCGCCGTCTCGGCTCCATACGTCTCTCGCTGATCCTGCTGGCCCTGGTTCCCAGCGTCACCCTCGCCGCCATGTGGGGTGTGACGACGATCCAGATGTTCTCCGAGGGCCTGCGGCTGCGGGACCAGACCGGGCTCAGCCGGTCGACCGGGGCCATGGGTACCGACGCGACGCTGGCGCTGCAGAAGGAACGCAGCCTGTCGGCCGTGCTGCTGGCCTCGCCCGACAGCTCCCGCAGTGCCCTGGACGCGCAGCGGGAACGTACCGACAAGGCCATCGCGACGCTGGTCGGCCAGTCCGACCGGATCCGGGAGGCACCCACCCGCATCCGCGACCGGATGTACTCGGTCATCGCGTCGGTGGGCAGCCTGGAGTACTACCGGGGGCAGGTGGACAACCCCACCGACATCACCCCCGAGCAGGCGCTGGACCAGTACACCTCGATCATCGACGACCAGATCCACGCCTTCCAGGAGATCTCGCAGGTCGACGACGGCGAACTCACCTCGCAGGCGGGCCCGCTCGTCGCCCTCGAACACTCCGCGGAGCTGGTCTCCCAGGAGGACGCCCAGCTCCATCTGGTGTGGCCGGCGGGCAGGCTCGACGACGCGTCGTGGAGCCACTTCACCCAACTGGTCAACGCCCGGCGCTTCCTCGTCGAGGACCAGCTCATCCCGTCGCTGCGCGGCTCGGTCAAGACACAGACCGAACGGATCCTCCAGGGCTCGGACTGGAAGTCCCTGGAGACCGTCGAGGAGCAGGTGCTCGCGGCGCGCGCGAAGGGCGGCGACGGCGGGCGGATCGACCTCCCGAACGCGGAGAAGCGCTGGACGACGGCGTACGACAAGCTCCGGCTGCAGTACTCCACCCTGATCCAGCAGGAGACGGCGGCGCTGCTGCAGCGCAGTGACGACCAGGCCGAGGCGCTGCTGATCAAGGCCGCCGCGCTGAGCGCCGCCGGACTCGTCGCCCTGCTGGTGTGCGTCTTCATGTCCTGGCGCATCACCCGCTCCCTGTCCCGGCGTCTGCGCGGGCTGCGGATCGCCACCCTGGGCCTCGCAGAGGAGCGGCTGCCCGACGTGGTGGCGCGGCTCGACCGCGGCGAGACCGTCGACGTGGAGTCCGCGACGCCCGAGCTGGACTACGGCCGCGACGAACTCGGCCAGGTGGCCCAGGCGTTCAACACCGCCCAGCGCACGGCGGTCAACACCGCCGTGGAACTCGCCGACACCCGGCGCGGTTTCCAGAAGGTCATCCTCGGCATCGCCCGGCAGAGCCAGAACCTGGTCAACCTCCAGCTCACCAAGCTCGACGCGCTGGAACGTCAGCACCAGGACCCGGAGATCCTCAAGGGCCTGTACGAACTCGACTCCACGGCGAGCCAGTTGCGCCGCTACGAGGAGAACCTGGTCATCATCAGCGGTGAGCGGCCCGGCCGCAGCTGGACCGAGCCGGTCGCCCTGATCGACATCCTGCGCAGCTCGGTCGGCGAGGTCGCCGAGTACCAGCGCGTGGAGGTGCAGACCGACGAGGAGGTGTTCCTCGCCCCGCCCGCGGTGGCCGACGTCATCCACCTGCTCGCCGAACTCATCGACAACGCGACCACGTACTCCCCCGCGCCCAGCCCCGTCGGAGTACGGGCCGGACTGGTCGCCAAGGGCCTCGCGGTGGAGATCGAGGACCGCGGCCTGGGCATGTCCGAGGACGACTACGCGTCGTTCAACGCCCAGTTGGCGGTGCCCCCGCAGTTCGACGTGGTGGCCCTCGCCGACGACCTGCGGCTCGGCATGTTCGTGATCGCCCGGCTCGCCAACCGGCACGGCGTCACCGTCACGCTGCGGCCCTCGCCGTACGGGGGCACGACCGCGATCGTGCTGATCCCGTACGAGATCGTGGTGCGCGAGACCCCGGAGTCCGCCGCCGGGGGCGCGCGGGCGGCCGACGAGGCGCGCAGGCCCGCTGGGGAACCACCGGTCCGGGCCGCCGTCGCCGCGAAGAGCACGAGCGCGCGGGACACCGAGGACGCCGAGGCGGACGGGCCCGTGCACGAACGCCCGCGGGAGGCGCAGCCCGTCGCCCGCGCGCGGACCGCCGAGGTGCCCGCCGCACGGACCGGCACCGTCAGACCCCGTCCGGAGGAGGGCCGTTCCGACACGGGCCGTGCCGATACGAGCCGTGCCGGCGCCGACCATGCCGGCACGGGCCGTTCCCGGCCGGGCGGCCTCCCGGCGCGCGACGGCCTCAAGGCTCTGCCGCGCCGGGTGCCGCAGACCAGCCTGGCCGCCGAGTTGCGTGAGGACTCCGCGGCCGACGAGGCCGACAGCTCCCTGGACGACTTCACCGCGGAACGCGCGGCCTCCTCCCTCGCCGGATTCCAGCGCGGAACACTCCAGGCGCGTGACAACGACGCGGATCCGTCGTACGACCAAGGGGAAGAAGCCGCTCCCGAAGGCGCTTCCGTCACCTCGACTCCGCCCGCTGACCGCTCATGAAGGACAGAGAAATGACACGCCCCATCCCTGCCACGCACAGTCAGCTCGACCAGCTGCTCACCGGACTGGTGGACCGGGTCGCCGAGGTGAACCAAGCCGTCGTGCTCTCCGAGGACGGACTGGTCGTCAGCAGGTCCACGGGGTTCCTGCGGGACGACGCCGAGCGGCTGGCGGCGACCGCGTCCGGACTGATGAGCCTCAGCAAGGGCGTCAGCATGGACTTCCGCGGCGGGCCCGTACGGCAGGCGCTCATCGAGATGGCCAACAGCTATCTGATCCTCACCACGGCGGGGCCCGGTGCCCATCTGGCCGTGCTCACCAACCGGGGCGCGGACGTCGGAGTGGTCGCGTACCAGATGAACATGCTGGTCAAGAAGATCGGCGAGCATCTCAGCGCGGCACCGCGGGCCGGCGTCGCCACCGACTCCGGCGAGTGAAGTGAACGGAGGCGACTCGGCGGGCCGGCTCGTCCGGCCGTTCACGCTGACCGGCGGGCGCACCCGGCCCAGCCGCGCCGACTTCACCCTCATCACGTCGGTGACCACGGTGGATCCGCCGCCCGCCCGGGCCGCGCGACCGCAGCCCGAGCACGCCCGGATCCTGCGGCTGTGCGCGAAGCCGCTCGTGGTGGCGGAGCTGGCCGCCCAGCTGGATCTGCCGGTGAGCGTGGTCTGCATCATGCTCTGCGATCTGCTGGAGGCGGGCCGGATCACCGCCCGGGCACCGCGTGAGATCTCCCGCACCACGGACCTGGACCTGCTGCAGAAAGTGAGGGACGGCCTTGGCCGGCTCTAGCCCCGTCATCCAGGGGACCTCAGCACCCGACACGGTGAAGATCCTGATCGCCGGCGGGTTCGGCGTGGGCAAGACCACCATGGTCGGCTCGGTCAGCGAGATCGTGCCGCTGCGCACGGAGGAACCGCTCACCGCGGCCGGCCTGGGCGTCGACGACCTGGGCGGCATCCCGGAGAAGCACGCCACCACGGTGGCCCTGGACTTCGGGCGGATCACGCTCAGCCAGGAACTCGTGCTGTATCTCTTCGGCACGCCCGGGCAGCAGCGCTTCTGGTTCATGTGGAACGACCTGGCCATCGGCGCCCTGGGGGCCGTGGTGCTGATCGACGTCCGCCGCCCGGAGTCCAGCTTCGCCGCCATCGACTTCTTCGAGCGGCGGGGCATCCCGTTCGTCGTCGGCGTCAACGGCTTCCACGGCGAGCATCCCTACGAGCCCGACGAGATCCGGGAGGCCCTGGCGCTGCCGGCGAACGCGCACGTGCTGCTGTGCGACGCCCGGGACCGGGACTCGTGCCGGGACGTACTGATCGCGCTGATCGACCAGTTGATAGCGACCTCGTCCCAGAGCAACGGGAACGGGCGGCCCGGCGAGCCGGCCTGAGAGGCGATGGGCCGGGAGCGGGCGGGCCGGGCGGCGGGCGGGCCCGGTGGTGAGTGACCCCGGTAGCGGGTGGGCTTGAGACCTGGTGGGCGTGGGCACAACAAAGAAGCCGGAGCCGTGTGCGCGACGGCGGGCCGTCCACGCCCCGTCGGCTTGCGGACACCATGGCGTCACACCGGGTGGGCATGTTTCGGCCGTCCCCTCCTGCCTCGCCGTGACCGTCCGCCCGCCCCGCGCGGGTATGACGCGGAAGGACGACGTGCGCCGTGTCCTCGCTCCCGCTCGAATCCGTCCCCCGGGCGCTCCCCACGCCCGCCCCCGCTCCACCCCTCTCCCCCGTCCCCTCGCCCGATCCGGGTCCCTCCCGCCTCCCCGCGGTCGGGCGCCCCGTCCGCTGGGCCGTGACCCTGCTCCCGCTGGCGCTGATCGCGGCCTGGGCGGCGGCCGACTGGCGGACCGTCCGCGACGGATCCGCCCGGCTGGCCGCCGCCGACCCCTGGTGGCTGCTCGCCGCGGTCCTGTGCACCTGCCTGGGCTGGGTGGCCGCCGCGTGCGTACGCCAGGGCGCCATCCCGGACCGGCTGCCGCCGGGACCGCTGCTCGCCTCGCAGTTCGCCGCCGGTGCCGCGAACCACGTACTCCCGGCGAGCATCGGCGCCCACGCCGTCACCCTGCGCTTCCTCCAGGGCCGGGGCATCCCCCTGGCGCGCGCCACCGCCTCGCTCGCGCTGTACTCCCTGGTCAGACCGATCGCCAAGACGATGGTGCTGCTGGTCTTCGTGGTGGCCTACCCGGATCTGCTGCACCTCGGTGAACTGGTCCCGGACGAACGGACCATGGCCCTGGTCGCCGGGTCCGTCGCCGCCGGGTTCGGCGCGGCCGCGCTGCTCGTGACGACCGTACGTCCGCTGCGCCGCCCGGCCCTGGACTGCGTACGCACCGCCCTGACCGACGTACGGCTGCTGCACCGGCGGCCCGCCCGGATCGCCGCCCTCTGGGGCGGGGCGGTCGCGACCCCGCTGCTCCAGGGCAGCGTGATCGCCACGGTCGGCTTCTCGCTCGGGCTCCCGCTGTCCTGGGCCCAGGTGGTGCTCGCCCTGCTCCTGGCCAGTACGGCGGTCGGGGCCGTGCCCGCGCCCGGCGGGATCGGGCCCGTGGACGCGGCGCTGGTGTTCACCATGGTCGCGTTCGGCGCCCCCGTGGGCATCGCGGCGGCGACCGTCGTCGGCTATCGCGTCCTGACGGTCTGGATACCGCTGCTGCCGGGCGCGCTGGTGCTGTCGGCCCTGGTGCACCGCAGGGTGCTGTGAACGGCGGGGGTCGCCCCGCCCCAACCACCGGCTACCGGCTACCGGCTACCGGCTATGAAGGCGGCCCGCCGCGATCGATCTCTGCCACATGGGACACGTTCTCGCGGTCGTCGGCGTCCGTACTGGGCTCGGCGTCGAACCACGCGTCGAGGATCTCCTTGAGCAGCGGTCCGGACGTCAGCCGCAGCCCGAGGGCCAGTACGTTGGCGTCGTTCCAGCGGCGGGCGCCGTCGGCCGTGTAGGCGTCCGTGCACAGCGCGGCCCGTACGCCCGTCACCTTGTTCGCGGCGAGCGACGCGCCCGTGCCGGTCCAGCAGCACACGACCGCCTGGTCCGCCCGCCCGGCGGCGACATCACGCGCCGCCGCCTCCGAGCACACCGCCCACCGCGCGTCGCCCCCGGGCTCCAACGCCCCGTACGCCAGCACCTCGTGGCCGCGCTCGCGCAGTTCCGCGACCAGCGCGCGGGCCACGGGTTCGTCCATGTCGGAGGAGACGGAGATCCGCATGCGCCGGAGACTACCGGGAGGGACCGGCGGACATCCATCGGCCGCCACCCGTCACCCGTCATCCAGCGCCCGGCACCCGGCGCTCCTCATCCATAGGCGGCGACCGCGACCCGGACGAACGAGTCGCGTACGGGGTTCGCGGCGCCCTGGTTCCAGGCCAGCACCACGCGGCTCGGCGGCATGTCGATCAGCGGTACCACCGTGAGCCCCCGCCCCGGCGCGTGGCCGAGGAGCGTCATACCGACCGTGCCGTTCCACAGAACGGCCTGCCGGCACTCCTGCACCGCCCGCACCACGAGCCCCTCGCGGGGTTCCCCACCGTTCCAGTACGACTGCCAGAGCGGATCGGTGCCCGCCGGGAACCGGAACCAGCGGCGGCCGGTCAGGTCGGCCAGCTTCAGGCTCTCGCGACGGGCCAGCGGATCGTCGGCGCGCAGCAGCGCCCCCACGGGGTCGGCCCGCAGTTCGCGCACGGCGAGCCCGGTCTCGTCGAACGGCCCGCGGGTCAGGGCGATGTCGACCGCTCCGGCGCGCAGCCCGCAGGTCGGGTCGGTGAGGTCGGTCTCGCGGACGCGGACCTCGACGTGCGGGTGCAGCCGGCGATGGGCGGCGGCCAGCCTGAGCGCGCCCGGGTCCGTGCTGTCCCCGAGAATGCCGACGGTCAGGGGCGCGGCACCGGCCGCCGCGGCCACGCGTTCGCGGATCCGGTCGGCCCGGCCGAGCAGGTCGCGCGCATCGTCGAGCAGCAGCGCCCCCGCCGCGGTGAGGGCGACCCCGGCGGAGGACCGGTCGAACAGCGCGGCGCCCAGCTCGCTCTCCAGGCGCCGGATCGCCCGGCTCAGCGGCGGCTGGCTCATGTGGAGCCGGGTGGCGGCCCGGCCGAAGTGGAGTTCCTCGGCGACCGCCACGAAGTAGCGCAGCGTGCGTAGCTCCATGGGCGCCACGATAGCCAGCCCGCCACCTCGACCGATACCCGTACGGTATCGAGGTGCCGGAACAGGTCTTGGACAGCCGGGGCGCCCCCGCAGTGTGATCGAGGCATGACGACTGACGCACTCGAACCCGCCTACTGGATCGTCGCCGGACTGCTCGCCCTCTTCTACCTCTACGGGGGCGGGGTCAAGGTGGTCAGGAGCCGTGAGGGGCTGCGCCCGATGATGGCCTGGGTGGACAGCACACCGATGCCGGCCGTCAGGGCGATCGGCGTGATCGAGGTGCTGGGCGCGATCGGGCTGATCCTGCCGCCGCTGACCGGCATCGCGCCCTGGCTGGCCCCGGTCGCGGCCACCGGATTCGTGGTCCTGCAGATCGGCGCGACCGGGGTGCACCTGAGGCTCGGGGACCGGCGGATCGCCCTCAACATCGTGCTGCTCCTCACCGCCGCGGTGACCGTCTGTTGGGCGACGGCCTGGCTGTGAGCGCGTTCACCCCGGGTGCGGCCCGCGGGTGAGGGGGTTCGGGGCCGGGTCCGGACCGGGAGCTGGGGCGGGGGCGGGGGCCGTGGCCGGGGCCGGGGCAATCCTCTCCGCCTCGTGCGGTGCGGGCGCGAAGACCCGGTGAAGACCCGCTTCGAGATCGTCGAGGGCCCGCCGCGCGGTCACGATCCGCTCGCGCAGCTCGCGTTCGGCCTCGATCCCCGCGAGCTGCAACGGCGTCGGCACCGGCACCGGCACCGGCACCGCGGGGAGTACGCCGGCCGCCCCGCTCGCCTCCTCCTGCTCGCGCTCCAGTTCGCGGGCCTCGTCGAGGGAGCTGATGACGACCCCGATGAGCACATTGACGAGGACGAAGGAGGCGAGCAGCACGTAGGAGGCGTAATAGACGATGCTCCAGCGGGAGATCTCCAGGCCCGCGCGGACCGAGTCGCCGAGGCCGTCCAGGGTCATCAGGAGGAAGAGGGTGAGCACGGCGCGGCCGAGGGAGCCGAAGTGCTCGGGGTCGCTCTCGGCGAAGGCGACCCAGCCGACCATCGCGTAGACGTAGAGCAGCAGGGCGCCGACGATCAGGAAACTCATGGTGCCGGGCAGGCTGCGGCCCACGGCGACGAGGAAGACGCGCAGCTGGGGCAGGAACCTGGCCGTGCGCAGGACGCGGGCCAGGCGCAGCAGCCGCAGGATGGTGCCGTTCTCGCGGACGACGGGCAGGAACGCGGAGAACACGACGGCCAGGTCGAACAGGTTCCACGGATCGCGGAAGAACTCCCGCGGGCGGTCCGCGTGGGCGCCCGCGCGCAGCAGGATCTCCACCGTGAAGGCCGCCAGGAAGCAGTGCTCGACGAGTTTCAGCTGTCCGTGCCAGTGGTGGACGACGCCCGTGTAGGTCTCGATGCCGAGGACCAGCGCGTTGGCGATGATCAGCCCGAAGACCGCGGCGCCGAACCAGCGGGCCTCGGTGACGCCGCGACAGCGTGCGGCCAGGGCGGCCCGGGAACGGCGGGTGCCGGGTAAGTGTGTGGCCGCGTCGTCCGTCATCGCGCGCTTCCAGCTCCCTCTTCGTGAAGTCGTGCACCCCCGCTTATTTCTACACTACTGTAGAAATAAGCGATGCCCGGGCCGTTCCAGGCCGACCGGGCACACCTCTCATGCATACGGAGATCTCATGGCCCTGTGGGACCGCATCAAGGATTCCGCGTCGACGATGCAGAACCAGCTGGTGGCGAAGAAGAACGACCTCAAGAGCGGTGCCTTCCGCGACGCCTCCATGGCGATGTGCGCGCTGGTCGCCGCCGCCGACGGCACGATCGACCCGTCCGAGCGCCGCCGGGTGGCCCAGCTCATCGCCACCAACGAGGTGCTGCAGAACTTCCCCGCCGACGACCTCCAGCGCCGCTTCGACGCCAACCTCGACAAGCTGGTCGCGGACTTCGACTTCGGCAAGGTCAGTGTGTTGCAGGAGATCGCCAAGGCCAAGAAGAAGCCCGCCGAGGCGCGTGCCGTGGTCCAGATCGGCATCGTCATCGGCGGCGCCGACGGCGACTTCGACAAGACCGAGCAGGCCGTCGTCCGCGAGGCGTGCTTCACCCTCGACCTGCCGCCGCACGAGTTCGACCTCTGACAACCACCGCTGCCGGAACGGGCCGGGCGGACGGGACGGGCGGGGCGGACGGGGCGACGACCTCGTCCACCTCGCCCGTCCCGCATGTTCCGCCCGTCCCGCATGTTCCGCTCGTTCCACATACTCCGCATGTTCCGGCAGGTCACAGAATCCCGTCGGGGTCGAGACCGGTTCCCACCGTCAGGGTCACCACGCCCGCGGCGGTGTCCGACCCCTGCGCGGCCCGGGTGTCGGGCAGCCGCGACGCGAGCACCTTCGCCTGCGCGCCCATCCCCTGCGGATAGGTGGCCGTGGTGGCGCGGGTCGTCTCCGGGGCGTTGCCCGTGCCGACGACGGTGAACCCGGCCTGGCGCAGTTTCGCGGCGACGACGGCGGCCCGCCCCGAGACGCCGGTGCCGTTGAGGACCTGGACGCGGACACCGGACGCGTATATCAAGTCGTCCTTGGCCTCGGCCTGCAGTGCCTTCTTGTCGACCTCCTTGTCCTTGGCCAGGGAGGTGAACAGGTCGTCGGCCTGCGGGTACTGCCACACGACGTTGGCCTTGTCGGCGGCCACGTCCGCCTCCCGCGGGTAGTTGGGCACGGTGAGGAAGGTCAGCCTCTTGCTCGGGATGCCCTTCACCTCGGACGCGAGGGCGTACAGCGGCTTGATGCCGGCCAGGTCCTCGTCGGTGGTCAGGGACTTCGTGGCCGACTGGAGGAAGTCGTACAGCGAGGTCGGGCTGGTCAGCTTGGACTGCGCCTTCTCGGCCAGCGCCTCCATGAACTCCTGCTGGCGGCCGATGCGCCCGAGGTCGGACCCGTCGCCGACGCTGTACCGGGCGCGTACGTAGCCGAGCGCCTCCTCGTCCTTGACGGTCTGGCAGCCGGCTTCCAGGTCCAGGTGGGCCTTCTCGTCGTGGATGGCCTCCTCGGGGCAGACCTCGATGCCGTCCAGGGCGTTGACCATGCCCTTGAAGCCCTGGAAGTCGACGGACATGAAGTGGTCGATACGCAGTCCGGTGTTGGCCTCGACCGTCTTGATGGTGCAGGCGGCGGCTCCCGCGACCTCGCCGCCGAGACCGCCGATCGCGAACGCCTCGTTGATCTTGGCGTGGTGCGGGGCGGAGGTGGTGTCGTCGCCCTTCTCGCACGCGGATATCTGCACCCAGGAGTCGCGCGGGAACGACACCACGGTCGCCCATTTCCGGTTGGCCGGGACGTGCATCACCATCAGGGTGTCCGACTGCATGGTGCTCAGGCCCTTGCCGTACTTCCCGTTGTCGCCGTCACGGCTGTCCGAGCCGACGACCAGGATGTTCTTCGAGCCCGGACTGAGGTTCTCGGGACGGTCCCCGCCGAGCTTGTTGTCGATGTCGGCGGCGCCGATGTTGCCGTTCAGGTCCTGGTATATCCACACGCCGACCCCGGCCGTGCCGAGGACGAGCACCGCGAACACCCCCGCCGTCCACGCGACGATCCGGCCCCGCCGTGTCAGCTTCGTCGGCCGCGCCGAACGCGCGCCCCGCCCCGACCTGCTTCCGGCCGGAGCGTGCCGCCGCTGTCCCCTACCGCCCACAGGCGCCCCTTTCCCCGCGCTCGGCCTCCATCCGGCCGGCCCCTGACTCACGAGCGCTCAGCGCCCCCGTACTCCGATCGGCGAAACTCTACATTCATGTAGAGATACGGGCGGGGGGTGGGTACGACTCACCCCGCCGGCCGCCCGCCGGGCCCGTGCTCACAGCGGCGTCGCCGCGTGCAGGATGAGGACCATCGTCACCGCGGAGTTCGCGGAGGACAGCGCGGACACCGCGGTCCCGGCCGCCGCGCCCCACGCGGCGAGGCCCACCGTGGTGAACACCGACGGCCAGGTGCGCGGCACGGGCGCGGGGCCGAGCAGCGCGGCGACCCGGCGCGGCACCGGGCCCGGCGCGGCGAGGCCCGCGAGCGTGGGCACCGGGGTGCCGCGGGAGACCAGGGCGGCCTTGCCGATCGCGCAGGCCACGGCCCGGCGGCTGCCGACCACCTGCGCGGCCTCCTCGTCCGCCCACCGTTCCGTCGTGTAGGACACGGCCGTGCACAGCGGACGCAGGAACGGGTTGGCGCGCGCGGCCAGCTGGGCGGCGAGCAGGAACCGGTGGTGACGGGCGGCCAGATGGGCGCGCTCATGGGCGAACAGGGCGCGCCGCTCGGCCGGTTCGAGACAGGAGAGCAGCGCGGTGGTCACCACCACCCGGTCGCGGCGCCCGCCGGGGAGGGCGTAGGCGTACGGCACCTCGTCGGGCAGGACGGCCACCTCGGTGCCGGGCAGGTCGGCGAGCGCCAGGTGGGCGCTGCGGCGGACCCGCCGGTGCCGGTGCAGCGTGCGCCCGCAGACCAGCAGCACCGCGAGGAGCGCCGGGATCGCCAGCTTCCCGGCGATCTCGTCGTACGGCACGGCCTCGCGCACCTCGGGGTCCGACCAGCCGTCGGGCAGCGGGTTGCCGGGCAGCTGGGCCGTGCCGACCACCATCAGCAGTCCCAGGCAGACCGTGCTGCACACCGCCATGACCACGGCGAGCCCGGTCAGCAGCCGGGTGGCGGTCCGCGGATACAGCCGCAGCTCGGCGAGCCGGGCGATCGGCCACGCCGTCAACGGCAGGACCAGCGGCAGAAAGACGAACAACCCCATGAGGCTTCAGTCTTCCCTCTCCGCCTCGGGGTGGGCCAGCAGTTCACGCAGGAGTCGCTCGTCGTTCGGCTCCAGGGACGTCACGAAGCTCGCGAGTACGGCTTCCCGGTCCCGTTCGCCGTCGAGGACCCGGCGCATCCGGCGGGCGGCCAGACCCGCCTCGTCCGACGCCGCGGTCCAGGCGAAGGACCGGCCGACGCGTTCCCGGGTCACGGCGCCCTTGGCCAGCAGCCGGGTCAGGATCGTGATGACGGTCGTGTAGGCGAGGTCGCCGCCCAGCCGCTCCTGCACCCAGCCCGCCGTCGCGGGTCCCTCCGCCGCGCGCAGGGCAGCCAGGATCTGGGCCTCCAGCTCACCCTGTCCCCGCCGCGGGGGACGCCGCCGCTGGTCCGTCACGCCCTGTCTCCCTTCCGCCGACTCCGAAACACGGGCGGTCCATCGTATCGACGCCGGACGGCCGGCCATGACGCCCGGGCCCGCCGCCACGCGCCGACCGGCACGGACCGGACGCCGGGGCCGGCGCTCCGGCAAGCGCGCACCGGCCCGCCCCTCCGGCCCCACCCTTCACCTCCGTACGGCACGACGGAGCCACGACGAAGACGCCGCCTCTTCCCCTTTTTCTACAGTGTTGTAGATTTCATAACGGGGTCCCGGACGGGTACCCGCCCCTCACGCACCGAGCAAGCATCGAGCACACATCGAGAAGGAGTACGCAGTGGGAGTTTCCCTGGCCAAAGGCGGCAATGTCTCGCTCAGCAAGGAGGCGCCCGGCCTGACCGCCGTGCTCATCGGCCTCGGCTGGGACGTACGGACCACGACCGGCGCGGACTACGACCTCGACGCCTCGGCCCTGCTGCTCGACGCCTCCGGCAAGGTCCTGTCCGACCAGCACTTCGTGTTCTACAACAACCTCACGAGCCCGGACGGCTCGGTCGAGCACACCGGTGACAACCTCACCGGCGAGGGCGAGGGCGACGACGAGTCCGTCAAGGTGAACCTCGCGGGCGTACCGGCCGAGGTCGACCGGATCGTCTTCCCGGTCTCCATCCACGACGCCCACGCCCGCGGGCAGAGCTTCGGACAGGTCCGGGGCGCCTTCATCCGCGTCGTCAACCAGGCCGGCGGCGCCGAGATCGCGCGCTACGACCTGTCCGAGGACGCCGCCACCGAGACCGCGATGGTCTTCGGCGAGCTGTACCGCCACGGCACCGAGTGGAAGTTCCGCGCGGTCGGCCAGGGCTACGCCTCAGGGCTCGCGGGCATCGCCGCCGACTTCGGCGTCAACGTCTGACACAGCGCCGACCTCCGACACGGACCGCCCGCCCCCGGGCCTGATCCCCGGGGGCGGGCCCGGCACGGCCCCGCCGGACGGGGCCCCGCCGCGCCACCCGGGCGTATTCTCCGAACAGCCACCGGCACAGGCGCGAGGGGGAGCGCTATGCGGCACGTGCGGTACGTGGTCTGGGGCGGCGCGTTCGTGGCGACATCGGCGGTGCTCGCCGTCGCCGTCATGAACGGGGAACTCGGCGACACCACGATTCTGACCACCGTCCTCGGCTTCGGGATCGCCGCGACGGGGCTCGCCCTGAATCTGGCGCGCACCTCCGCCGACGGGGAACGCCCTTCACCGGCCGAGGTCCTGGACGCACGCGCCGAGCAACTGGCGGCGGCGGTCGAACAGCAGTGGCAGTCCGAGTGGCGGCTGCGACGCCTCCAGGACCCGGAACCCATCGCGGTGCACTGGTCCTCCGCGGAACCCTGGCTGGCCGATCCGCGGGAGCCCGGCACGGACGGACGCGCACCGGACGACCGGCTGGAGAACATCGCGGCCGCGCTGGACCGCGTGGCGTCGCGGCGACTGGTCGTCCTGGGCGAGCCGGGCAGCGGCAAGACCGTACTCGCCGTCCGGTTCACGCTGGACGTCCTCGCGTCACGGGACCCGGGGGCGCCCGTGCCCGTGGTGGTGTCGATGTCGGACTGGCGCCCGCAGAGCGAGAGCCTCGACACCTGGCTGGCGCGGTACCTCGCCGGCCACTATCCCGGTGCGTCCTGGGCCCGTGAACTCCTGGACGCCGGCCGGGTGATCCCCGTCCTCGACGGCCTCGACGAGATGGCCCCTCCGCTGCGCACCTCGGCCGTGCGCCGGCTGAACACGGACCTCGACGTCGGCCGCCCGCTGCTCATGACCTGCCGCTCGGCCGTGTACGCCGACGTCGTGCGATCCAGCGACGTCCTCACATCGGCGGCGGTCGTGGAACTGCAGCCCCTCGACTTCGAGACGGCGGCCGCCTATCTGCTGCGTACCGCCCGCCCCACCCGCGGCCCCGGCGGCACCCGCACCACCGCCTGGCACCCGGTGATCGACCGCCTGCGGACCGATCCCGGCGCCCACCCCTGCACCGCGTTACGAGCCGTACTGCGCACACCGCTGATGGTGACCCTCGCGAGGACCGCCTACGACGACACGGACGCCGACCCGGCCGAACTCCTCGACGACGGCGGACGGGACGACCGGGCACAACGGCAAGCGCGGTTGGAGGCGCATCTGCTGGACGCCTTCGTACCGGCCGCCTACCGGGACGACAACCGCCGGGTGGACACGGCACTGCACACCCTCGGCTTCCTGGCCCGCCACCTGGAGCGGCAGGGATCACGCGAACTCGCCTGGTGGGAACTGCGCCGCGAACTGCCTCTGCCGCTGCGGACGATGGGGCCCGTGCTGGTTGTCGGGGCCCTTGCCGCGGCGGTCATCGTGCTGACGACGGGATCGGAACGCGGCTGGGCGGTCCTCATCACAGCCGGCTTTCTGGTTCCCCTCTGCGTCGGGCAGGCCTTGTTCCTGCGGAGCGACAGCGGTCTCGCAGGCGGGCTCGGACCGGACGGATCCACGAGGACCGGGCGCGCACGCGTACCCCGTGAACTCGTCTGGGTACTGATGGGAGCCGTACCGCTCGGACTCGTCGTAGGCATGGCAGGAAGCCTCAGCCTGAATTCCTACGCCACCCCGGTGCAAAGGTGGCCGTGGCTGGGAAACGGTGCTCTGGCCATGACCGGAGGCCTGGGCCTGGCAACCGCCATCGGGGTTCTCGGCCTGCTGGGGAGACCGGTCCCCAGCACCGTTCCGCTCACGACCGGACGGGGCGGGCACTCCTGGCGCCGACGCGCCCTGGCGAGCCTGGTCGTGCTGGCGGCTGCGGCGATCGGCGTCCTGGTACCGGCCGCGCTGATGCTTCCCTTTCGTATCAGCGTGCTCTGCGCCACGGCTCTGGGGATCGCGGTGACCGTCGCGCTCTGGCCGAACCCCGGCGCGGCGGGCCGAACCCTCTCCCCGCCCCGGGCAACCGCCGGTCGCCGGGCACGCCCGCGCGGCCAGGTACTTTCCGTCGTGGGGCGCGGCATGGTCAAAGGACTGGCGGCGGGATTGCTGCTCGGTCTGGCGTTCGGCGTCAGCAACGGCTCCGCAGTGGCCGTCCGGGCCGCCGTGGACCGGGACGACTACCCAGCGGGCGGTTCGTGGCACACGTCCGCCGATGGCGGCAGAGTGCTCGTGGCCCACGGTTGGAGCCACCGGAGACTCGCGGACGGCACGCGCGTCGTGTCCACGCCCGGTCCTGTCCGCTGGGCCGTGGACCGACAGAGCGACGGTGCTGTCTACTCGATGACCATGACCAGTTTCGCCGCGGGCTGCACCGGTGTGTGCGAGACCTTCAACAGTCCGGTCGAACTGCACGAGCATCCCGATCGGGGAGACCTGCTGGCGAAACTGCCCGACGGCACCTTCGCAGAGGACTGGGACCTGCAGGACGAACTGCCGCCGGCCAGCAGAGGCTGGCTGCAGTTGAGCGCCCCCGAAGCGCTCTTCGGCCGGGCCACGGGCGAGGGACTCGCCTTCGGACTCTCCCTCGGCCTGGTCAGCGGCCTGACGGTCGCGCTCCACCGCTGGCTGGTCAGCCCCACCGACATCGCCAGGGCCGGTACCCCTCTGGACGGTCTGCGCGCGGACGGGGCGACGGCCGTGAGCCGCGGCGTCCTCCTGTTCCTGATCGCCTCCGCCAACGCGGCCCTCGTGTTCCGGTCCTGGTTCGATACGACGTTCGCCGATGGGTCACTCGTGATCTGGCTGATCACCGCACCCCTCGCCATCGCCCTGAGCGCCTGGGGCTGGCTGCTCGTCACCCGGCTGTGGCTGTGCGGCACGGGCCGGCTGCCCTGGCGTCTGATGCGCTTCCTCGAAGACGCCCACCGCAGAGGAGTGCTCCGGCAGGCGGGCGCCCTGTACGAGTTCCGGCACGCCCGCCTTCAGGAACGGCTGGCCACGAGGCTCGACGTATGAGCCTCGTGCGCCCTCGTCAGCCCTCGGTCGGCGTCAGCTTCAGCGAGATGCTGTTGATGCAGTACCGCTGGTCGGTCGGCGTCGGGTAGCCCTCGCCCTCGAAGACGTGTCCGAGGTGCGATCCGCAGCGGGAGCAGCGGACCTCGGTCCGTGACATCCCGTGCGAGCGGTCCTCGATCAGCTCGACCGCGTCGGAGTCCTTCGGGTCGTAGAAGGACGGCCAGCCGCAGTGCGACTCGAACTTCTCCGTGGAGGTGAAGAGCTCCGCTCCGCACGCCCGACAGGAGTAGACGCCCTTCGTCTTGGTGTCGGTGTACTCACCGCGGAACGCCGGCTCCGTGCCGGCCTGGCGCAGGACGGTGTACTCGGCCGGGCTCAGCTCCGCACGCCACTGCTCGTCCGGCTTCTCGATGTCGTACGACATGAAGCTCAACCCCTCTACTCAGGTACCGCTACTTCGACAGGCGGGTCAGGATCTCGGGTCCGAGGTCCGTCACGTCTCCCGCGCCCATGGTGAGAACGAGATCACCGGGCTTCGCCATTCCCGCCACCACCGCGGGTACCTGTGACATGTCGTGCACCGGCGTCACGTCCGCGCCCGCCGCCCACGCCGCGTCGATGATCAGCTCGCTCGTCACGCCCGGGATCGGGTCCTCGCGGGCCGGGTAGATGTCCAGGACCAGCGAGGCGTCCGCCAGGGACAGGGCCTGGCCCATCTCCTTGCCCAGTTCCTGGGTACGCGAGAAGAGGTGGGGCTGGAAGACGACCAGGATGCGGGAATCGCCGGCCGCCGCCCGCATCGCCTCCAGGTCCGCCGTCATCTCCGTCGGGTGGTGCGCGTACGAGTCGATGACCTGCACGCCCGCTTCCTCGCCCTTGAGCTGGAGGCGCCGCTTCACCCCCGTGTACGAGGCGAGGGCGGGGGCCAGCTCGGCCGCGGGGATGCCCAGGGCCACGCCCGCCGCCAGCGCCGCCACCGCGTTGTGCGCGTAGTGGCGGCCGGGCACGGAGACCGTGAAGGTGAGCGTGGAGCCGTGCAGCTCGACGGTCACCTCGCTCTTCAGTCCCTGCGGGACCACGGACAGCACGCGTACCTCGGCGTCCTCGGACTCTCCGTACGTGACCACCTCGATGGTGTCCCTGACGGCGTCCGGCAGCCGCCGGGTCAGCTCGCGCGCGCCCTCCTGGTCGGCGGCGATCACCAGGGTCCCGCCCGGCACGATCTTGCCGGCGAACGTCTCGAAGGACTCGTAGATCTCGTCCATGGACGCGTAGTTGGCGTGGTGGTCCAGCTCCACGTTCAGCACGATCGCCACCTCGGGCGCGTACTTGTGGAAGCTGCGGTCCGATTCATCCGCCTCGGCGACGAAGATCTCGCCGTCGCCGTGCAGGGCGTTGGAGCCGGGGACGTCGAGGTCGCCGCCGATCGCGTACGACGGGTCCAGGCCCAGGGTCGACAGGGAGACCGCCAGCATCGACGTCGTGGTGGTCTTGCCATGGGTGCCGGCCACGGCGATGGGCCGCAGACCGTCCATCAGGCGGGCGAGGGCGTCCGAGCGGTGGACGACCGGGATGCCCAGCTCGGCGGCGCGGGCCAGCTCCGGGTTGTCGGCGCGGATCGCCGAGGAGACGACCACGCAGGTGGCGTCCGCCGCGAGGTGGTCCGCGGCGTGCCCGATGTGGACGGTGGCGCCCTGCGCGCGCAGGGCCTCTGCGGTCGCGGAGTCCTTCGCGTCGCTGCCCGCCACCGCGGCCCCGCGCTGCGCGAGGATCTTCGCGATCCCGGACATCCCGGCCCCGCCGATGCCGATGAAGTGCGGTCGATCCATGGCGGTAGGAAGGCCGGGTGCCATACGTGTTTCTCCCAGGATGCGGCTGTGACGATGAGCGCCCCCACCCTATTCGCTACGCGCGCCCGAGGCGGGGGCCGGTCGCGCCGTTCCCCGCGCCCGCCAGAGCCAAAAGACTGCGCAGTTCCCCGCGCCCCTGGGTGGGACGGGGCGAAGCCCCTCCCCGAGGGGCGCGGGGAACGGCGCGAGCAACCCCCACCGAACCCGCACGTCAAGGGGCGCGGGGAACTGCGCAATCGTTAGGGCCCATCCCCACCGTCCCGCGGACGAACACGGTTTCAGGGGCGCGGGGAACTGCGCGAACGGCCCCCACCGGACCCGCACCCGAAGCACCGGACCGGCGGCAGCCGGGCGGCAGCCGAACTCACACCTTGCTGTGCGAGAACAGCTTCAAGACCGGCACCCCCACCTTGTGCCGCGCCCGCGACGCCCAGTCCCGGTGGAAGAACTCCTCCACGTAGTGCGGATCGGTCAGCACGATCACCTCGTCCGCCCCCACCTCGTCGACGAGCGCCTTCAACGCGTCCAGCGGATGCGCCTCGATCAGCCGCCCCCGCGCCTCACTCCCGGTGGCGCGCAGCGCGACCAGCGACACCTCCAGGGCCCGCTGCCCCTGCCCGACGGCCTCCGCGCCCTCGGGCGTCTCGTTCTCGCGGGCCGCCTCGTCCAGTTCGCCGAGCGCCACGTCGTCGATGGCCCGCAGGAGCCGGTCCGCCTGGTCGCCGCGGGGCTGGAGCAGTACGTGGAAGTCCACGCCCTCCTCGCCGTGCAAGGTGGTGACGAATTCCACGTCCGCGGAGGTGAGGGCCTTCTCGATCATCAATACGCTCGTGAACACGACAAACGCCCTTCTCATCCGTGGGCCGTTCGTAGACCCCTGCGGAAACCATCCTGCCCCGTGACCGCACGGGGCCTGCGATTTTCAGTGTGCCCGGCGAAAGCTAACCGGAACAGCCGATTCCACTACTTTGTCCGGGCCCGGTTCCTCGACCAGGTCCGAGATCAAGACCGAGATCAAGACCGAGATCAGGTCCGACGGTAACGGCTGAAGAGGAACCCGGCCTCTTCCAGCAAGGACGTCAGTTCGAACCGGCTCGGCACCGCGACGGACGGCCCGCCCGCGATCCGCTGCGCGTCCCCGGCGGTGAGCATCGGGGACACCGTCAGACACAGCTCGTCGAGGACACCGGCCGCGACCAGCTGGCCGAGCAGCCGGGGCCCGCCCTCCGTCAGCAGCCGGCGCAGGCCCAGGTCGGCGAGCGCGCGGACGGCCCGCGCGGGGTCCACCCCCGTGCCGTCGCCCGCGATCACGACCCGCGCCCCGGCCTTCTCGGCAGCGGCGATCCGGTCGGGCGCCGCCGCGGCTCCCGTGAGCACCAGCGTGGGAAGCAGCGGCGAGGTGAAGAGCGGAAGCGAGAAGTCCAGATCGAGGCTCGCGCTCACCACGGCGATCGCGGGCGCCGGGCCCTGTCCCGCCGCGGCCCGGCGCGCGGCGAAGTCCTCACGGGCCCGCGCGGGCCGGTACCCCTCCTGCCGTACCGTTTCCGCACCGACGAGCACGACGTCCGCCAGTGCGCGCAGCGTGCCGAAGATCCGCATGTCGGCGGCGCTGGAGATCGGCTGCGAACGCCCGTCGTGCTGGGCGGCCCCGTCGAGCGTGGAGACCATGTTGGCCCGCAGCCACGGCTCGGACCCCGCGGACCCCGCGACACCGGCAGCGGATCCCGCGACACCCGCGCCGGGTCCCGCGGCGTCCACCGGATAGGCGTACGCCTCGGCCAGTTCATCGAGTCCCCATTCCCGGGCCGCGGTCGCCGCGCCCGGCGTACCGGGTACCCCGTCCGAGGCCGGGGCTGCTGTCTCGTCGGTCACAGGGAACAGGCGTCGCATGTCGTGCAGTCTGGCACGAGACGTAGAGTGGGGAACCGTGTCAACCTCCACCACCGCCTCCGGATTCGGCCCGATAGCCGACGCGACCCCGTCGTCCCTGTGCGCCCGCGAGCCGCGCGTCCCCGCGGACCGGCTGGTCGCCGAGATGGTGCCGCCGCCGCGCTTCGACTCGGTCCGCTTCGACACGTACATCCCGGATCCGAACCAGCCGAGCCAGACCGAGGCCGTGCGGGTCCTGGCCGGTTTCGCGGCGGGTCTCGGCGGGGCACCGGCCGACGCGGGCAAGCGCGGTTTCCTCGGGCTCGGCTTCGGCAGGAAGCCCGCGAAGGCCCCGGCGGGCCCCCGCGGTGTCTATCTGGACGGCGGTTACGGCGTCGGCAAGACACATCTGCTCGCCTCCCTGTGGCACGCGACCCCGGCGGAGCCCGCGCTCAAGGCCTTCGGCACGTTCGTGGAGCTGACGAACCTGGTCGGCGCCCTCGGTTTCCAGCAGACCGTCAAGACGCTGAGCGGCCACCGGCTGCTGTGCATCGACGAGTTCGAGCTGGACGACCCCGGTGACACCGTCCTGGTGTCCAGCCTGCTCGCCCGGCTGGTAGAGGCGGGGGTGGCGCTCGCCGCGACCTCCAACACCCTGCCGGGCAAGCTCGGCGAGGGCCGGTTCGCCTCGGTCGACTTCCTGCGGGAGATCCAGGGCCTGTCCGCCCACTTCAAGTCGCTGCGCATCGACGGCGACGACTACCGCCACCGCGGACTGCCCGAGGCCCCGGCCCCGTACTCGGACGAGCAGGTCACGAAGGCCGCGTACGCGACGCCGGGCGCCTCGCTCGACGACTTCCCGCATCTGCTCGACCATCTGGCCCGGGTGCACCCCAGCCGGTACGGCGCATTGACGGACGGGATCGAGGCGGTCTGTCTCACGGACGTCCAGCCGGTTCCGGACCAGTCCACCGCGCTGCGGCTCGTGGTCCTCGCCGACCGGCTGTACGACCGCGAGGTGCCGGTACTCGCCTCGGGGATGCCGTTCGACCGGCTGTTCAGCGAGGAGATGCTGAACGGCGGCTACCGCAAGAAGTACTTTCGCGCCATCTCCCGGCTCACGGCGCTGGCACGGGACGCCAAGGGACTCGTACAGGACTGACCGTCCGACCGCCCGCCCCCCCACCGGCCGGTCGCGCCGCCCGCGCCCGCTGTCCGGTCCGGCCGCGTACGCCTGCCGCTCGGCGATTTCCGGCCTGCCACCGACGCTCTTCGGCCCTCTTCAGGCTCTCTTCAGGGTGAAACGTTAAGTTAACCCAGCAAACAACTTCCCGAGTTAACGTTCGTGTCAGCAAGGGAATACCCGACCTGGAACCGGCCGAGAGGGGGCCCATGCGACGAGGTACGACGGTCCGGACACTGTTCGCCGTTCTCGCCGCGGTCCTGCTGGCCCTGCAGCTCTCCGCCACCACCACAGCGTTCGCACCCGCGTTCGCATCCGCGCACACACCGCGGCTCGCCGGACCCGGGGAAGGCGTCCGGGAAGGCGTCTGGCAAGGCCCCGAAGCCAGGGCCGAGTTCGTCACCTGTGGCGACACCTCGCACACGCACGGTCCGACCGGCCCCCTGCGCACCCGCGACCGGATCCGGGTCGCGGACCACGTCGCCCCGGCCGCCGCGCGCCTCCTGCTCTGCAAGGACGTCACGGTCGTCCACGAGGACCCGTCGCACACCGCGGCCCCCGCGGCGCACCACCGTACGACGAGATCCTCGACGGCCCACTCCTCGGCGGCACTCCAGGTCTTCCGCTGCTGAGAGCACCGGCTCAGACCTGAACACCGGGCACGAAGCGACTCCGACCTGACCCACCCCTCACCACGCCACGTCCGCCGAGCGCGTCGACGTGGGGTCATGTCGCCGTACCCGCATGCGCTCCGTTTTTGTACACCGACGCGCCCTCACGCGCGCCAGGAGGAACTGACACATGCAGCCCCTGATCGATCACGCACGCTCCTTCCGCAAGCAGTCCGCGGACCGCCCGGAGGAGTTCGCCCGACTCGCCGAAGGCCAGTCCCCGCAGGTCCTGTTCATCACCTGCTCCGACTCGCGGGTCGTCCCGGCCCTGATCACCGGAGCCCGGCCCGGTGAACTCTTCGAACTGCGCACGGCAGGCAACATCGTCCCCCCGCACACCTCTTCGCACCCCACCAGCGAGGCCGCCACCATCGAGTACGCGGTGGAGGTGCTCGGGGTGACGGACGTCGTCGTCTGCGGCCACTCCCACTGCGGCGCCGTCGGCGCGCTGGTACGCGGCGACGACCTGACCGCCGTACCCGCGGTGCGCGACTGGCTCGCGCACTCGACCCCGCGCCCCGACGGCGCCACGCAGGACCCGACCGTCACCGAGGCCGTGCAGAACCACGTCCTGACCCAACTCCTGCGGCTGCGCTCGTACCCGTGCGTGGAACGGCGACTGACGGACGGTCAACTGCGCCTGCACGGCTGGTTCTACGAGGTCCACACCGGGTCCGTCCTCGCGCACGACGTCCCCTCCGACTCCTTCGAGGCGCTGTGAGCGCCGCGACGGGCACGCCCGCGACCGACGGCGGGACGGACCCGGGCCGGCACCCTCGATTCCCCTTCCTGCGGCAGGACTTCGCCGCCTCGCTCGTCGTCTTCCTGGTGGCCCTGCCGCTGTGCGTGGGCGTGGCCGTGGCGTCGGGCGTACCCGCCGAACTCGGCCTGATCACCGGCATCGTGGGCGGTCTGGTCACCGGGCTGCTGCCCGGCAGCAGCCTCCAGGTCTCGGGCCCGGCCGCGGGTCTGACCGTGCTGGTCTTCGAGGCGGTGCGCGCGTACGGACTGGCCGTGCTCGGTGTCATCGTCCTGGTCACCGGTCTCATCCAACTCGCCATGGGCGCGATGAAGTTGGGCCGCTACTTCCGCGCCATATCGGTGGCCGTCGTGGAGGGCATGCTGGCGGGCATCGGCCTGGTCCTGATCGCCGGCCAGCTCTACTCGCTGGCCGGCGCCGAGGCCCCCGCCTCGGGGCTGGGCAAGCTCGCCGGACTGCCGGGGCTCGTCGCCGACTCCGTCGGATCCACCGCCGCGCTGACGTCCTTCGGGCTCGGCGCCGCCACCGTCGCCGTACTCGTGCTGTGGAAGCACCTGCCGGCCAAGGTCCGTACGGTGCCTGGGGCGCTGGCCGCGGTGGCGCTCGCCACGCTCGCGACGCTGGCGTTCGACCTGCCGGTGGCGACGGTGGAGGTACGGGGACTGCTCGACTCGATCCAGCTGCCGGGGCTCGAAGCCGTCGGCGGGCTGGCCAGCGTGGGCGTGCTCGGCACGGTCCTGGCGTTCGTGCTGATCGCGTCGGCGGAGTCGCTGTTCAGCGCCGCCGCCGTGGACCGGCTGCACGACGGGCCGCGCACCGAGTACGACAAGGAACTGATGGCGCAGGGCGCGGGCAACACGGTCTGCGGGCTGCTCGGCGCGCTGCCGATGACCGCGGTGATCGTGCGCAGTTCGGCGAACGTGTCCGCGGGCGCCCGTACGAAGGCGTCCCGGGTGCTGCACGGGGTGTGGCTGCTGCTGTTCGCGGCGCTGCTGCCCGCCGCGCTCGCCTACATCCCGCTTCCCGCGCTCGCGGGCATCCTGGTGCACGCGGGCTGGAAGCTGATCCCGCTGCGCTCGATCGCGGCGCTGTGGCGCGGTCACCGGGGCGAGGCGCTGATCCTGGTGGTCACGGCCGTGTCGATCGTCGCGGTGAACATGTTCGAGGGCGTGCTGATCGGGCTCGCGCTCGCCGTCGCCAAGACCGCGTGGGAGGCCTCGCACATCAAGCTGGAGGTCATAGACAAGGGGGCCGGTCCCGTGCAGGCGTACCTGTCGGGCAACGCCACCTTCCTGCGGCTGCCGAAGATACTGGACGACCTGGAAGCGCTGCCGAAGGACCGTCCGGTGACGGTGGACCTGTCCGGGCTGCACCACCTGGACCACGCGTGCCGGACGGCACTGGAGAACTGGTCCCAGCGGCACAGCGAGAAGGGGACCGAGCCGGTGAAGGTCACCACTCCGGCCCCGAAGGTCACCACTCCGGCTCCGTAGGCCCAGGCACCCGAACCGGCACAGGCACTGGTACTGGCACTGGCACTGGCACTGGCGCCTGAACCGGAACCGTCGCCCCGGGGCCCGGTGCGGGACTCCTCACGAGTCCCGCACCGGGCCCTTCGGGCTGTCCGGGCCGTCCGAGGGCCCGTGGGAACGCCACGCTACGCGCGTGGTTCACGTGATCGGGACCACGTGATACACACGACCGGGTCACGTACTCCTGTCCGCCAACAGGAAGGTTGCCCCATGTCCGCAACACGACGCGAAGTGCTGGCCCGCTCCGGAGCCCTGGGAGTCGGCATCGCCTTCACCGGTGCCGTATCGGAACTCTTCACGGGTACGGCCGCCGCACTGGGCCACTCCGGATACGGCCCCCTGCTCCCCGACCCGGACGGCCTGCTGGACCTGCCGAAAGGTTTCCGTTACCGGGTGCTGTCCCGCGAGGGCGACGAACTGCGCTCCGGCGAGGGCCAGGTGCCGAGCAACCACGACGGCATGTCCGCCTTCGCCGGCAGACACGGCCGGGTCCACCTGGTCCGCAACCACGAGAACCGCGTCACCGGCAAGATCGGCGTCCCCACGGTCGACGGCCTCACCTACGACCCGATGGGCAAGGGCGGCTGTACGGCCCTGACCCTCGACCAGCGCGGCGAGGTGATCGGCGAACGGGTCGCGATCGCCGGTACGGCCGTCAACTGCGCGGGCGGGCCCACTCCTTGGGGCACCTGGCTGACCTGCGAGGAGACCGAGGACAAGGCCGGCACGAACGGCTACACCAAGGATCACGGTTTCATCTTCGAGGTCGACCCGGTGGACCCCCACCGCACCGGGGCCGTACCGCTGACCGCGATGGGCCGCTTCCAGCACGAGGCGATCGCCGTCGACCCCAAGCGCGGCATCGTCTACGAGACGGAGGACGCCTTCCTCAAGCCCTTCGGCCTCTTCTACCGCTTCCTGCCCAACAAGCCCGAGGGCGGCCTCGGTTCGCTCCGCGCGGGCGGCCGGCTCCAGGCGATGCGCGTACCGGGCGTCCCGGACCTCTCCTCGATCCAGGAGACGGGGGCGAGCTTCGACCGCATCGAGTGGGTCGACGTGCCGGACCCGCTGGCGAGCGAAACCCCCATCCGCGACCAGGACTTCGGCCCCAAGGGCATCACCCACGCGCAGAAGCTGGAGGGCTGCTACTGGGGCGGCTCGTCCGTCTACTTCGTGTCCTCCTTCGCGCACAGCAGCGAGGGCTCGGCGGCCGACCACTACGGCCAGATCTGGCGGTACGACCCCGGTGCGCGCCGGCTCACCCTGGTGATCGTCTTCGGTCCCGACACCGACGTACAGCTGCCCGGCGAGTCCCCCGACAACATCTGCCTCGCTCCCAGCGGCGGCCTGATGGTCTGCGAGGACGGCGGGGGCGCGCAGCACGTGTACGGCGTGACCCGGCGCGGCGAGGTGTACCCGATGGCCCGCGGGCGGCAGAACATCGGCACGCCGGACGCCCCGGAATGGGGCGAGTTCGCGGGCGTCACCTTCTCGCCCGACGGCCGGACGATGTACGTGAACTGCTACACGCCGGGGACGACGTTCGCGGTGACGGGGCCCTGGAGCAGGTAGTGGACCGCGCCCCGGAGGGCACCCGGCGGCCATGACGGCCGCCGGTCGGGGGGCGGGTGCGCCGCGGGTAGCGGCCCCCGCCCCCGCGGCGCAGGATCGAGGGAACCGCCCCGAAGGGATGCGCGATGGCCAAGAAGGACAGCAAGGGCACGAAAGGCACGAAGGGCGGCGGGTCCGCGGGGGCCGGGCGGGGCGCGAAGGACGGGAGGTCCGGGAAGCGGCGGGCCGAGGAGAGCGCCGTCCCCATGGGCGACGCGCTGCGCCTCCCGGTCGGCGAACGGATCTCCCTGTCCTCGTACGACGCCTCGGCGACCCCCGGCGGGGCGACGGCGCCGAGGTCCAAGACCGACGGTCTCGCCGCCATCACCCGGATGGCCGAACCCCTCGCCGGACTGCAGGAACGCCTCTGGGCGGCGAGCACCGCGGGTGACCACCGCCGGATCCTCCTGGTCCTCCAGGGCATGGACACCAGCGGCAAGGGCGGCACGGTCAAACACGTCATCGGGCTCTTCAACCCCGTCGGCTGCCGTGTGCGCGGCTTCAAGGCGCCGACCCCGGAGGAGCTGGAGCACGACTTCCTCTGGCGGATCAGGAGGCAGCTCCCCCACCACGGCGAGCTGGGCATCTTCGACCGCTCCTACTACGAGGACGTCCTCGTCGGCCGCGTCCGGGAGCTGGCCCCGCGCACCGAGATCGAGTCCCGGTACGACCGGATCAACGACTTCGAGCGGGCCCTCGCCGACGACGGCACGACCGTCGTGAAGTGCTTCCTGCACATCTCGTTCGAGGAGCAGCGCCTGCGGCTGCTGCGCCGGCTCGCCGACCCGGACAAGCACTGGAAGTTCAACCCGTCGGACATCGACGACCGGGCGCTGTGGCCCGCCTACCAGGAGGCGTACGAGATCGCCCTCGAACGCTGCTCCTCGGACGCCGCCCCCTGGTATCTGATCCCCGCCGACCGCAAGTGGTACCGGAACTGGGCGATCAGCCGGCTGCTGCTGGAGCGGCTGACGGCGCTGGACCCGCAGTATCCGCAGCCGGACTTCGATGTGGAGGCATGCCGGAAGCGGCTGCAGGAGGAGGGGTGACCTGAGCCGGGCCGAGCAGGGCAGGGCTGGGCAGGGCTCGGCTGAGCGACACCGGGTGACGATATAACCTGTTTTTCCTATTCATCCGGTTAATGTCGCCCGCGTGAACACCTTCCTGTTCCTGAAGAAAGCCACCGCCGCCTGCGCACTGGCCACGGGCGCGGTCGCCCTCACGGCGTGCGGCGCTCCCGACGCCCCCCGCGCCGCCACGCTCCCCGCACCCTCGGCCAGTACGCCCTCCCGGCCGCCCACGCTCGCCCCGGGCCCGGGCGGACTGACCCCGGTCTTCCTGAAGGCGGCCAAGGCGCGCGACAGGCACGGCAAGCACGACAAGACGGTCGCCCTGACCTTCGACGCCGACATGACGGCCGACCAGGGGCCGCGGGCCGCGGCCGGGGAACGCTTCGACAACCCGCGGCTGATCGGGACACTGCGGCGGCTGAAGGTGTCGGCGACCGTGTTCATGACGGGGCGCTGGGCCGAGGAGTACCCCCGGCAGGCGCGGGCCATCGGGCGCGATCCGCTCTTCGAGGTCGCGAACCACTCCTACAGCCATCACGCCTTCACCGAGGACTGCTACGGGCTGCCGACCGTTCCCGCGTCGGGGATGCGGGCGGACGTGGAGCGGGCGTTCGCCGCGTTCCGCACGGCGGGGATCGAGCATGCGATGCCGTACTTCCGCTTCCCGGGCGGCTGTTACGACAAGGCGGCGCTCAAGGCGCTGAGCGGCACCGGTGTGACGGCCGTGCAGTGGGACGTGGTGAGCGGGGACGCGTTCGCGACGGACGCGGGGGCGGTGGCACGGCAGGTGCTGGACGGCGTACGGCCCGGTTCCGTGGTCGTCATGCACTGCACGCGCAGTGCGGCTCCGGCGACGGAGGAGGCCCTGCGCACGATCGTTCCCGAGCTGCGGGAGCGCGGCTACCGGTTCGTGAAGGTGTCGGAGCTGATCCGGCCCGGCGCCTGAGGCCGGAAGGCGATTCATCGCCCGCGCCTCTCAAAGCGATCGCATTCTCTTGTTGGACGGCAAAAACCTCACGGTGGACGCTTGGACGTACCGAACGAATCCCCAGGAGGAGCCTCCATGCAGACACGCACCATCGGTGACGTCCGGGTCGGAGCGATCGGTCTGGGCGGGATGCCGATGTCCATCGAGGGGCGCCCGGACGAAGCGCGCTCGGTCGCGGCCGTGCACGCGGCGCTGGACGAGGGCGTGACGCTCTTCGACACCGCGGACGCGTACCACCGGGACGCCCACGAGGTCGGGCACAACGAGTCGCTGATCGCCCGCGCGGTGGCCTCGTACGGCGGCGACACCTCGGACGTGCTGATCGCGACGAAGGGCGGTCATCTGCGGCCGGGCGACGGCTCGTGGACGCTGAACGGCTCGCCGGAGTACCTGAAGAAAGCGTGCGACGCCTCGCTCGAACGGCTCGGTGTCGAGGCCATCGGGCTCTACCAGTTCCACCGGCCGGACCCGAAGGTCCCCTACGAGGAGTCGGTCGGCGCGATCCGCGATCTGCTGGACGCGGGGAAGATCCGGTTCGCGGGTGTCTCCAACGCGGACCCGGACCGGATCCGGCTGGCGAACGAGATCCTCGGCGGGCGGCTGGTGAGCGTGCAGAACCAGTTCTCGCCGGCCTTCCGCTCCAGCGAGCCGGAGCTGGAGCTGTGCGCGGAACTCGGCATCGCGTTCCTGCCGTGGAGTCCGCTGGGCGGTATCTCGAAGGCGGGTGAACTGGGTTCGCGTTACGCCGTGTTCGCGGAGGTGGCGGGGGCGCACGGGGTGAGTCCGCAGCAGGTGTGTCTGGCGTGGATCCTCGCGAAGGCCCCGGTGACGATTCCGATCCCGGGGTCCTCGCGCCCGGAGACGATCCGCGACTCCGTCGCCGCGGCGGCCCTGTCCCTGTCCCCGGAGGAACTGTCCCGCCTGGACGCGGCGTAAAAGACTGCGCCGTTCCCCGCGCCCCTTTTTAGGGGCGCGGGGAACGGCGCAGTCTTTTGCCTTTAAGGGGCGCGGGGAACTGCGCGACCAGCCACGACGTACCCGCACGTCACCACCCCCCGGCACCCCCCACCCCCCGGCTGGCAAACTGGTGCACGTGAGCAGCGACGGAACACCGCACAACCCCTTCCAGCACGAACGCACCGCCCGCGACGACGCACCGCAGTTCGTACTGCCGCTGGTCGCCCGTATCGAGCGCAACGAACCCCCCGCCCGCACGGACGCCCTGGAGACCGCCGCCCGCGCCGTCCTGGTGCTCCTCAGCGACGAGCGTTCGCTGGGCGAGGGCGAGTGGGCGCGGGCCGTCCACGACTGGCAGGACGCCCGCATCCGCAAGGTCGTCCGCCGGGCCCGCGGCGCGGAGTGGCGCCGCGCGGAGGCCCTGCCCGGCATCACCGTCACCGGCAAGTCCGCCGAGGTCCGTGTCTTCCCACCGGTCCCGCTCGACGGCTGGCCCAAGGACCTGGCCCGTCTCCAGGTCTCCGGTACGGACCTCGACGACCCGGAACCGCCCGCGGACACCGACGCGGCCACGCCCGTGCTGTGGCTGAGCCCGGACCTGGACATGTCGGCGGGCAAGGCGATGGCGCAGGCGGGCCACGGCGCCCAGCTGGCCTGGTGGGAGCTGTCCGACGAGGACCGCACGGCCTGGCGCGAGGCCGGCTTCCCCCTCGCCGTCCGCACGGCCGACGCCGAACGATGGGAACACCTCGTCACCAGCGGCCTGCCCCTGGTCCGCGACGCCGGCTTCACGGAGATCGCCCCGGGTTCGTGCACGGTGGTCGCCGACCACCCGGCACTGCACCTCGACCGGCGGTAGGCGACTGCCGGGCGGTACGGCTGCGGCACAGGCGCAGGCGCGGCGCAGGCGCGGCGCGGCGCAGGCGCGGCGCGGGACTGTGGCTCAGCCGTGCGAGCTCTGTGACACAGCCGACACGAACCATTGAACATGCCCGCCGTCCCGTACGTATCTTCTGGCGCTGGCCAAGTACAGATTCCCAACGACCAGTTGGTAAAAATCCGGAGGCACCTGTGCGGCGTATCAACGGTACGGCCCTCGTCATCGTGGCACTCGTCGGAACGCTCGGCGCCCTCGCGTTCCCCGTGTGGTCGTACGCCGACCGCGCCGGGACGGGACCGGCGAACCTCGCCGCCGGGACCGTACAGACGAAGTGGGGGCCGCTGACCGCCACCGACCGTGACCTCATCGTCCGGGTGCGGCTGGCGGGTCTGTGGGAGCTGCCCGCCGGGCAGCAGGCCCTCGAACGCAGTCCCAGTCCCGCGATGAAGGAGGCCGCCGACCACCTGATCGTCGGCCACACCGACCTCGACAAGCGGGTACGGGGGGTCGCGCGGGACCTCGGCGTCGAGCTGCCGAACCAGCCGAACGAGCAGCAGCAGGGCTGGCTGCAGCAGATGACCAACGCGAGCGACGCGGACTACCCCAAGGTGTGGGCGAACCTGCTGCGCTCCGCCCACGGCAAGATCTTCCCGGCGATCGGCGCGGTACGGAACCAGACGCGCAACACGCTGGTGCGGCAGCTCGCCTCGGACGCCAACCAGACCGTGCTCGACCACATCACGATCCTGGAGAAGACCGGCAACGTCGACTTCGAGGCGATCGCCAACGACTCGGTGGTCGGAGCCACGGCCAGCCCGTCCGGTCCGGCGGCACCGGTCCCCGGAGTGGTGCCCAGTTCGGCGCCGCCCGCCGAGGCGACGGGTGACATCAACACCACGTCACGGCCCTCTCCTGGGGCCCCGGGCACGGTCAACACCAACCGCCCCGACCCCGAGGACCCGGACGCCACTCCCTCGTCGTAATGACGTCGTAGTGACGGCCGGAACCTCAAATGTTGCTCTGAACGTCCCCGCCGATGGGTTCGGCCCCGCCTGACGGGGCCATCACCCCGTCACGCCGGAACACAGGTCCGTCGAAGGAGACGCGCAAGGTCCTGGTGAAGTCGTGGTGGAGGAGCGGAGGAGGGGGACGATGAGGAACCTGGGTACGGGAATCGGGTGGCGGCCGGAGATCGCCGAGGCCGTGGAGCGCATGCCCGGCATCGACTGGGTCGAGGCCGTCGCCGAGAACATCTGCCCCGGGCATCTCCCCGAATCGCTGGTGCGGTTGCGGGAGCGCGGTGTGACCGTGGTCCCGCACGGGGTGTCGCTCGGGCTCGGCGGCGCCGACCGCCCCGCCGAGGGGAAACTCGCCGACCTGGCCGCCCGCGCCGAGGCGCTCGGCTCCCCGCTGGTCACCGAGCACATCGCGTTCGTCCGGGCCGGCGGGGCGCTGACCGCCTCGCCGCTGCTGGAGGCCGGACACCTGCTGCCCGTCCCCCGCACCCGGGACGCGCTCGACGTCCTGTGCGAGAACATCCGGATCGCCCAGGACGCGCTGCCCGTGCCGCTCGCGGTGGAGAACATCGCGGCGCTGATCTGCTGGCCTGGCGAGGAGATGACCGAGGGCCAGTTCCTGTACGACCTGGTCGACCGCACCGGTGTACGCCTGCTCATCGACGTGGCCAACCTCCACACCAACCACGTCAACCGCGGCGAGGACCCGGCCAAGGCTCTGGACGAACTGCCCGTCGAGGCCATCGCGTACGTCCATGTCGCCGGCGGTTTCGAACGGGACGGCGTCTGGCACGACAGCCACGCGCACGCCGTGCCCCCGGCGGTCCTCGACGTGCTCGCCGACCTGGCCTCCCGCGTCCGCCCGCCGGGCGTGCTCCTCGAACGCGACGAGAACTTCCCCGAGCCCGCCGAGCTGGAAGGCGAACTGCTCGCGATCCGCGAGACGGTCGAGAAGTCCGCCGCGCCCCCGAAGGCGGCCGATGGCGACCCGACGGCCGTCGTGGCGCCCGAGGCCGCCGAGGCCGCCGAGGCCCAGGCGGTCACCGGCCCCGCCCGGCAGCGGCTCGCCCTCGCGCAGGCCGCCCTGCTGTCCGCGCTCGTTGCCGGGACGCCCGTGCCCGAGGGGTTCGACCGGACTCGGCTGGCCGTGCAGGCGCGCGCGCTGGCGGGCAAGCGGGCCGACGTCGTGGCCAAGGTCGCCCCTGAGCTGCCGGAGATCCTGGCCGGGACGTACCGCAAGGCGTTCCTGGCGTACGCGCACGGCCACCCGATGACCGACGGCTACCGGCGGGACGCGCTGGACTTCGCCGAGCACCTGCTCTTCGAGGGACGTCTGCCGGACACGGCCGTGCGGCGCGCGCTGAGCGACTGGTGGCTGGAGCGTTCGGGCCCGGCGCCGCTGTCGCAGCGCCCGGCGGCCCGGCTGGTACGCGCCACGCGCCGGGTGCTGCTGAGGCGTTGAGAACCGGTCGACGGGAGGCGTAGAGCGCCCTCGTCCCCCGTGACGTCGCTCACCCGGGCGACAGCCGTACCCTCCGTGTACAGGAACGCGCGCCCCGTGCCTGCTCAGCGCCGCCCCGCGACGACCGGGCCGCGCGGGCTCGCACCCAGCCGGCACACAGCGAATCCCGTACGGGCCCGGCGCGGGCCGAGCCCGGACGGCTGCCCGCAGCAGCCCGCCGCACCGCCCCCGCCTGCGAAAACACCAGCCCCACTGGTCCGATCGGCCCGTGCGGACCGCCTACTTCATTCGTCCAAACCCGAACCACAGTTGGCGTACACCACGAAGTAATATGCCAACCCCTATCAGAAGCGCACTAACGTGCGGTGCCGCAACAGGAGGCACCATGCGATCCATCAACGGCCGCGGACTGTTCACCGGCACCGGGCTCATCATCGCGGGTCTGACGACGACCCTCGTGGCACTGGCCTTCCCGATCTGGTCGTACGCGGACCGGTCGGGCACGGGCGTGGACACCCTGAACGCCGGGAGCGTGTCGACGAGTTTCGGCCCGCTGTCGGCGCAGGACCGGGAGTTCGTCACCAAGGTCCGGCTCGCGGGCCTGTGGGAGCTGCCCGCCGGACAGCAGGCCGAGGACCGCGGCACCACCAAGGCCGTACGGACGGCGGGCGAGCACCTCGTCGAGGGCCATACGTTCCTGGACGCGCGCGTCCGCGGCGTGGCCGCGCGGCTCGGCCTCGAACTGCCCAACCAGCCCAGCGAACAGCAGCGCGCCTGGCTCGCCACGCTGAGCGCGGCGCGGGGCCGGGAGTACGACCGGCAGTTCGCGAACATCCTCCGCGCCGCGCACGGCAAGGTGTTCGGCCTGGTCGCCCAGATCCGCGCGAACACCCGTAACTCGCTCGTCCGGGACCTCGCCGACGACGCGAACACCACGGTCCTGGACCACATCACGGTCCTGGAGGCGACCGGGCTGGTCGACTTCGACGCGCTGGCCCGTGACGCGGCCTCCGCGAGCGCGCCCCCGCTCACCCACTCCCCCGCGCCTCCCGGCCCGAAGGCCTCCCCGAGTGCCCCCGTCCCCGCCACCCCCGCCCCGACCTACTCCCTGCCCCCGGCCGCGACCGCCCGGCCGTCGGACGACGGGGCCGACGGCGGCGACAACAAGTCCTAGCAACCGAAGTACCGCCGACGCGAAACGTCACACCATGGCGATGCTTCGTCCAAATTGTGAACAAGCCGTGGCGCCGCCGGTCCTCCGTCGCATAGAAATCCGGCATGTTCTGGGTCCTCCTCCTTCTCCTCGCCTGGGCCGCCGCGGGCACGGCCTGTACGCGCCTGTGCCTGGCCTCGGTCCGCGCCGCCGCCGCGGACGACACGCACACGCACGCCGGACGCGGCCTGACGCTCTACGAGGCCGCGTTCCTGTCGGGCGGCCCCGCCCGGGTCGCCGATCTGACGCTCGTGTCGATGGCCCGCCAGCGCCGTCTGCTGCTCGCCCACACCGGCTGGGCGACCGTCGTGGACCCGCGTGGCCGGGACGAGATGGAGCGCTCCGTCCTCGGCGCGATAGGCCCCGACGGACAGTCCCGGATCGCACCGGTCCGCACGAGCGCCGCCGCCGCGGAGGCCGTACGCGTGCTCGCCGACCGGCTGGTCGCGGCCGGCCTCGCCGTACCGGACGGAGCGCGCACCACCGTCGCGGGCACCGTGCAACAGGTGCGGTCGGCCGCGGCGGCCGTGCTGGTGCTGGCCGCCGTCGCGCTGCTGATGCCCGCTCAAGGGCAGCACGAGCGGGCGCTGGTGGCCGTCTGGTTCACGCTGCCCCTCATCCTCACCATGAGCTGTCTGGCCATCGCGCGGATCGAGGTGCACCCCTACACCCGCTGGGCGTCCCCGGCGGGACAGCACCTGCTCAGTTCGCTGACGCACCGGGCGGACCCCGACAGCGACGACCGTACGTACCTGACCACCGTGGCCGTGCGCGGCATCCGCGCGGTCGGCGAACCGAACCTGCGGGCGGCTTTCGGACACCGCGAGCCGCATCTCTAGGGCAGGTCTCCCGGGGGGCGCCACCGGCGCACGCCGGGTGCGCATCGGGGTCATTGGGCCGACATCCGCGGGCCGGTTCTTTACTTCGCCGGGACCCGAACCAAATATCCCTTTTATTACTGTCGTGCACTGAGACGTGTATTGAAGGGAACCTGATGCGCGCTGCCGTCCTCCTGGGAACGGCCGGATCCCTGCTGCTGACCGCCGTCGTCGCCACCGCGCCCGCGGGAAGCGCCCAGGCCTACTCGTCCGGCTGGGCCGAGCGGCGCGGCACGGCGGTCGCCGCCGAACGCGCCGCCGTCGACGGCATCCGCTTCGGGACGTGTGCCGAGGACGAGGACGGCCCGGCCACCCTGCGGTGCGGCACGGTGAAGGTCCCGCTCGACTACGCGCACCCCGACGGCGAGCAGATCGAGCTGACCGTCAGCCGGGTGCGGGCGACCGGCAAGGACCCCGAGAACGCCGAGCGGTCCGTCCCCCGGCAGGGCGCGCTCGTCTACAACCCGGGCGGCCCCGGCGCGTCCGGCATGTACTTCCCGCTGATCGGCATGATCCCGGAGTGGAAGCGCATCGCGTCGGCGTACGACCTCGTCGGGTACGCCCCGCGCGGGGTGGCCCGCTCGGCCCCGATCTCCTGCCAGGACCCGAAGCTGCTCCTGAAGGGGCCCACGCAGTCGCCGACGAACCCCTCGGAGGCGTACAAGAAGGAGCGCGTCGCGCGGGCGAAGGCGTACGCGCGGGGCTGCGTCGAGCGGTCGGGCCGTGCGATCAGGCACTTCACCTCGGTCAACAACGCCCGCGACCTGGACGTCCTGCGCGCGGCCCTGGGCGAGCGGAAGCTGACCTTCATGGGGGCGTCCTACGGCACGTACTTCGGGGCCCTGTACGCGGAGCTGTTCCCCTCGCACGTGCGCCGGATGGTCCTCGACTCGGCCGTGAACCCCGACCCGGCGAAGGTCTGGTACCGCAACAACCTCGACCAGTCGGCCGCCTTCGAACGCCGCTGGGCCGACTTCCGCGCCTGGACGGCCCGGCACGACAAGGTGTACGGGCTCGGGCGCACGGCGGAGGAGGTGCGGCGCAGTTACGAGCGGGCACGGGCGCGGCTCGCGGCGGAGCCGGCGGGCGGTGTGGTCGGCCCCGGACAGTTGCAGGGGGCGTTCCTGCAGGCCGGGTACTACGACGACTACTGGCCGCATCGCGCGCAGGCTCTCTCCGCGTATCTGAAGGGCGACCCGAAGCCGTTGATCCGGCAGGCGGGGCCGCATCCGGACTCGGTGAAGGAGCAGGAGAACGGCAAGGCCGTCTACACGGCGATCGAGTGCAACGACGCGCCCTGGCCGCGGTCCTTCCACACCTGGGACCGCGACAACACACGTCTCGCGCGCACGGCGCCCTTCGAGACGTGGTCCAACGCCTGGATGAACCTGCCGTGCGCGTACTGGCCGCTGCCGCGGCAACGGCCGCTCGACGTCCGCACGCTCCCCGGTGAACTGGCGCCCACGCTCGTCCTCGCGGCGGAACGGGACGCGGCGACGCCGTACGCCGGGGCGGTGGAGATGCACCGGAGGCTGTCGGGGTCCGCCCTGGTCACGGAGCTGGGGGCCGGCTCGCACGGGATCGCGGGCGGGTCCAACGCGTGCGTGAACGCCCACGTGGACGCGTATCTCTTGGAGGGCCGGGTCCCGGGGCCGCGGGCGGCCTGCGGCCCGCACAAGGAGCCGGCCCTCAAGGCGCCCCGCTAGGGGCGGCCTTTGGGGGCGCGGGGAACTGCGCGGCCCGCCCCCACCGGGCCGCAGGCGACACACAACCCCCTGCGGGGGTCCGCCCCGAAGGGGGCGTCGGGCGAATCCCCGCGTCTGCGGACCGGCCGTGGCTGATCGCGCAGTTCCCCGCGCCCCTAGGGGCGCCCCCTAGCGGGGGCTGCCCCTAGGGGGCTGTCAGGCCAGGGCCGTGACCAGTTCTGTCACGGACTTTCGGCGGCCCGTGTAGAACGGGACCTCCTCGCGGACGTGCAGGCGCGCCTCCGACGCCCGAAGGTGCCGCATCAGGTCCACGATGCGATACAGCTCGTCCGCCTCGAAGGCGAGAATCCACTCGTAGTCGCCCAGCGAGAAGGAGGCGACCGTGTTGGCCCGCACGTCCGGGTAGCCGCGCGCCATCTTGCCGTGGTCGGCGAGCATCCGCCGCCGGTCCTCGTCGGGCAGCAGGTACCAGTCGTAGGAGCGCACGAACGGATACACGCTGATGTAGTCGCGCGGCGTCTCGTCGGCGAGGAACGCGGGCACGTGCGAGCGGTTGAACTCCGCCGGCCGGTGCAGCGCCATGTTCGACCAGACCGGCTCCAGCGCGCGCCCCAGCTTCGTACGGCGGAAGAGGTTGTACGCCTCCTGCAGCTGGTCGGCGGTCTCGGCGTGCCACCAGACCATCAGGTCGGCGTCGGCGCGCAGCCCGGAGACGTCGTACGTGCCGCGGACCGTGACGTCCTTGGCGGCGAGCTGGTCGAACAGCTCCTGCACCTCGTCCGCGTAGCCGGTGCGGTCCTCGGGGAGCACGTCACGCAGTTTGAACACGGACCAGAGGGTGTAGCGGATGACCTCGTTGAGGTCCTTGGCCTTCTTGCCGGCGTTCGGGGTCCTGGCCGGGCCGGTGATGGGGGCGTCGTCACTCATGGGGCTATTCTCCCGCTCCGCCGTGCAGGCTCTGCACCGGGTGGGCGGTCAGGGCGTCCGTCAGCCGGTCGTCGCCCCGCAGCCGGTCCACGGCGGCGTTCGCGCTCGCGACGCAGGCCGGGATGCCCACGCCGTCGTACGCCGCTCCGCACACCGCGAGCCCCGGCACCTTCGCGACGTGTTCGCGGATGCGGGCCACGCGCGCGTGGTGCCCGACCGGGTACTGGGGCAGTCCGTCGTCCCAGCGGGTCACCCGGGTCTCCAGGGGCTGCGCGGTGAGGCCGGTGGCCTCGCGCAGGTCGTGCCGGGACACGTCGACGAGGTCGGCGTCGTCGCGGCCGAGGATCTCCGTCTCGCCGTACCGGCCGACGGAGGTGCGCAGGACCACCGTGTCCGGGTTCTCCTCGGCGATCCAGCCCCATTTCTGGGACGCGAACGTCGACGCCTTGATGGTCCGCCCGTCGACGGGCGGCACCAGGAAGCCGCTGCCTTCGGGGAGGGCCGCCTCGTCGCGGCGGTAGGCGAGGGTGATCAGCGCCATGGACGCGTACTCGACGACCGCGAGCTCGGCAGCGGCGGCGGGGGCCTCGGTGCCGAGCAGTGCGGCGGCGGCGCCTGCGGGGACCGCCACGACGACGGCGTCGGCCACCAGGGTCCGGTCGCCCGTGACGACCCGCCAGCCCTCCTGCCGTTCGGCGCCGGCCGCGTCGCCGGTGACCCGGCGCAGCTCCGTGACCGGGGCGCCCGTGACGATCTCGCCGCCCCGGGTCCGTACCGACTCGGCGACGGCGAGCGGGAGTTGGCCGATGCCGCCCTCGATGCCCATGAAGACCGGGCCCGCCGGCTGGTCCGGCCGCAGACCGCGCGCGGCCTTCGCCTGGATCTCGCGGACCCCCTCCGTGAGCGAGGCGTGCGTCCGGGCGGCCTCGAAGAGCTGCGGGACGGCCGAACGCATCGAGATGCGGTACGCGTCGCCCGCGTAGACCCCGCCGAGCAGCGGCTCGACGAGACGGTCGACGACCTCGCGGCCGAGGCGCTCGGCGACGAAGGCTCCTACCGCCACGTCGTCGCCGACCTCCGTGCGCGGCAGCTCGCGGTCGCGCTCGATGCGGCGCAGGCCTTCGTCGGAGAGCACCCCGGTGAGGGCCGCGGCGTCCGCGGGGACGCCCATGACGTGTCCCTTGGGCATGGGCCGCAGGGCGCCGCGCGTCCAGATCGAGGCGCCCACCGCGTTCGGCGGGCGGAGCCGGTCGGCGAGGCCGACCTCGTGGGCCAGCGCGACCGCCTCGGGCCGCCGCGCGAGCATCGACTCGGCGCCCAGGTCGACCCGGGCTCCCGCGATCGAACCCGGCAGCAGCTTGCCGCCGAGCCGGTCGGAGGCCTCCAGGACGGTCACGCGCGCACCGGCGTTCAGCAGCCGGTGCGCGGCGGCCAGACCGGCGATGCCACCCCCGATGACGACGACGTGACCCGGGCCCGTACGTGTGTCTGCGTGCATGCGTCCACTGTCCCAGACCCGGTACGCCGTCCCCCGGACCCCCGGACCCCCAGACCCCCGGCGCCCCGGCGCACGACCGGGGTGGCCACGACCGGGGTGTCCGTGACGAGGCCGGACCGTGACCTCTTCGGGACCGGATCCGGCCAACGTCCCGCGGGGTTCGGGCGTCGAAGGAACGTCAGTCGTCACGACGCTCATCACGACACCTCGGGGGTACACCGACATGCGGACACACGGCAGTGGCACGAGCGGCGGCAAGGGCGGCGGCACGCCCCGGTACCGCTCCGTACGCCCGGTACAGCTCCTCTCCGCGCTGTTGCTCTCCGGCGCCCTCGCCCTCACGGGGTGCACGGCTTCGGACGACGGCGGGTCCGACAGCTCGGCCATGAACAAGGCCGCCGACTCGGACGCCCGGGACGCGGGAGCGGCGGCCGAGGGCGGTGCGGCCGACAGCAGCGCGGGCGACAGCGGCGCGGGCGGCGCCAAGGGGAAGGAGGCCGCCGCGACCCCGGGGCCGACCACCCACATCATCCACACCGCCTCGCTGACCGTGCAGGTCAAGGACGTACCGAAGTCGCTCGCCGAGGCCCGCACGGTGGTCGAGAACGCGGGCGGCATGGTCGGCGACGAGACCACGGACCGGGACTCCGAGGGCCGCGAGCGTTCCCGGGTCGTCCTGCGTATCCCGGCGGAGAAGTACGAGGAGGTCCGCACCGAACTGGAGGGCTCGGGCAAGCTCCTCGATCTCAAGGCGAAGGCGGAGGACGTCACCGAGCAGGTCGTCGACGTGGAGAGCCGTATCACGTCGCAGCGGGCGAGCGTGGCGCGGATCCGCGAGCTGATGGACCGGGCCTCCAAGCTGAGCGATGTGGTCACCCTGGAGGGCGAGTTGAGCACGCGCCAGGCCGACCTGGAGGCGTTGCTGGCCCGGCAGGCCTCGCTGAAGGACCGTACGAGCCTGGCCACGATCACGTTGTCGCTGTCCGAGACACCGGTGAAGAAGGCCTCCGAGGACGACGAACCCGGCTTCGCCGACGCGCTCGGGGGCGGCTGGGACGCGTTCGTCACCATGTTCCGCTGGATCGCGCTGGCGCTGGGCGCGGTACTGCCGTTCCTGGTGGGCGCGGCGCTGCTGCTGTTCCTGTGGGCGCGTTTCCTGCGCGGCCGGACACCGCGTGGCGCGGCGGCGACCGCGGCGGCGACCGCGACGACGCACGGCGAGCCTGAGCGGGACTGAAATGCCGGACCGCCGTAGCGTGTTCGTATGACTATGAGTCGCGAGAACCGTACGAAAGAGCGTCTGGTGGTCGTCGGAGGGGACGCGGCGGGCATGTCCGCCGCGTCCCAGGCACGCAGGCTGAAGGGCCCCGACGCATTGGAGATCATCGCTTTCGAGCGGGGACACTTCAGTTCCTACTCCGCGTGCGGCATCCCGTACTGGGTGGGCGGCGAGGTCGACGAACGGGACAAGCTGATCGCCCGCTCGCCCGAGGAGCACCGGGAGCGCGGGATCGACCTGCGGATGCGTACGGAGGTCACGGAACTCGACGTCGACGGCGGCCGGGTGCGCTCCCGCGACCTGGACTCCGGGGCCGAGACGTGGACGTCGTACGACAAGCTCGTGATCGCGACGGGCGCCCGTCCGGTGCGCCCGCCGCTGCCCGGCATCGACGCCCCCGGGGTGCACGGGGTGCAGACCCTCGACGACGGACAGGCGCTCATCGACACGCTGAGCCGTACGGAGGGCCGCCGCGCGGTCGTGATCGGCGCGGGCTACATCGGTGTGGAGATGGCCGAGGCGCTGATCAACCGCGGGTACGAGGTGACGGTCGTCAACCGCGGCAAGGAGCCGATGGCCACGCTCGACCCGGACATGGGCCGCCTGGTGCACGAGGCCATGGAGGGCATGGGCATCACCATGGTGAACGACGCCGAGGTCACCAAGATCCTCACCGGTGACGACGGGCGGGTGCGCGCGGTCGCGACGGAGGACGGCGAGTACGCGGCGGACGTGGTGGTCCTCGGTATCGGCGTCCGGCCGGAGACCACGCTCGCCGAGGCCGCGGGGCTGCCGCTGGGCGACCACAAGGGGCTGCTGACGGACCTGGCCATGCGGGTGCGCGGCCACGAGAGCATCTGGGCGGGCGGCGACTGCGTCGAGGTGCTCGACCTGGTCTCCGGCAGCGAGCGCCACATCGCGCTGGGCACCCACGCCAACAAGCACGGCCAGGTGATCGGCTCGAACGTGGGCGGCGGCTACGCCACGTTCCCCGGTGTCGTCGGCACGGCCGTGAGCAAGGTCTGCGACCTGGAGATCGCCCGTACGGGCCTGCGCGAGAAGGACGCGCACCGGGCGGGGCTGCGTTTCGAGGCGGTCACGATCGAGTCGACGAACAGCGCGGGCTACTACCCGAAGGCCGACCTGATGACGGTGAAGATGCTCGCCGAGCTGCGCACCGGCCGCCTCCTGGGCGTCCAGATCGTCGGCCGCGAGGGTGCCGCCAAGCGCGTGGACATCGCCGCCGTCGCTCTCACGGCGGGCATGACGGTGGAACAGATGACAGCCCTGGACCTCGGCTACGCCCCACCGTTCTCCCCGGTCTGGGACCCCATCCTGGTAGCGGCCCGCAAGGCGGTGACAGCGGTACGCAGGACGACCCAGTAGGGCCGAAGACCCTGGAGGGGCGCGGGCCGTTTTCAGGGGCGCGGGGAACTGCGCGACCGGCCCCCACCGGCGGCAGGCCGACACACAACCGTTCCCCCCGCCCCCTCAGGGGCGCGGGGAACTGCGCGACAAGCCCCCACCGGCGGTCAGCCGACACGCAGCCGAACAGCGCCCCCCTCAGGCCCCCTGCGCATTCCCGTTTATCTTCTCGATGGCCTGCCGAGCCTGCTCCCCCGGCGTCCGCGGCAACGACGACACGGCGGACACCTGAGGCCCACCCACAGCGGCAGGCGCAGCCACACCCGCACCCGCCGGCATGGCCGACGCCGACGCGGACGCGGCGGGCCGCGCATGCGACCCCGCCTGCCGCCCCCGCAGCCGATGACTCGCCGCCTCGTCCAGCGTCACGGGCCGCTGCATGCTCGCGGCGAGCCGCCCCGCCTCCTGGCCGAGCGCGGCCACGTCCTCCCAGGACAGCCTGAGTACCACGGCGAGTTCCGCCTCGCCGTCCGGCGTGGCGATCAACGGCTGAGTGGCTCGGTCGTTCATGACCTGTTCCTCACGTGGTACTTGGGGCTCGGGCGGTTGCCGAAACATACGCACGCGACGCCACCCCCGTTCAGACTCCCTGAACCGGGGGCAGGATCCATCCGTGGTCATACCCGTCCATGACGTGAACCCGGCCCGCCGCACGCCTTATGTGACGTACGCGCTGATCGCCGCCAACTTCGTGGTCTTCCTGGCCACTCCGGGCGTGGCGAGTTCGCTCACCGGCCACGGCGGTGCGTCCCACCTGTCGCAGCTGTGCCATCTGCACGCGTTCCTGGAGCAGTGGGCGGCGATACCGCGGGAGCTGATCCACGGACAGCTCCCGACGACGGTCCCCACCGGTGACGTGGGGGCGGGCGCCACCGGTCGCGGCTGTGCCGTCGGCCCGCCCGGCTACGACAAGTCACCCCAACTGTCGGTCCTCACCGCGATGTTCGTGCACGGCGGCTGGGTGCACCTGCTCGGCAACATGCTCTTCCTGCTGATCTTCGGCAACAACATCGAGGACCGCCTCGGCCACATGCGCTACGCGCTCTTCTACGTGGCCTGCGGCTATGCGGCGGCCTACGGCTTCGCGCTGGTCAACGCCGACTCGACCGACCCGCTGATCGGTGCGTCGGGCGCGATCGCCGGGGTGCTGGGCGCGTATCTGGTCCTCTACCCGCGGGCCAGGGTCTGGGTCCTGGTCCCGTTCCTGATCTTCCTGCCGCTGCGGCTGCCCGCCTGGATCGTGCTGGGCTTCTGGTTCGGTCTCCAGGCGGTGTACTCGTCCGGCAGGGGCGTCTCCGAGGCCGGCACCGTCGCGTACGTGGCCCACGTGGTCGGCTTCCTGACGGGCATGCTCCTGGCCTGGCCCCTGCGCCGCGGCACCCCGCCCCCACCCCAGCCGCGAGGCCTCCTGTGGGGCAGAAGGGCCCACCACCGCTGGTGAGCGCCGTCCCCAGGGGCCCCGCTAGGGGCGCGGGGAACGGCGCGACAAGCCCCCACCGGCCCGCAGGTGAAGACGAACCCGGTCGAACCTCAGCGCTGCGAGCTCCGGTGCACGTACTCGACGAGCCCCGTCAACGCATCGGGGCTCATGGACGGCAGCACCCCGTGCCCAAGGTTGAACACATGCCCTTCAAGCCCGGCGGCAGCGTCAAGCACCTCCTGGGCCTTCTCCTCCACGACCGAGGTGGGGGCGAACAGGACAGCCGGATCCAGGTTCCCCTGGAGCGCCCGCCCGGGCCCGACCCGACGGGCGGCCTCGTCCAGCGGCACCCGCCAGTCGACGCCGACGACGTCCGCCCCGGCCTCACCCATGAGCCCCAGCAGTTCCCCCGTACCCACGCCGAAGTGGATGCGCGGAACGCCGTACGACTCGATGGCCCGGAAGACCTTCGCGGAGGCGGGCATCACCAAGCGCCGGTAGTCGGCGGGGGCGAGGGCGCCGACCCAGGAGTCGAAGAGCTGGACGGCGGAGGCGCCCGCCTCGATCTGCACCTTCAGGAACGCGGCGGTGATGTCGGCGAGCCGGTCGAGCAGGTCGGCCCAGAGCTGCGGGTCGCCGTACATGAGCGACTTGGTGTGCTCGTGGTTGCGGGACGGGCCGCCCTCCACGAGATAGCTCGCAAGAGTGAACGGCGCGCCCGCGAAACCGATGAGCGGGGTCGGGCCCAGTTCCTGGGTGAGCAGCCCCATCGCCTCGGTGACGTACCAGACGTCGTCCGGCGTCAGGTCGCGCAGCTGGTCGAGGTCGGCGCGGGTGCGGATCGGCTTCTCGACGACGGGGCCCACACCGGGCTTGATGTCCAGGTCGACACCGATGGCCTTCAGCGGTACGACGATGTCGCTGAAGTAGATCGCCGCGTCCACCTTGTGCCGGCGGACCGGCTGGAGGGTGATCTCGGCGACCAGCTCGGGCCGCATGCAGGACTCCAGCATGGGGATGCCCTCGCGCACCTTCAGGTACTCGGGCAGTGAGCGTCCGGCCTGCCGCATGAACCACACGGGCGTGTGCGGCACGGGTTCACGCCTGCACGCCTTGAGGAAGGCGGAGTCGTATGTCGCGGTCGGCTGCTGGCCCTTGGGGCGGTCAATGACGCTCACGACGAAAAGTCTCGCACGGCCCGGAGGCACCGGGAGCCGGGGTCCGACGCGAGGGCGCCTCGCATCGCACTCCGTCACGTACCACCGCGAAACGGTGCGTTCGGGGGCACTTTCCGGCAACGCGATCCGGACAGTGGTCCCGCGCACGGGTGTCTCTCCCTGCGCAAAGGCTCCGTGCCCCTTAATCTTCCCCGCATGGCTGCGGCTCAGGGACGACTGTCGGACGGCGCTGGAATGGACGACCCGAAGGAGGGGGAGCGGGATGCGATGGAGGCGGCTCCGCTGCCTTTTCGAGCCGCCGTCGATGCGTTGAGGGCCGCGCGGTTGCGGCCGCAGATCGAGATCGATCCGACGAAGGCACCGCGACGGCTCGCGCCGTTCGCGTACGCGCTGGAAGCAGCCGTCGTCGACGGTGACGAGGATCTGGCGGACGGCCGGCTGATCCTGCTGCACGATCCGGCCGGGCACGACGCCTGGCAGGGCTCGTTCCGCATGGTGACGCTGGTCCGTGCGGAGCTGGAGCCTGAGATGGCCTCCGATCCGCTGCTCCCCGATGTCTGCTGGTCGTGGCTGACGGGTGCGCTCAAGGCCCGCGGGCTGTCGTACGGCGAGCCCAGCGGGACCGTCACGCGGGCCAGCTCGCACTACTTCGGCGGTCTGTCGGAGCGGCCCTCGGCCTCCCAGATCGAGATCCGGGCGTCCTGGACTCCGCGGGAGGGTCTGGGCGGGGTTCCGGACACGGCGTCGCATCTGGCCTCCTGGTGCGACCTGCTCGCGCAGATCGCCGGGCTGCCGCCGGCCGCGCCGGGCGATGCGTCCGTGGTGACGCTGCCGCAGCGGCGGGGGCCGCAGAGCCGCTAGGCGCTTTGCCTTAGCCCCCCCCGCTTGTCCCAGCCCTCGCCGGACGGCCCGGATGCCGTCCGCGGGTGCGTCGTGGCTGGTCGCGCAGTTCCCCGCGCCCCTTGACGGGGCGCCTTTCCGAAGCCGTGTCTCCTCAGGGGGCGCGGCTTCCGTCTTGTGTCGGGAGGGTTGGCGTCAACCGTCCGTCGCCTCTCCCCCTCCCGGGGCCCCGAAAGAGGGTGGCGTGCCGCGCGAGTGTCCCGATCGCGCCCCCGCGGCCACCTCACGCACCCCCGAACCACCTGCGGCCTGCACGAAAACACGTTTGCCCTTTTATCGATACGACCACTTTCGGCCTCGTATCGAAGCGGAGCGGACTCGTTTCGATCTTCGGATGATCGATCGTGCGTCCGAATTGCACGCATTATTACTCACCAAATCGTGATCATTCTCTAAAGGCGGACGGGTTTGATGCCGAAGACCTCTGTGACCTTGAAAGCACGGTTCGTCCCGGCTTCATCCCCACAGCCGGTCCCCCTTCCCGCACCCCAGGAGGCCTGGTGTCCGTTCTCCTTGAGCAGCCCGCAAGCCTGGTCGCCTACCGCCCGAACAAGCCGACCGCGATGGTGGTCGTGGCCGACCCCCGTGTGCGGTCCACCGTCACCCGCCATCTGTGGGCGCTCGGTGTTCGCGACGTGATCGAGGCTTCGTCCGTCGCGGAGGCTCGTCCCCGCATCGGCAACCCCCGCGACATCTGTGTCGCGGACGTCCATCTCCCCGACGGCTCCGGCCTCACCCTCCTGTCCGAAACCCGTGCCGCGGGCTGGCCGAACGGCCTGGCCCTGTCCGCCGCCGACGACATCGGCGCCGTACGCAACGCCCTCGCGGGCGGCGTCAAGGGCTATGTCGTCACCGGCACCCGTACGAACGTCGGGCTTCCCACCCGGCCGGGCGTCGCCCCCATCGGCTCGGCCGCCGCCCGTATGCACCGCCGCCCCCCGGGTTCCCCGAGCCACCCGGGCGGCTACCGCGAGCTGTCCGGCCGTGAGGTCGAGGTGCTCCGACTGGTGGCGGAGGGCCAGTCGAACAAGGCCATCGGCGTCTCGATGGGCCTGTCCGCGCTGACCGTCAAGAGCCACCTCGCCCGCATCGCCCGCAAGCTCGGCACGGGTGACCGCGCCGGCATGGTAGCGGTGGCCCTGCGCACGGGAATCATCCACTGACCCCCGCCTGAACCGTCCCCTCCGCCTGAACCGGATCATCCCCTTCGCACGGACCAGGAAGCTCGACCGATGCAGGATTCACCGACCTGACTGGTTTACGACCCTCTGACGCCCGTCGACGGAACGTTCCGTCGACGGGCGTCTGTCATACACAGATACCCTTGACAGGTGACCGACGCCCAAGAGACCGCAGCAGACAGTTCACTGCGAACCACCGGAGGCGCTCCTCCGGACGACGTCGAACCGGCGCCGATCCCTTTGCTGGAGCCCCGCGACGGAATTCCGCCGGTGATCACCGACGAGGACGCCCTCGCCGAGACGATCGCCGCGTTCGCGGCCGGCACCGGCCCCGTCGCCGTCGACGCCGAGCGCGCGTCCGGCTACCGCTACGGCCAGCGCGCGTATCTGGTGCAGCTGCGCCGCGAGGGGGCCGGTACCGCGCTCATCGACCCCGTCGCCTGCCCCGACCTGTCCGGCCTGGGCGAGGCGCTCTCCGGGGTCGAGTGGGTGCTGCACGCGGCCACCCAGGATCTGCCGTGTCTGCGGGAGATAGGTATGGTCCCCAGCCGCCTGTTCGACACCGAGCTGGCCGGCCGGCTCGCCGGGTTCCCGCGGGTCGGGCTCGGCGCGATGGTCGAGGGCGTCCTGGGCTTCGTACTGGAGAAGGGGCACTCGGCCGTCGACTGGTCGACCCGCCCGCTGCCCGAGCCGTGGCTGCGCTATGCCGCGCTCGACGTGGAGCTGCTCGTCGACCTGCGGGACGCGCTGGAGAAGGAGCTCGACCGGCAGGGCAAGCTGGAGTGGGCCCGCGAGGAGTTCGACGCGATCGCCTCGGCGCCCCCGCCGGAGCCCCGCAAGGACCCGTGGCGCCGTACGTCGGGCATGCACAAGGTGCGCCGCCGCCGGCAGATGGCCGTCGTACGGGAGCTGTGGGAGACCCGGGACCGGGCGGCGCGCCGCCGGGACATCTCGCCGGGCAAGATCCTCGGCGACGGGGCGATCGTCGAGGCCGCGCTGGCCGTACCGGCCAACGTGCACGCGCTCGCCGCGCTGAACGGCTTCGGGCACCGTATGGGCCGGCGTCAGCTGGATCAGTGGCAGGCGGCCGTGGACCGGGCGAAGGAGCTCCCCGACGCCGAGCTGCCGCAGCCGGGGCAGCCGCTGGCCGGGCCGCCTCCGCCGCGCGCCTGGGCCGAGAAGGATCCGGCCGCCGCGGCGCGGCTGTCGGCGGCGCGGGCCGCGGTGTCCGCGCTGGCGGAGACGCTCAGCATGCCGCAGGAGAACCTGATCACTCCGGACACGGTTCGGCGGGTCTGCTGGGAGCCGCCGGCCGCTCCGGACGCGGCGTCCGTCGCGGCTGCGCTTGCGGGGTACGGGGCTCGCGCTTGGCAGGTTGCGCAGGTGACGCCTGTGCTTGTTGCTGCGCTGGCGGTGAAGGCCAAGACCAAGGAGTAGGTCCGGCCTTCTCTGGAGCGCCTCTCGCCGGGGGTGGTGCGGAGGGTTTGCGACCGACCGTGCGTCGTGGCCGGTCGCGCAGTTCCCCGCGCCCCTTGCGGGGCTTACTTCGTCGCGCCCCTCGTGAAGCCGTTGTAGATGTAGCGCTGGAGGAACAGGAACACCAGCAGCGTGGGGAGGATGACCAGGACCGCTCCTGCCGAGATGTTCTCCCAATGTGCTCCGAACGGGCCCTTGAAGCGGAACAGGGACGTTGAGATCACGCCAAGATCCTCGGACGGCATGTAGAGGAACGGGATGTAGAAGTCGTTGTAGACGGTGATCCCCTTCACGATGACCACCGTCGCGATCGCGGGCTTCAGCAGCGGCAGGATGATCTTCCGGTAGATCGTGAAGGCGTTCGCGCCGTCGAGCCGGGCGGACTCGTCGAGCGAGACGGGGATCGACCGGACGAACTGCAGGAAGATGTAGATCGAGACGATGTCCGTGCCCATGTAGAGCACGATCGGCGCCCAGCGGCTGTCGAACATGCCGAAGCTGTCGACGATCTGGAAGGTCGCCACCTGGGTGGTGACCCCGGGTACGAGCGTGGCGACCAGGAACAGTGCGACGACCAGCTTCCTGAAGCGGAAGGTGTAGCGGTCGATCGCGTAGGCCGCCATCGATCCGATGATCACCGTGCCGGTGACGGAGAAGAGCAGGATGAACGCGGTGTTCCCGAACGCGGAGAGCATCCGGCCGTCCTGGAAGGCCGTCACGTAGTTGTCGAAGTTCAGCGGGTCGTCGGGGAGTTGCAGCGCCCCGCTGTCGTCCGCCATCTCCTTTTCCGACTTGAGGGAGGTCAGCAGAACGACGAGGAGCGGCAGCAGAACGACCACGCTCGCGGCGATCAGCGACAGATAGGTGAGGGTCCGGGCGACCCCACCGCGCGAGACGCGGGGCATACGGCTCATACGAGATCCACCTTGTCGTCCGGGACGAGGCGCCGCTGGACCCAGGTCACCGCCAGGATGATCAGGAGCAGGACGACCGCGGCCGCCGAGGCCAGCCCCGTCTTGTTGAACTGGAAGGCCAGCTTCACCGTCTGGATCACGAAGGTCTCCGTGCCGGTCGCGCCGCCGGTCATGATGAACGGCACCTCGAAGGCGGACAGCGAGCCGGAGATGGAGAGGATGACGGTCAGGCTGAGTACGGGCCTGATCCCGGGCGCGATGATGTACCGGAACTGGTGCCAGCGGTTCGCCCCGTCCAGCTCGGCGGCCTCGTACAGCTCTCCCGGGACGGCCTGGATCGCGCCGAGGAACAGGACGAAGTTCAGGCCCAGGTAGCGCCAGACGGAGACCCCGGCCAGGGAGACGTTCGCGGAGACCGGGGTGCCCAGCCAGGCACGGTCGGAGTGGACACCGAGCAGGCCCAGGACCGAGTCGAGGGTGCCGCCGTCCTGGAAGAAGTAGAGGAAGACGAAGCCGATCGCCACCCCGTTGATCAGGTACGGGAAGAAGAGCACGCCCTTGAAGAAGTTCCGGAAGCGCACGTTGAAGCTCAGCACGGTCGCGAAGTAGAGCGCGACGACGATCTGCACGGCGGACGCGGCCAGGTAGTAGCCGCTGACGAAGAAGACCTCGAACAGCTCGGGGCGGGTGAAGAGTTCGACGTAGTTCCCGGCGCCCGTCCAGCTCAGCTCGGGGCTGACGCCGTCCCAGTCGGTGAAGCTGTACGCGACCATGTTGGCGACCGGCGCGTACGTGAACGTGATCAGCAGGACCAGCGGGGCGGCGAGGAACAGCCACGGGGTGAGGCCCCGCCGCAGACGCAGCCGGCGCGGGGCACGGGAGCGCGCCGGGCGGCCGGCGACAGCGGCCTCCTTCGGCCGCGCCGCCTTCTCGGTCGTGTCCGTCATCAGGACCCCGTGGACTTCCGTGCCTCTTCCCAGCGCTCGCCGAGGTCGCCGAGGAAGTCGTCGAGGCTGCCCTTCCTGGCGCCGCGGGCGAGGTCGACGAGGTCCTGGCGGTAGTCCGGCTTGTAGAGGCCCACCTCCGACCGGTTGTCGATCTCCTTGACCTCCGCGCCCTTCGCGTCGTCCAGCTCGATGAGCTTCACGCCCTTGTCCGTGTACGGCTGGAGCACCTCGGGCAGCGGGGCGCCCTTGACCGGGGAGAGGGTCAGGTTGTCGGCCGCGTAACCGGACTTGTCGGTGAACCAGTCGATCCAGGCGCGGGCCGCCGCCTTGTGGTCGGAGTTGATGTTGACGGCCTGGTTGTAGTCGGGCGACATGGTCGCGCAGAACGTCCCGTCCCGCTGGGCCGGGAAGGGCATGAAGCCGATGTCGTCCGGGTTCGCGCCGGCCTGCTGCGCCGCCGCCCGGAACTGGGTGATCGCCCAGGAACCGAGCCACATCGTGGCGATGTCACCCTTGGCCAGCTTGGGCTTCGAGCCTTCCCAGTTGGTGGTCGTCGGGTCCTTCTCGATCAGCCCGCCGCGCACGATGTCGTACAGCAGGGTGTCGGCGACGCGCAGGTCCTCGCCCTTCGCCCACGGGTCGCCCTCGGCGAGGCGGGACGTCGCCTGCGGATCGCAGCTGACCGCGCCGTCCATGTACGTCCACTGCGTCAGCGGCCACATGTCCTTGAAGTTCGTGTAGTACGGGATCGCGTCGGTCTTCGCCTTGACGGCCTTGAGACCGGCGACGAACTCGGCCGGTGTGGTGGGCCAGTCGGTGATCCCGGCCTCCTCCCAGACCCGCTTGTTGTAGAGGAAGCCGGGCAGGGCCCCCATCGGGCTCTGCCCGTAGACCTTGCCGTCGACCGTGGTGAAGTCGGTGAACAGGTACTTCTTCGCGCGGTCGGTCTTCGCGCCGAGGGACGCGAAGAACCTGGGGTAGTCGTTCTTCTTGATCACGGCGGGGATCATCAGCACATCGCCGTAGTTCTCGGTGTTCATCCGGATCTTGACCTCGCCCTCGTAGTCCGTGAGGGCGTCGAACTCGACCTTGACCTTCGGATAGGTCTTGTTGAATTCGGCCGCGTATTTCTTCATCGTGCCGTCCTGCACGAGGTCGGTCCGGTGCGTGAGGACCTTGATCGTGCCGGACACCTTGGCCGGGTCGTCGGGGGCCTCGGCGTCCGCGCCCTTCGACGTGCCTCCGCTCCCGGTACAGCCCGCGGCCAGCAGTGCGGCGGCGAGGAGGGATCCGGCGATCTTCGTGCGGTGGTTCATCTTCACCAGCTCCGTTCAGGGACGGATGAGCACGAGGGGGATGGCTGGTTCCGCACTCTGACAGCCGGTACTAAACCGGTAAAGTCCTTATTTCGCCAAGGATCGAGAGGCATTATCACCGCCATTACCGCCGTCCGGACAGCATTGGCCTATACCGGTTTAGGAGTGCGCATGCTGGATGTCACGCCGATCCACGAGGGATGGGTCCTGCGGCACGACGGGGCCGGACTCCCGGCCACGGTGCCGGGCTGCGTCCATACGGATCTGCTGGCGGCGGGGGTCGTCCCGGACCCGTTCCTCGGGCGCGGCGAGACCGAGGTGGCGTGGGTGGGGCGGCGCGACTGGCTGTACGAGACGACGCTCGCTCCGGCGCCGGGCGGGCACGAGCGGACCGACCTCGTCTTCGACGGCCTGGACACGGTCGCCGAGGTCCGGCTCGACGGCCGACTCCTGGGCACGGTACGGAACATGCACCGCTCGTACCGCTTCGACGTCACGGGGCTCGGCGGGCGGCTCTCGGTCCACTTCCGGTCCGCGTACGGCGAGGCGGAGGCGGTGCGCGGACGGCTCGGCGAGCGGCCGAACGCCTACCCCGAGCCCTTCCAGTACCTCCGCAAGATGGCCTGCTCCTTCGGCTGGGACTGGGGCCCGACCCTGGTGACGGCCGGCATCTGGAAACCGGTCCGCCTTGAGCACTGGACGACGGCCCGGATGGCACGGGTGCGCCCCCTGGTGACGGTCGAACAGGGCCTGGGGGTCGTCGAGTTGCATGTGGAGGTCGATCGGTCACGGGCGGAGGCCGGACTGACGCTGAGCGCCCGCGTCGGCGGGGTCGGGGCGGCCGTGGACGTCGTCGGCACGAGCGCGGTCGTACGCGTCGAGGTGCCGGACGCCGACCTGTGGTGGCCGCGCGGCTACGGCGAACAGCCCTTGTACGAGGTCGAGTTGATCCTCTCCGACTCGGGCGGGCCGTTGGACTCCTGGAATCGTCGCGTCGGCTTCAGGACCGTCGAGCTGGACCGGCGCGAGGACGAGCACGGCTCCGGGTTCACCTTCGTCGTCAACGGCGAGCGGCTCTTCGCACGGGGCGTCAACTGGATCCCGGACGACGCCTTCCCCTCCCGGATCACCCGCGAGCGCTACCGCACCCGGCTGACCCAGGCGGCCGACGCCGGCGTGGACCTCGTACGCGTATGGGGCGGCGGCCTCTACGAGAGCGAGGACTTCTACGACGCCTGCGACGAACTGGGCCTGCTGGTCTGGCAGGACTTCCCCTTCGCCTGCGCCGCCTACCCGGAGGAGCAGCCCCTGCGCGGCGAGGTGGAGGCCGAGGCGCGCGAGAACGTCGTACGGCTGATGCCGCATCCCTCGCTCGTGCTGTGGAACGGCAACAACGAGAACCTGTGGGGCTTCCGGGACTGGGACTGGGAGCGGCGGCTGGCCGGGGAGTCGTGGGGCGAGGGCTACTACCTCGGGCTACTGCCGCGCTTGGTCGCCGAGTTGGACCCGACCCGGCCGTACACGGCGGGCAGCCCCTGGTCGGGCTCCTGGGACCACCACCCCAACGACCCCGCCCACGGCACCCATCACTCGTGGGAGGTGTGGAACCGGCGGGACTACGCGGACTACCGTCTCGAAGTCCCGCGCTTCGCGGCCGAGTTCGGCTGGCAGGCACCGCCCGCGTACGCCACGCTGCGGCGCGCCCTGCCCGGCGAGGTGCTCGCGCCCGACTCCCCCGGCATGCTGCACCACCAGAAGGCCGACGACGGCAACGGAAAGCTGGCGCGCGGGCTCGCCCGGCACTTCGCCGTGCCCGAACAGGGCTTCGGCGAGGCCGACTTCGACCGGTGGCACCACCTCACCCAGGTGAACCAGGCACGGGCCGTCGCCACCGGCATCGAGCACTGGCGCTCGCACTGGCCGGTGTGCGCGGGCACGATCCTCTGGCAGCTCAACGACTGCTGGCCGGTGACCAGTTGGGCGGCGATCGACGGGGACGGCCGCGAGAAGCCGCTCTACCACGAGCTGAAACGGCTGTACGCGGACCGCCTGTTGACGCTCCAGCCGCGTCCGGACGGACTCGTACTGGCGGCGGTCAACCAGTCGGCCGAGGCGTGGGAGTGCCGGGTGGTGCTGCGGCGGATGTCGGTGGAGGGCGCTGTGGTGGCGGAGGCCCCGGTGGAGGTGGCGGCGGGGGCACGGGCGGTCGGTGACCTGCGGGTGCCGGAGGATCTTGTGCCGGTGGGGCCCAAGGAGTTCCTGGTGGCGGACGGGGACGGAGCTGTGGGCGGGGGCCCGGGTGGGCTGCGGGCGTTGTACTTCGCTGCCGCCGACCATGAGATCCCGTACCCCCGGCCGCGGTTCGACGTCTCGGTCGCCGCAGCGGGAGAGGTCACGGTCACCGCCCGTACGCTCGTACGGGATCTGCTGCTGCAGGCCGACCGGCTGTCACCCGGCGCCTCGGCCGACCGGGGGCTCGTCACACTGCTCCCCGGGGAACGGGTGACGATCGGCGTGCGGGGCTGGGAGACTCCGGGGGATCCGGACGCGGAGACCGTACGCTCCGCCCTGTACTGCGTGGAGCCCGCACGATGACGACACCGTCCCGCGTCACGATCAAGGACGTCGCGGCCCGCGCCGGGGTGTCCAAGGGAGCCGTGTCGCTCGCCTTCAACCACAAACCGGGGCTGTCCGAGGCGACCCGGGACCGGATCTTCGAGGCCGCCCGCCAGCTGGGCTGGGCGCCGAACCTCGCCGCGCGGTCGCTGGCCGGGCGGCGGGTGGACGTGGTGGGACTCGCGATCTGCCGGCCGGCGAGGCTGCTCGGGCTCGAACCGTTCTACATGGAGTTCGTCTCGGGCGTGGAGAGCGTGCTGACCGAGCACTCGTGCTCGCTGCTGCTGCGGCTCCTGCGGACGGTGGAGGAGGAGGTCGGGCTCCAGGACTCCTGGTGGCGGGGCAAGCACGTGAGCGGGTCGATCCTGGTGGACTTCCGGGCGGACGATCCGCGGGTGGCCGCCGTCGAACGGCTCGGGATGCCCGTCGTGGCCGTCGGGCACCCCTCGCTGACCGGCGGACTCACCTCCGTGTGGACCGACGACGCGAGTGCCGTCACGGAGGCCGTGCGGTATCTCGCGGCGCTCGGGCACCGGAGGGTCGCGCGGGTGGGCGGGGCGGCGGCGCTCGGGCACACGGCGATCCGTACGGCCGCGTTCGACGCGGCGGCGCGGGGGCTGGAGCTGGACGGGGCGTGGCAGGTGGCGACCGACTTCTCCGGGGAGGCGGGGGCGCGGGCCACGCGGTCGCTGCTTACCGCGTCCGCCTCGGACCGGCCGACGGCGATCGTGTACGACAACGACATCATGGCGGTGGCGGGGCTGTCCGTGGCGTCCGAGATGGGGCTGTCGGTGCCGGCTGATGTGTCGCTGCTGGCGTGGGACGACTCGCAGCTGTGCCGGTTGACGCATCCGACGTTGTCGGCGATGAGTCATGACGTGCACGGGTTCGGGGCGGAGGTTGCTCGAACGTTGTTCGGCGTCATCACGGGTGGGGAGGGTGGGGGTTCTCACCCGGTACCCACACCGGTGCTGACCCCCCGGGGGTCCACGGCGCCGCCGGGGTGAGGGTCCGCGGTTGAGGGTGCGGGTCCGGTGGGGGCTGGTCGCGCAGTTCCCCGCGCCCCTGAAAAACGGGGCTGCGCCCCGGTTTTTCGGCCCCTCGGGGGCCCCGGGAACTCCGCGCCCAGCCACGACGCACCCGTCTTCAGGGGCGCGAGGAACTGCGCGGCCAGCCACGGCGGGCCCGCAGATGTCACGGGCCAGGCGCCCTGGGCCGCGGGTGCGGCCACACTGGAAGTGTGACCTTCGCCGCTCCGGGCCCCGGGACTGGGCAGCTACGTTACCCGTAAGTAGCATGGGTCCTGAGCGCGCGCTCAGCGCATCGCAGTAGTGCAATCCGCATCTGGAGGAGAGCCATCGTGCCTCGTACCGTCAGGGACGTCGTCTTCGTCGACGGCGTCCGCACCCCGTTCGGCAAGGCGGGCCCGAAGGGCATCTACCACGAGACCCGCGCCGACGACCTCGTCGTGAAGGCGATCCGGGAGCTGCTGCGCCGCAACCCCGGACTCGACCCGAAGAAGATCGACGAGGTCGCCATCGCCGCGACCACGCAGATCGGCGACCAGGGCCTGACGCTGGGCCGCACGGCCGGCATCCTCGCCGGGCTGCCCCAGTCCGTGCCCGGCTACTCGATCGACCGCATGTGCGCCGGCGCGCTGACCGCCGTGACGACCGCGGCCGGCTCCGTCGCCTTCGGCGCGTACGACGCCGTCATCGCGGGCGGTGTCGAGCACATGGGCCGCCACCCCATGGGCGAGGGCGTGGACCCCAACCCGCGCTTCGTCAGCGACAAGCTCGTCGACGAGTCGGCCCTCTTCATGGGCATGACCGCGGAGAACCTGCACGACCGCTACCCCACGATCACCAAGCAGCGCGCCGACGAGTACGCCGTGCGCTCGCAGGAGAAGGCCGCCAAGGCGTACGCCAACGGCAAGATCCAGCAGGACCTGGTGCCGATCTCGGTGCGCAACACCAACGCGGAGGTCGGTGAGACGGGCTGGGGCCTGGTCACCGCCGACGAGCCGATGCGCCCGGGCACCACCCTGGAGAACCTGGCCGGCCTCAAGACCCCGTTCCGTGTGCACGGCCGGGTCACCGCCGGCAACGCGGCCGGTCTGAACGACGGCGCCACCGCCTCGATCATCGCGTCCGAGGAGTTCGCCCGCGAGCACGACCTGCCCGTGCGGATGCGGCTCGTCTCGTACGCCTTCGCGGGCGTCGAGCCGGAGGTCATGGGCTACGGCCCGATCCCGGCCACCGAGAAGGCCCTCGCGAAGGCCGGTCTGTCCATCGAGGACATCAACCTCTTCGAGATCAACGAGGCCTTCGCCGTCCAGGTCCTCGCGTTCCTGGAGCACTACGGCATCGCCGACGACGACGCGCGCGTCAACCAGTACGGCGGCGCCATCGCGTACGGCCACCCGCTGGCCTCCTCCGGCGTCCGGCTGATGACGCAGCTGGCCCGCCAGTTCGAGGAGCAGCCGGAGGTCCGTTACGGCCTCACCACCATGTGCGTCGGCTTCGGCATGGGCGCCACGGTGATCTGGGAGAACCCGCACCACAAGGACGCCGGAGGCGACAAGTGAGCACCACTGAACTCCTGAAGGGCGCAGCGGAGCTGTTCCCCGACGAGGTCGTGACGTCGGCGCACGTACGCCACCTCGACCTGCCGTTCAACGCGGGGCGCTTCGCGCTCATCACGCTGGACAACGGCTTCGACCACACCAAGCCGACCACCTTCGGCCCGGCCTCGCTGGCGAACCTCGACGCCGCGATCGACCAGGTCGAGAAGGAGGCCTCGGCGGGCGAGATCATCGGCGTCGGTGTCACCGGCAAGCCGTTCATCTTCGCCGTCGGCGCGGACCTCAAGGGCGTCGAGCTGCTCAAGGAGCACAAGGACGCGCTCGCCATCGGCAAGGGCGGCCACGAGGTCTTCAAGCGGCTGTCCGCGCTCGCGGTGCCGACCTTCGCGTACTACAACGGCGCGGCCATGGGCGGCGGTGTCGAGGTCGGTCTGCACTGCAGCTACCGCACGGTCTCCGCGTCCCTGCCCGCCTTCTCGCTCCCCGAGGTCTTCCTCGGTCTGGTGCCCGGCTGGGGCGGCTGCGCCCTCCTGCCGAACCTGATCGGCGCCGACAAGGCCGTCTCGGTGATCATCGAGAACTCGCTCAACCAGAACAAGCAGCTCAAGGGCGTGCAGGTCTACGAGCTGGGCATCGCCGACGCGCTCTTCGAGGGCGCCGACTTCCTTGAGCAGTCGCTGATCTGGACGGCGTCCGTCCTCAAGGGCGAGATCGTCGTCGACCGCCCGGTCATCGACCGCGGCGAGGCCTGGGACCAGGCCGTCGCCAAGGGCCGCTTCATCGCGGACAGCAAGGTGCACGGGGCGGCCCCGGCCGCGTACCGCGCGCTCGACATCATCGCCGCCGCGAAGAACGGCGACCTGCAGCAGGGCTTCGACGCCGAGGACAAGGCGCTCGCCGACCTGATCATGGGCGGTGAACTGCGCGCCGGCATCTACGCGTTCAACCTGGTGCAGAAGCGCGGCAAGCGCCCCGCCGGTGCCCCGGACAAGTCCCTGGCGCGTCCGGTCACCAAGGTCGGTGTCGTCGGCGCCGGTCTGATGGCCTCGCAGCTCGCCCTGCTCTTCCTGCGCCGCCTTGAGGTGCCGGTCGTGCTGACCGACATCGACCAGGAGCGCGTCGACAAGGGTGTGGGCTACGTCCACGCCGAGATCGACAAGCTGCTCGGCAAGGGCCGTGTCAACCAGGACAAGGCCAACCGCCTCAAGGCCCTGGTCACCGGTGTCCTGGACAAGGCCGAGGGCTTCTCCGACGCCGACTTCATCATCGAGGCCGTCTTCGAGGAGATCGGCGTCAAGCAGCAGGTGTTCGCGGAGGTCGAGGCGGTCGCCCCGGCGCACGCGATCCTCGCCACCAACACCTCCTCGCTGTCGGTGACCGAGATGGCGTCGAAGCTCAAGAACCCCGAGCGGGTCGTGGGCTTCCACTTCTTCAACCCGGTCGCGATCCTCCCCCTCCTGGAGATCGTGCGGGGCGAGGCGACGGACGACGCCTCGCTCGCGACCGCCTTCGGTGTCGCCAAGAAACTCAAGAAGACCGCGGTCCTGGTGAAGGACGCCCCGGCGTTCGTCGTGAACCGCATCCTCACCCGCTTCATGGGCGAGATCCAGAACGTCATCGACGAGGGCACGCCGGTCGCGGTCGCCGAGAAGGCGGTCGAGCCGCTGGGGCTGCCGATGTCTCCGCTGGTCCTCCTTGAGCTGGTCGGTCCGGCGATCGGTCTGCACGTCTCCGAGACGCTCAACCGGGCCTTCCCCGACCGTTTCACGGTCTCGCCGAACCTCGCGGCGGTCGTGAAGGCGGGCAAGCGCGGCTTCTACGTGTACGACTCCGGGAAGCCGGAGCTCGACCCCGAGGTCGCCGCGCTGCTGAAGCAGGGCGACTCCGTCCTGGACGAGGAGCAGGTCCGGGTCCGTGTCCTCGACGCCGTCGCTCAGGAGATCGGGCTCATGCTCGACGAGGGTGTCGTGGCCGAGGCGCAGGATGTCGACCTGTGCCTGATCACGGGTGCGGGGTGGCCCTTCCACCTCGGTGGCCTCACGCCGTACCTGGACCGTGAGGGTGTCTCCCAGCGCGTGAACGGCAAGCGGTTCCTGTCCCCGGGAGTGGCGTCGGTCCCGGCGTAGCTTTTCTCGCCCCCGCCGCCCCTACCCGACCCGTCACTGACTCGGGGGCCAGCCCCCGAACCCCCGCTTCTCAAACGCCGGAGAGGCTACCCACTCAGCCCGTCCGGCGTTTGAGGACGAGCGCGAAGCGCGATAGGGGGGCGAGGGGCGCAGCCCCATGCGTGGACGGGAACGGGTAGGGGCGGCGGGGGCGGATCACATGGTCTGCCAGGGCTCCAGGGCCAGACCTGGTTCCGGTTTGCGGTGGGTGTGGAGCAGCGTGCCCGTGGACGGCGCGAGGGTCGCCGCGACCACCCGCCCCTCCTCGTCCTCGGCGAGCGCCACCACCGCGTCGGCGGGCAGCTGAGGACCCGAGTCGGTCCACCACGCCCCCGCCGACTCCTGCTCCGTGGGATACGCCGCGAACGCGACCCGCCCACTCGCGGACCGCTGCGCGAGCAGCGTGCAGTCGACGCCGTCGAGCGTGCAGCGGATCGCGGACACCGCCCCGGGCCCCGCGCAGCCGAGGAGTTCCACCGGCTCCGCGCCGGCCCGCCACGCGCACACCGTGTCGTTCTCGTCCGTGTAGAACAGCGTCACGTGCTCGTCGGAGGTGGTCAGCGCCCGCAGGGTGCCCGGCCGGACCGCCACCTTCAGGGGCTCCTCGTCGAGCGCGGGGATGTGGCCGGGCCCCGCCTGCGTCCAGCGCAGGATGCCGGCCGGCGTGGCCGCGTACAGCTCGACGAGTCCGGACGCGCGGGTGACGGCGGCGAGTTCGCCGGTGACCTCGCGGCCCTTGAGGTCGCGCCAGGGGCCCCAGCCCCCGCGCTCCTTCTGGCCGCGCATGCTGACCCCGCCGCCCTTGTTGCGTACGAAGACGTGCGCGCGGCCCTCGGCGTCCACGGTGACGGCCGGTGGGCCGGTCTGGCCGCCCTTGGAGTTGGGGTGCCCGAGCGGGTTCCAGTCGAGGGCGGCGAGGTGCGGCCTGAAGTGGGTCGAGTGGACGAGTCCCGCCTCCCCGGCGACGGTGGGCCGCCAGGAGACCAGGTGGGCGTAGGAGTCGGTTCCCTGGCCCACGGCGAGCACCGGGTTGACGCGCTGGTCGCCGCCGACCGCGCGCGGTGCCGTCCAGGGGCCGCCGGGACGCTGCTCGGCCCAGCACCACACCGCTTCCTGCAGTGGAGCGTAGGCGCTGAGTCTGCCGTCCCGGCCGCGTATGAGCCAGGTGCCGTTGAGTGTGCGGGCCATTGACACTCCCCCACTCTAATCGGGTCGTGTGATCGCCCTCCGTGCGACCCTGGCCCTATGGACGCAGCCCCGCTCGTGATCGTCGACGCCGCCAATGTGGTGGGGTCCGTCCCCGACGGCTGGTGGCGCGACCGCCGGGGCGCCGCGGAGCGGGTACGGGACCTGCTCGTGCCGTACGCCGACGAAGGGCTGCCGGGGCGGCCGGGGCCCCTGGAGCTGGTCCTCGTGGTCGAGGGCGGCGCCCGGGGCGTGACGTCCGTGCCCGGGGTACGGGTCGAGGCGGCGCCCGGCAGCGGGGACGACCGGATCGTGGAGCTGGTCGCCGAACACCCGGACCGCGCGCGCCTGGTGGTCACGGCGGACCGGGAACTGCGGCGCAGGGTCGGGGAGTTGGGCGCCGAGGTCACGGGCCCGAGGACCGTACGCCCGTGACCCCGACCACCGGCTAGGGGGCTTCGACCGCCTTCTCGTCGCGGCCGAGGCGGCTGTGCGAGCGGCCGTACAGGAAGTACACGAGGAAGCCGAGGGCCATCCAGATGCCGAACCGCAGCCAGGTCTCGGCGGGCAGGTTCAGCATCAGCCACAGGGAGGCGAGGACCGAGACGATCGGCAGGATCGGGACCAGCGGGGTGCGGAAGGCGCGGGGCAGGTCCGGGCGGGTGCGGCGCAGGATGATCACGCCGACCGCGACCACGACGAACGCGAACAGCGTCCCGATGTTCACCAGTTCGGCCAGCTCGCTCAGGCTGGTGAAGCCGGCGACGATCGCGATGATCACGCCGAGCAGGATGGTCGGCCGGTGCGGGGTCCTGAAGCGCGGGTGGACGTGCGAGAAGAAGCGCGGCAGCAGTCCGTCGCGGCTCATCGCGAAGAAGACCCGGGTCTGGCCGAGCAGCAGGATCATGCAGACGGTCGTGAGTCCGACGGCGGCGCCGAAGCTGATGAAGCCCGCGTACCAGGGATGTCCGGTGGCCTTGAAGGCGTCGGCGAGCGGGGCGTCCACGGACAGGTCGGTGTAGTGCTGCATACCGGTCACGACGATCGACACCGCCACGTACAGCGTCGTACAGATGAGGAGTGAGCCGAGGATGCCGCGGGGCATGTCCCGCTGGGGGTTCCTGGTCTCCTCGGCGGCCGTGGCGACGACGTCGAAGCCGATGAAGGCGAAGAAGACGACGGAGGCGGCGGTGAAGATGCCCATCACGCCGAAGTTCGAGGGTGCCCAGCCGAACATCAGCTGGACGAGCGGCGAGTCGAGGCCGCTGCCCGCCTCCACGGGCTTCGCCTTCGGGACGAACGGGTCGTAGTTGTCGCCCTTGACGAAGAAGGCACCGGCGATGATCACGACGAGGACGACGGTCACCTTGACGGCGACCACGACGGCGGTGACCCGCGCGGAGAGCTTCGTACCGACCACGAGGATGCCGGTGAGCACCAGGACGAGGGCGGCGGCGAGGATGTCGAAGCCGAAGCCGTCGGCCCCCTCCCGGCCGCTGAGCGCCGCGGGCAGGTGCCAGCCCGCGTTGTCGAGCAGCGAGGCGATGTAGCCGGACCAGCCGACCGCGACCACCGCGGTGCCGAGCGCGAACTCCAGCACGAGGTCCCAGCCGATGATCCAGGCGGGCAGTTCACCGAGGGAGGCGTACGAGAAGGTGTACGCGGAGCCGGCCACCGGGACGGTGGACGCGAACTCGGCGTAGCAGAGCGCGGCGAGCGCGCAGACCACCCCGGCCACGACGAAGGCCAGGGCGACGGCGGGACCGGCGTTGTTCTTGGCGACCGTGCCGGTGAGGACGAAGATGCCGGTGCCGATGATGACACCGACCCCGAAGACGGTCAGATCCAGGGCGGACAGGGATTTCTTGAGCGCGTGCTCCGGTTCCTCGGTGTCCTGGATGGACTGCTCGATCTTCTTCGTCCTGAAGAGGGTGTTGCTCACGGGCGTACTCCCCACGCGTTGTCGTCCTCGACATGATCGAGAGGGTGCGTGGTCCGTGTGCCCCGGCACGTGGGGATTCACGCGGATGGGCCGGTTCAGCCACCGTAAAGGGTGCGGAACCGGCCCATGCGGGTGTGTCCGGGTGTGCCGATCGGGTGGATGTGCCGATCGGGCGGGTGTCAGTCTCGGGCGGGCTCCGGCGTGGCGTGGGCCTGGGCCTGGGCCTGGTCGTACCGTCCGTCGAGCTTGGAGACCAGTCCGGTGACCTGCCGGGCGATGTCCGGTGCGGTCAGTCCGATCTCGGCCATGACCTCCTTGCGGGAGGCGTGGTCGAGGAAGCGCGGCGGGATGCCGAAGTCGCGCAGGGGTACGTCCACGCCGGCGTCGCGCAGGGCCTGGGCGACCGAGGAGCCGACACCGCCGACGCGGGAGTTGTCCTCGACGGTGACGACCACGCGGTGCCGCTCGGCGAGCGGGGCCATGGCCTCGTCGACGGGTTTGACCCAGCGGGGGTCGACGACGGTGGTGGTGATGCCCTGCTGGTCCAGGAGAGCGGCGATCTCCAGGCACATGGGGGCGAGGGCGCCGACCGAGACGAGGAGCACGTCCGGGGTGTCGGTGCCGGGCTCGCGCAGGACGTCCATGCCGCCGACGCGGCCCACGGCGGGTACGGCCGGGCCGACCGCGCCCTTGGAGAAGCGGACCACGGTCGGCGCGTCCGTGACCTGGACGGCCTCGCGCAGCTGGGCGCGGACCTGGTCGGCGTCGCGGGGCGCGGCGAGCCTGAGGCCCGGCACGACCTGGAGGATCGACATGTCCCACATGCCGTTGTGGGAGGCGCCGTCGGTGCCGGTGACGCCGGCCCGGTCGAGCACGAAGGTGACACCGCACTTGTGCAGGGCCACGTCCATCAGGACCTGGTCGAAGGCGCGGTTGAGGAAGGTCGCGTAGACCGCGAAGACGGGGTGCAGTCCGCCGGTGGCGAGGCCCGCGGCGGAGACGGCGCCGTGCTGCTCGGCGATGCCGACGTCGTAGATGCGGTTCGGGAAGGCGTCCGCGAACTTCTTCAGGCCGACCGGCTGGAGCATGGCCGCCGTGATCGCGACGACGTCCTCGCGCTCCTTGCCGAGCGCGACCATCTCGTCGCCGAAGACGGAGGTCCAGTCGGCGCCCGAGGCCTTGACGGGCAGGCCCGTGTCGGGGTGGATGGGGCCGATGCCGTGGAAGCGGTCCGCCTCGTCGCTCAGGGCGGGCTGGTAGCCGCGGCCCTTCTCGGTGAGGCAGTGCACGATGACCGGGCCGCCGAAGCGCTTGGCGCGGGCGAGCGCGGACTCCAGGGCCTCCATGTCGTGCCCGTCGATGGGCCCGACGTACTTGAGGCCGAGGTCCTCGAACATGCCCTGCGGGGCGATGAAGTCCTTGAGGCCCTTCTTGGCGCCGTGCAGGGTCTCGTAGAGGGGCCTGCCGACGACGGGAGTGCGCTCCAGGAGGTCCTTGCCGCGGGCCAGGAAGCGCTCGTAGCCGTCGGTGGTGCGCAGGGTCGCCAGATGGTTCGCGAGGCCGCCGATGGTCGGTGCGTACGACCGCTCGTTGTCGTTGACGACGATGACGAGCGGGCGGTCCTTGGCGTCGGCGATGTTGTTCAGCGCCTCCCAGGCCATGCCGCCGGTGAGCGCCCCGTCACCGATGACGGCCACGACGTGGTGGTCGTCCTTGCGGAGCACCTCGTTGGCCTTGGCGAGGCCGTCGGCCCAGCCGAGGACCGTGGAGGCGTGGCTGTTCTCGATGACGTCGTGCTCGGACTCGGCCTGCGAGGGGTAGCCGGACAGGCCGCCCTTCATCTTGAGCTTCGAGAAGTCCTGGCGGCCCGTGAGCAGCTTGTGGACGTAGGACTGGTGTCCGGTGTCCCACAGGATCCGGTCCTTGGGGGACTCGAAGACGCGGTGCAGGGCGATGGTCAGCTCGACGACGCCGAGGTTGGGGCCGAGGTGGCCGCCGGTCTTGGACACCGCGTCGACCAGGAAGGTCCTGATCTCGTCCGCGAGCTGGTCCAGCTGCTCCAGGCTGAGCCGGTCCAGATCGCGCGGTCCCTTGATGCGGGTCAGCAGCGGCACCCGTGCCTCCTTGCGTGCGGTAGAGCGATAGAGCTTCCCGGGCCTGTCGAGTCTAATGTTCCGTCTTTCGCGCCGACGCCCGGGCTGTGCGTCATACATCACGCGATCGGCCGTAAATCCTCTTCCCTACCAAACCCCCCAACGAACACAAAAGTGCCCGACGCCACCATCGGCGCCGAGCACTTTCTCAGAGGGGCTACGCCCCTCAGGGGCGCGGGGAACTGCGCGACCAGCCAAAACGGACCCGCAGCCCCCCACGAACAGCAAGCCCCCCGACCTGAGGGGCAACCACGAATCCCTACGCGCGGCCAGCGGTTTTCTGCGTCTTGCGCGTGATCGAGTCGATGACGACCGTGGCCAGAAGCACACCACCAGTGATCATGTACTGGACCGGTGTGGCGATGCCCTCCAGGGCGAGGCCGTACTGGATCGAGGTGATCACCATGACACCGAGCAGCGCGTTCCACGTGCGGCCGCGGCCGCCGAAGAGGCTGGTGCCACCGATGACGGCCGCCGCGATGACGTTCATCAGAAGGTCACCCGCGCCCGCGCTCTGGTTGGCCGCGGCGATCTTCGAGGCCCAGAACAGACCGCCGACGGCGGCGAAGAAGCCCGCCAGGGCGAAGACCGAGACACGGACCGCCGTGACGTTGATACCGGCACGACGGGACGCCTCGACGCTGCCGCCGAGCGCGAAGATCTTGCGGCCGTAGCCGGTGCGGCGCAGGACGAAGTCGCTCAGGACCAGGACCAGGATGAAGAGCAGCAGTGCGAGCGGCAGGCCCTTGTACTGGTTGAACATGATCGCGGCGGCGAACGCCACGACCGCGAGCAGGGCGGTGCGCAGGATCAGGTCGCCCAGCGGCCGGGACGGGATGCCCGCGGCCTCGCGGCGGCGGCTGTCCAGGAAGCTGGTGACGAAGAAGAGCACCACGGCGACGATCGCGAGGCCGTAGGCGGCCGCGACGTCCGAGAAGTAGTACGTGGTCAGCTTGCCGACCACGCCGTCACCGTCGATGTTGATGGTGCCGTTCTCGCCCAGGATCTGGAGCATGAAGCCGAGCCAGAACAGCAGGCCGGCCAGGGTGACCGCGAACGCGGGGGCGCCGATGCGGGCGAAGAAGAAGCCGTGGAGCGCGCCGATGGCCGCACCGCTCGCGAGGGCGATGAGGACGGCCAGCCACTCGTTCACCCCGTGCGTGACGCTCAGTACGGCGGTGATGGCACCCGCCACACCGCTGACCGAGCCGACCGACAGGTCGATCTCGCCGAGCAGCAGCACGAAGATGATGCCGACCGACATCATGCCGGTGGCGACCATCGCGACGGCGATGTTGTTGAGGTTCTCGGCGGAGAGGAAGGCCGAGTTCAGGCTCTGGAAGATGATGCAGATGACGATCAGGCCGATGACGACCGGGACGGAGCCCAGGTCACCGCCCTTCATCTTGCGCTTGAACTCGCCGACGTAGCCGGCCAGGCCCTGCTCGCGCACGAGCAGCCGGGGGTCGACCACGGTCACCGCGTCGGCGGCGGCCTCGGGGTTCGCGACGGCGTGCTCGTCCGTGCTGGCGGAGGTCTTGTCGATGCTCACTTCTGAGCCTCCCCGTTGCTGCGCGCCGCACGGCGGGTCACGGCGTTGTCCGTGGCACCGGTGATGGCGGAGATGATCTCTTCCTGCGAGGTCGCCTTGACCTCGAAGACGCCGTTGTTGCGGCCGAGCCGGAGCACGGCCACCTTGTCGGCGACGGCCTTCACATCGGCCATGTTGTGGCTGATGAGCAGGACGGCGTGGCCGCGCTCGCGCAGCCGCTCGACCAGGTCGAGGACCTGGGCGGTCTGCTCGACACCGAGGGCCGCGGTGGGCTCGTCGAGGATGACCAGCTTGGGCTCGCCGAGCATGGAGCGGGCGATGGCCACGGTCTGGCGCTGACCGCCGGAGAGCGAGGCGATCGGGATGCGCACGCTGGGGATGCGGATCGACAGCGTCTGGAGCAGTTCGCGCGAGCGGCGCTCCATCTCGACCTCGTCCAGGATGCCGCGCTTCTTCAGCTCACGGCCCAGGTAGAGGTTGCCGACGACATCGATGTTGTCGCACAGCGCGAGGTCCTGGTAGACCGTCGCGACACCCAGGTGCTGGGCGTCGTGCGGCTTGTTGATCTGGACGGCCTTGCCGTCCCATTCGATGACACCCTCGTCGATCGGGTGCACGCCGGCGATCGTTTTCACCAGCGTGGACTTTCCGGCGCCGTTGTCGCCGACCAGGGCGACCACCTCACCGGCGTGGACCTCAAGCTCTACGTCGGTGAGCGCCTGAACGGCACCGAATCGCTTCGAGACCCCGCGCAACGCCAGAACAGGCGTAGCGGACACGTTAACCATCTCCTTCGCCGCCTGACCCGGCGGGAGGTTGTGCAGAAGAGTTTGGGGGGGTGGAAGTGTTCCGTCCGGCGCCCCGCCCTAGCTGCGGGGCTGGTGGTTGCGGGGCGCCGGAGGGGCTTCGGGTACGACCGTCCCTCATGGACCGATTTTCGCGGACCACAGGCCCGTACGGGAATTCAGTGGTGCGAATTCCCGTACGCGGTAAGGGACTTGCCATGACCTAGTTGAGGCCGGCCTTGCTGCAGGCGGACTTGAACTTGGCGGTGCAGATCTCGTCGATCGTGTAGATGCCGTCCTTGATGACGGTGTCGTTGATGTTGTCCTTGGTCAGCGAGACGACCGGGACGAGCACCGACGGGACGCCCTTGGTGGTGGGGCTGTCGACCGAGTCCTTGGCGATGGAGTCGAGCTTCTCGCCCTTGGCGAGCGCGACGGCCATCTGCGCGGCGACGTCGGCCTCCTGCGGGTAGGACTTGTAGACGCTCATGAACTGGTCGCCCGAGACGATGCGCTGCACACCCGCCAGCTCCGCGTCCTGGCCGGTCACGGGCGGCAGCGGGGAGACGCCCGCGGCCTTGAGGGCGGTGATGATACCGCCGGCCATGCCGTCGTTGGCGGAGTAGACGCCGACGATCTTGTCCTTGCCGATCGCCGAGATGGCGCCTTCCATGTTGGCGTTGGCGTTCTCCGGCTTCCACTCCTTGGTGTCGTACGACTTGGCGATGTCCACCTTGCCGTCGAGCTGGGAGAGGGCGCCCTTCTTGAAGAGGGCGGCGTTCGGGTCGGTGACCGCGCCGTTCATCATGACGATCTTCGCGGAGGGCTTGGCCTTGTCGCCCAGGGCCTCCAGGAGCGCCTTGCCCTGCACGCGGCCGACCTCTTCGTTGTCGAAGGAGGTGTAGGCGTCGATCGGGCCCTCGGCGAGGCGGTCGTACGCGACGACGGGGATGCCGGCGTCCTTGGCCTTCTTCACGCCGTTGGCGATGGCCTTGGAGTCCACCGCGTCCACGATCAGCACGTCCACCTTGTTGGTGATCATCGTGTCGACCTGCTGGGACTGCGTGGTGGCGTCCTGCTTGGCGTTGGCGTAGACGATCTCGCCCTTGTTGTTCGTGAGCTCCTTGACCTTCTTCTCGATCAAGGGCTTGTCGAACTTCTCGTACCGCGCGGTCTGGTTCTCCGGAAGGAGGAGGCCGACCTTGATGTTGTCGCCCTTGGCGGCGGACTTCGTGGAGTCGCTCTTGTCGCCGGACTCCTCGGCGCTGCCACAGGCAGCCAGCGAGACGGCCATCGCACCAGCGGCAACGGCAAAGGCGGCGCGACGCATACGCGTGTTCACTTCAGAAACCTCCCTGACGAGGCCGCGACGTTGCGGCCGAGGTGGCTGGAAGTCAACTCGGCCGCACGTGCGACGTCAAGAAGTAAATCCTTAACGGAATGGCAACGCTGCCATCCGTTCTCTAAGTGAAGGCAGGTGTTACAGCAGTGAGCGATCCGTCCAAAAGGGTTGAATCGCCCATCTCGCCGAGTGCGAGGGCGAGTGCCCCGAGGACCTCCGCCCGACCGCCAAGTGCCCCTGGCAGAACGGATAGTTGACGCGCCGCACTGGGGATCGCATAGCGGCCGACGGACTCCCTGATGGGTCCCAGCACGAGCTCTCCGGCCTCGGCGAGATCACCGCCGAGCACCACCCGGCTCGGATTGAGCAGGTTGCACAGATTCGCCACTCCACTGCCGATATGTCGGCCGACGTCGGCGATCACCCGACGGCAGCCAGGGTCTCCGTCCCGCGCCAGCCGTACGACACCTTCCATGGTCAGATCCGTGCCATGACTGGACTGGAGGAGCGGCAGCACATAGCGCGCCGCCGCGAAGGTCTCCAGGCAGCCGCGGTTTCCGCAGCGGCAGACCGGGCCGGACTCATCAAGAGTAATATGCCCGATTTCTCCCGCTGTGCCACCCGGGCCGCGGTAGATCTTGCTGTTGATCACGAGCCCGGCGCCGACACCGCTGGCCACCTTGATGTACGCCAGGTCACGGACGCCCCTGCCGCTCCCCCAGACGAGTTCCCCGAGGGCTCCGAGGTTGGCGTCGTTGTCGACGTGCACGGAGACCCCCAGACGCCCCTGGAGCTCCTCCGCGGGCTTGGTGCCGGTCCAGCCCGGCAGGATCGCGGTGGAGCCGAGCGTCCCGGACTCCACGTCGATCGGCCCGGGTACGCCGAGACCCACCCCGGCGACCTTGGAGCGCTCCACGCCGGTGGCCGCGATCAGGCGGTTGACCAGCTGTTCCGCCCGGTCGAAGCCCTGCGCGGCGGACGCGTCCACATCGAGCGGCTCGGACTCCTCGGCCAGCACCTGGTGGGCGAGGTTGCCGACCGCGACCCGCAGATGCGTATGGCCGAAGTCGACGCCGATGACGATGCCGGCGTCACCGCTCAGGCTGACGCTGCGGGCCCTTCGGCCACCGGCCGAGGTGGGCGTGACCTCGACCGTCCCGCCGTCCTTCAGCTCCCGCACGATGTTGGAGACCGTGGCCGCGGACAGGCCCGTCGTCCTCGCGATCTCCGCCTGCGTGAGCGACCCGGCCAGGCGCACCGCGCGTACGACCCGTTCGAGATTGGCTCGGTGCAGCGACGACTGCGACCCCGGAGTCTCCACGACGACCTCCTGCGTACGGGGTCGCCTCGGTGAGACCCCGTCTATGTCCAACTAGTGAACTCTAAGCAGAGCCGTTGGCGTCGACTCCCGTCAAGAGGTTGAGCAAGAGAGGGGCCTGCCGGCGCCCGTGCCGCGAGGGTGGCCCCGGCTCCATTCCGGGACCACCCTCGCAAACCGAACCGATGACCCGTCCGTTACTTGAGCGCTCCCGCGGTCAGCCCCTGCACGACCTGGCGCTGGAAGACGATGTACGCGGCCAGCACGGGCAGCATCGCCATCACGAGGCCCGCGAACAGCCCGGACCAGTCGCCCTTGTAGCCCTGGCTGACGGCGAGCTGGACGAGGCCCTGGGTGAGCACCTTGTTCTCCGGCTCGGTGTTGAGCACCGTCGGCAGCAGGTACTGGTTCCACTGCCCCAGGAAGTTGAAGATGGTGATGCTGATCAGGCCGGGCTTGGCCATCGGCAGCATCACCTGGAAGAACGTCCTGGTGTGCGAGGCGCCGTCCACGAAGGCCGCCTCGGCCACCGAGGTCGGCAGGGTGCGGAAGAACGACGTCATGAAGAACACGGTGAACGGCAGCGAGTAGCCGATGTAGACCAGGATCAGTCCGGGCAGCGTGTTCAGCAGGGAGAGGTTCTGCATGACGTAGAACAGCGGGACCAGCGCCAGGATGATCGGGAAGCTCATCCCTCCGATGAAGAGGAAGTAGATGAAGCGGTTCCCGGGGAACTCGAAGCGCGCGAGGACGTACGCCGCCATGGAGCCCAGCAGCATGGTGCCGAGGAGCGAGAACCCCACCACGATGATCGTGTTGAGGAAGTAGTCGCTCATGTTCGCCTCGGTCCAGGCGCGCGACCAGTTGTCGAAGTGCAGCGAGTCCGGCAGCGCCCAGGGCGAGCTGAAGATCTCCTTGTCCGTCTTGAAGGAGGTCATCACCGCCCAGAGCAGCGGCATCGCGACCATGAACGCCCAGAGGATCAGGAAGCCGTGCGAGAAGACGTTGAGCGTCCTGCCGGTGGCCTTCTCCTTCGGCGCGGCTGCGGGCGCCGTCTTGGCGACGGGTGGCCGCTCCCCCGTGGTGTCGGCGGGAGGCGTGTCGGTCGTCTTCATGCGTGGCCTCCTCGCGGCTCGGTGAACTCGGTGCGCATCAGTACTCCAGCCGCTCGCGCCGGCCCAGCTTCATCACGACCGCCACGAACAGCAGCGTCACGAAGAGCAGGGCGACACCGATCGTCGTCGCGTAGGCGGCCTGGCCGTCGCGGAACGCCTTCTGGTAGACGTACAGCGGCAGGACGGTCGTCGAGTAATCGGGACCGCCGGGGCCCACGGTCATGATCTGCACGACCGCGAAGGACTCCGCGCCGAGCGCCAGGATGCCCACGTAGGCCCAGCCGGACTGCACGGTGTCCCAGAGCAACGGCAGGGTGATCCTGAAGAAGGTCGTGATGCGGTTCGCGCCGTCCAGCAGCGCCGCCTCGTAGTAGTCCTTGGGGATGGAGGCCATTCCCGCGGAGAAGAGCACCACGAAGAATCCGACGGTGCACCAGACCAGGACCGCGAAGATGCACCACAGGGCGAGGTCCGGGTCGCCGAGCCAGTCGGGCTGCACGCTCTCCAGACCGATCGCCTTCAGGAAGGAGTTGATCGCACCGCTGTTGGGGTTGTAGGCGAACTGGAACAGCAGCGCGACGATCGCGATCGACAGCACCTGCGGAAAGAAATAGACCACCTTGTAGAAGGCGGATCCGCGTACACCGGCGATCGCGGCATTCTTCCGGCGCCGTCCGCCGACATTGAGCATGAAGGCGAAGAACAGCGCCATGGTGAGGGTCACCAGCGGCAGCAGCACGACCAGCATCACGCTGTGCTGCAACGACTTCCAGAAGACCTCGTCGTCCAGCAGTCTCGTGTAATTCTTGAAGCCCACCATCTTGAACTCGGGGCTGAGACCGCTCCAGTCCGTGAACGAGTAGTAGATGGACTGGATGAAGGGCCAGATGACGAACAGGCCGTAAATGGCCAGGGGGGCCGTCAAGAACCCCACGATGAAACGGTATTTGCCGTGTTGCATTCCTACCGACCCGATCTTCCCGCGGGGGCTGCCGTCGACGCCGCACAACGACGGCCGGGGCCCCGGACACCGCCCGGGACCCCGGCATCGCTCACTGGTGCTTGTAGTGCTGGATGCTGTCGTCCTTGGCCGCCTCGTCGGCGTAACCCTGGATCTTCTTGATGGCCTCGACCGGGGTGAGGCGTCCGGCCATCATCTCGCCGAGGCCGCCGACGCCGATCTTCTCCTTCTGGAGCGCCACGTACCAGTCCTGGATACGCGGGTTGACCACGTTGTCGCCGGCCTTGTCCAGGGCCGCGACACCGGACTTCAGACCCGGCGTCAGCTCGATGCCGTCGGTGCCGCCGTTGAAGGCGGTCAGCGACTTGACCGACGAGGTGAAGTTCTTCGACGAGGCCTCGCCGAGCATGATGCGCAGCTGCTCCATGCCGCCCTCGCTGTTCTTGGCCTTCGCGGGGACGATGAAGGGCTCGCCGCCGGACGCCCAGATGGTGCCGAAGGGCATCTTGTCCGAGCTGTCGATGCCGCTGGGCGCGTTCACCGCGAGGTCGAAGTCCTTCGGCATGGTCTTCGCCGCCTCGTTCTCCACCCAGGAGCCGTTCGGGATGAAGAGCGCCTTGCCCTCGGTCCAGGCGGTCTGGGACTGGATGTGGTCCAGGCCCGGGGTGCCCTTGAGGATGTAGCCCTTCTTGTAGAGCTCGTAGTACGCCTCGAAACAGGTCTTGACGGCCGGGTGCTTCCAGGCGTTCGGCTCCAGGTTGTCGATGGCGTCCAGGACCTCACGGCCGCCGACCTTGGCGATCATCGGGTAGAGCGAGAAGGGGACGTAGTACGGGTACTTGCCCGCGTACGTCCAGCCCGCGATGCCCTTCTTCTTCGCCTTGGCGCAGACCGCGAGCATGTCGTCCCAGGTCTCCGGGTACTCCGCGTCCAGGCCGTCCAGCGCCTTCTGGGAGTACCACACGCCGTAGACGGTGTACGCGTAGTACATGATCCAGACCGGGTCGCCGTCGAACTGGCCCATCTCGACGATTCCGGGGCGCAGGGTGTCGCGGACCTTCTTGGCCGGGTCGTCGATGGACGGCGCGTCCAGCAGCGGGGTGAGGTCGGCGAGCTGCTTCTTGCCGACCAGGACGCCCATGTCCATCTGCTCGGCACCCGAGTTGTCGATCAGGTCCGGCGGGGTCCCCTGGTTGAAGCGCGGCTGCAGGACCGACTGGATCTTCTGGGTCGAGGAGAACTTGACCTTCGCCTTGGGGAAGTTCTTCTCGTAGACCGCCTTGGCGTCCTCGGCGTACTGCGTGCCGAAGCCACCGTCGAAGATCACGATCTCCAGCGGCGCGCTCTCGTTGACGGCGAGCGGGTTCTCCTTGGTCTTCTTGCCCTTGTCGACCTTCTCGTCGCCACCGCTGTCGCCGCTGGCGCACGCGGACAGAAAGCCCATCGTGGGTACGGTGATCAGACCGAGCGCGGCGGACCGCTTGATCAGGTCGCGCCGGCCGACACCCTCGCGGTCGTTGTGTGCGGAAGTGGATCCCATGCTCAAGTCCTCGCCTTCTTCAGGACTCAGGCGGTGAACCGGACCCTCCCCGGCACCGCGGTCGGTACTGCATTACCCGGGGGAAACCCCCGGTCCCCCGGCAGGAAAAACAGGTCGGACGAACTGCCCGGCGCTTGAGCGAGGGAACATCAGTAGAGCTGGATCGTGCCTGGAATACCGGTAACCGCAGGAATGCGCGGCACGTCGCTGTTGGCCGCGCCCCCTCGTCTGCCGGCGACTTCCTGCCCGCGACCGGTCGAACGATCGGGCGGACGCCGACAGGTATAGTCCACTTCCCGCCAACGGAGCAAGATCGAATGCACAGTTGGCCGACACTCTTTCCCGAAGTGAGACCTCGCGGAAATATGAGCTGCCCGCAGGCTTGTCACACAGCGGGTGATCAGGCAACGATCAGTGCCCGAACAGGTAGCCGACAGGCCGGCCCACGAGGGGCCGTCGAGTCGGCTGTCGGGGGTACCCCCGTACGCCACATACAACACCCTTGACATCAATGGTCACTTGACTCCCTACTGGACCTGCGCAGCGAATTTGACAACGTTGTCCAGGCGCACGTGACAGGGAGGGTGCTGGCGCATGCACCACAGATCTCGGCAAGGGTCTCCGTACAGATCCCGGCTCGGAACGAGGCACGGGTGGGGTTCCACGGCGGTCCTCGGGGCCGCCGCCTTCGCACTGGTGGTGGCCTCGCAGGGCGCCGCCGTAGCCCGTCCCGGTGAAGCGGCGGCGGCTGATCGGGAGTTCGCCTCCTCCTTCGAGACGGGTGAACCCGCACCCGACTGGCTCAACACGGTCGACATCTCGGCGGACGGCACCAAGCGCGCCTCGGGGGTCGACGGCGGTTTCAGCAGCGGCATCCCCGGCAATGTGACGGACCACGTCACGGAGGTCCGCGCGAGCGCCGAGAACACCGGCGGGGGCGAGGTGAAGGAGAACCTCACCGATGTCGAGCCCAGCACCAAGTGGCTGACCTTCGCGCCCACCGGCTGGGTGGAGTTCGATCTGGACGCCCCCGTCAAACTGCTGTCGTACGCGCTCACGTCGGCCAACGACCACGACGAGCGCGACCCCGTCGACTGGACCTTCCAGGGCTCCACGGACGGCAAGGACTGGAAGACCCTCGACACCCGGACCGGTGAGTCCTTCGCCGAGCGGTTCCAGACGAAGACGTACAAGCTCGGCGAACCGGCCGAGTACGCGCACTTCCGGCTCGACATCACCAAGAACAAGGGCGCCTCGGACGCCCTGCAGCTCGCCGACGTGCAGTTCTCCACGGGCGACGAGGAGGAGCCCACGCCCAAGGACATGCTGTCCCTCGTGGACCGCGGTCCGAGCGGCTCCCCGACGGCCAAGGCGGGCGCGGGCTTCACCGGCAAGAAGGCGCTGCGGTACGCGGGCACCCACCAGGCGGACGGCCGCGCCTACTCGTACAACAAGGTCTTCGACGTGAACGTGGCCGTCGGCCGCGACACCGAGCTGGCGTACCGGATCTTCCCGTCGATGGCGGACGGCGACCGGGACTACGACGCCACGAACGTGTCGGTCGACCTCGCCTTCACGGACGGCACCTACCTCAGCGACCTGCGCGCCCAGGACCAGCACGGGTTCGCGCTGACACCGCAGGGCCAGGGCGCCTCGAAGGTGCTGTACGTCAACCAGTGGAACAACGTCACCTCACGGATCGGCTCGGTCGCGGCCGGCCGGACCGTCGACCGCATCCTGCTCGCGTACGACTCCCCGAAGGGGCCCGCCAAGTTCCGCGGCTGGCTGGACGACGTCAAGCTGAGCGTGCAGAAGCCCGGGAAGCCGAAGGCGCATCTCTCGGACTACGCGTCGACCACCCGCGGCACCAACTCCAGCGGCGGCTTCTCGCGCGGCAACAACTTCCCGGCCACGGCCGTGCCGCACGGTTTCAACTTCTGGACCCCGGTGACGAACGCGGGTTCGCTGAGCTGGCTGTACGACTACGCGCGCTCCAACAACGCGGACAACCTGCCGACCGTCCAGGCGTTCAGCGCGAGCCACGAGCCGAGCCCCTGGATGGGCGACCGGCAGACCTTCCAGGTGATGCCGTCGGCCGCGTCCGGCACCCCGGAGACGGGCCGCACCGCCCGCGCGCTGCCCTTCAAGCACGAGAACGAGACGGCGCGCCCGTACTACTACGGTGTGACGTTCGAGAACGGGCTGAAGACGGAGATGACGCCGACGGACCACGCGGCGGCCCTGCGCTTCACCTTCCCCGGTGACGACGCGAACGTCCTCTTCGACAACGTCACGGACCAGGCGGGCCTGACCCTCGACAAGGAGAGCGGCACCTTCACCGGCTACTCGGACGTCAAGTCCGGGCTGTCGACGGGCGCCACCCGCCTCTTCGTGTACGGGACCTTCGACGCGCCCGTCACCGAGGGAAGCTCCTCGGGGGTCAAGGGCTATCTGAAGTTCAAGCCCGGCGCCGACCGCACGGTGACCCTGCGCATCGCCACCTCGCTCATCAGCATCGACCAGGCGAAGGACAACCTCCGCCAGGAGATCCCGGACGGCACGTCCTTCGACAAGGTCAAGTCGCGCGCCCAGCAGGCGTGGGACAAGATCCTGGGCAAGGTCGAGGTCGAGGGCGCGACCCCCGACCAGCTGACGACGCTGTACTCCAGCCTCTACCGGCTGTACCTGTACCCGAACTCCGGCTTCGAGAAGGTCGGCGGCAAGTACCAGTACGCCTCGCCGTTCTCGGCGATGCCCGGCCCGGACACCCCGACGCACACCGGCGCGAAGATCGTCGACGGCAAGGTGTACGTCAACAACGGCTTCTGGGACACCTACCGCACGACGTGGCCCGCCTACTCGCTGCTGACGCCCGGCCAGGCCGGTGAGATGGTCGACGGCTTCGTGCAGCAGTACAAGGACGGCGGCTGGACCTCGCGCTGGTCCTCGCCCGGCTACGCGGACCTGATGACCGGCACGTCCTCCGACGTGGCGTTCGCGGACGCGTACGTCAAGGGCGTCGACTTCGACGCGGAGTCGGCGTACGACGCGGCCGTGAAGAACGCGACCGTCGTGCCGCCCTCCTCGGGTGTGGGCCGCAAGGGCATGACCACCTCGCCCTTCATCGGCTACACGAGCACCGACACCCATGAGGGCCTGTCGTGGGCGCTGGAGGGCTACCTCAACGACTACGGCATCTCGAAGATGGGCGAGGCGCTCTACAAGAAGACCGGCAAGAAGAAGTACAAGGAGGAGGCCGCGTACTTCCTCAACCGCGCCCAGGACTACGTCAACCTCTTCGACCCGAAGGCCGGCTTCTTCCAGGGCCGGGACGCCAAGGGCGACTGGCGGGTGGCCTCCGACAAGTACGACCCGCGCGTGTGGGGCTACGACTACACGGAGACCAACGGCTACGGGTACGCGTTCACCGCGCCGCAGGACTCGCGCGGGCTGGCCAACCTCTACGGCGGCCGGTCGGGCCTCGCGGAGAAGCTGGACACGTACTTCGGCACCCCGGAGACCGCCGGACCCGAGTTCGTCGGCTCGTACGGGGGCGTCATCCACGAGATGACCGAGGCCCGCGACGTCCGCATGGGCATGTACGGGCACTCCAACCAGGTGGCCCACCACGTCAACTACATGTACGACGCGGCCGGCCAGCCCTGGAAGACCCAGAAGAACGTGCGTGAGGTCCTCTCGCGGCTCTACACGGGCAGCGAGATCGGCCAGGGCTACCACGGCGACGAGGACAACGGCGAGCAGTCGGCCTGGTACCTCTTCTCCTCGCTCGGCTTCTACCCGCTGGTCATGGGCAGCGGCGAGTACGCCGTCGGCTCACCGCTGTTCACCAAGGCGACCGTGCACCTGGAGAACGGCCGGGACCTCGTCGTGAAGGCCCCGAAGAACAGCGCGAAGAACGTCTACGTGCAGGGCCTGAAGGTCAACGGCAAGAAGTGGACGTCGACCTCGCTGCCGCACTCGGTGATCTCGCGCGGCGCGGTGATCGAGTTCGACATGGGGTCGAAGCCGTCCTCGTGGGGCACCGGCAAGAACGCGGCGCCCGTGTCGATCACGCAGGACGACAAGGTGCCGGCTCCCCGGACCGACGCCGTCAAGGGCGAGGGCCCGCTGTTCGACAACACGTCGGGCACGAGTGCCACCGTCACGTCCGCGGACCTGCCGACCGCCGACCCGGTCAAGGCCGTGCAGTACACGCTGACGTCGGCCGACGGGGCCAAGGCCCCCAAGGGCTGGGTCCTGCAGGGCTCGTCCGACGGCACCACGTGGAAGGACCTCGACAAGCGGTCCGGGCAGTCCTTCGCCTGGGACAAGCAGACGCGGGCCTTCTCGGTGGCGGCACCGGGCACGTACGCGAAGTACCGCCTGGTCCTCGACGGTGAGGCGACGCTGGCGGAGGTGGAACTGCTGGGCTGACCCGGCCCGGCCCGCATCACCCGCACACGGCATCGGTTACGGCAGGACGGTAACCGGTGCCGTGTCGTTGGCGGGGTCGGGGTCGCGGCGGTCGGTGCCGGTGGCGTCGATCACCCGTACGCTGCCCTCGCCCGGTCCGTCGAGACGGAACGTGAAGTCGAAGGTGCTCGACTCCCCCGCTTCGAGCCCGCTCCGCACGGGGCAGGAATATGTGCCCTTCTCCAGCTCGCAGGAGGGCTGGTACACGTCCTCGTCGATGGCCTCCTCAGGCTGCTCGACCACGGTGGCGCCCGGTGGCGGGGTGAACAGCAGCCGGGTGGTGCCGGGGTCGGCGGGCCCGTTGTTGCGGACCTTCAGGTGCGCGGTGTGCTCGGAGCGCTCGCTGCTCAGCTCGACACCGACCTCGAAGTCGGCGTAGGTGTCCACCCGCACCGCGCTGTCCACGTCGCCGCCCGCGAAGGTCCCCTTCAGATCGGCGCCCCTGGCGGTCCCCGCCGTCAGCCGCGGGCCGTCGCCGGGCTCGCCGCCCTCGGGTACGGTGCTGTCCTTCGCGGGGCCCATGTCCAAAGCCCATGCTTGCCGGCCGAAGGACGTGCGCATCTGTGTGTCGGCCACCTCCAGCCGCAGGACCGGGTCGAGGGTGACCGCCTCCCCGGGCGGTATGCGCAGGTCGGGGAACTCGCACACCGCGAGGGAGGGACGCGACCCCGAATAACGGCAGTTGCGGTACAGGCTCTTGAAACCCAGGCCCTCGGCGACGGCGAGTTCCAGGCCGACGCCCCGCACGGGCACCTCCCCGGCGTTGCGGACCACCAGCGGCGTGCTGAGGACGGAGCCGGGTGCGACGTCCTCGAACACCTTCGTCGTGCGCACCTGCACGACGGGCTCGCCGACGACGACCCGGGTGCGGGCGGTGAGCGTCTTCCCCTTCGGAGTGGTGAACCGGAACCGGACCTTCGCGCTGTCGCCGGGCCGGCCGTCCGGGGCCGCGTACGGATAGACGCGGTCCAGGTCGGACCAGCTGTCGTACGCACCGCTCACCTTGCAGACGACCCGGGTGTCGGTCCCGGAGCACCTGGGGTTCTTCTTGCGGATCTTCGAGGTCTTGAGCCGTACGGTCCGGCCGGACCCGGTGACGTCCACGATGAGCCGGTGGTCCTGCGCCTCGTAACCGCTCCTGGACGTCACGTCCTCGGCCCGGACATGGAAGGGCACCTTCCTCTCGGGCCCGGAGTCGTCGCCGTGCGGCCGGAGATAGAACAGGTCCGGCACCTCGATCGACGACTTCTTCCCGGTGTCCATGACACTGCCGCAGCCGGTCAGTCCGCCCAGCGACAGCAGCATCACCAGCGCCAGGCAGACGGCAGCCGGGCGCCGTACCGTGTCCCGCTCGTTCATGAGCCCTCCCGCCGGAGACCGTACCAACCTCAGAAGTGGCTCAAGATTCCAACTGCGTTGGCTGCGTGCTCCGTTGGGGAGGTAGAGTCGTTTTCGGACCAGCGGACAACGTTGTCGCGTCCGTGGCCCGCACGACCTCATCCCCTCCGGCCAGGCATTCCCCCGACCTGCCCGGCTCGCGGACCCGGTGGATTACGGCCACCGGGTCCGCCCAGAGCAGCCCGGGAGGACCCCGCCCCGGAGCAGCCGGGGCAGGTCCCCGATCACCTCAGCCCGGTCGGCACGGCAGGGCGGTCGCCGTATCACCTCCGGAGCCCTGGACGACGTAACCGAACGTGGTGCTCTCGCCCGGATCGAGCGACCCGTTCCAGTCGGCGTTGTGGACCATCACGTCCTGACCGCTGTACGTGGCGTTGCCGCTCCAGAGACTGGCCACGGACTGCCCGGCCGGCAGCGACCAGTCGACCATCCAGCCGAGCAGCGGCACGTCCCCGCTGTTGGTGACGGTCACCTCGGACTGGTAGCCGCCGGACCAGCTGCCAGTCGTACGGCGGGCGGCGGAGCAGGCGCCGGCCGGGGGCTCGGTCGGGTTGCCCGGGTCGTGGATGCCCGTCACCTCTCCGTTGCCGCCGTCGAAGACGATGTCGGAGCAGGAGTAGAAGGTCTCCGCGCTGTCCGAGCGCTGCCAGACCATGTAGACGAGGTGGCGGCCCGACTTGCCCGCCGGAAGCCGCCCGGACCAGGAGTAGTTGGCCTCGACCGTGCCCGGGGAGCCGTTCAGCGGCGGGTGGTCGACGCTCAGGAACGGCTGTGCCTCCATGTCGTTCCAGGTGAGCGGCTTGGTCGGGTCGTAGCCGTCCTTGGTGAGGTAGACATAGAACCAACCCGGGTGCGCGGCCCAGGCGTTGTAGGAGAAGTCGACGGTCGCGCCCGAGGTGAGATGGGTGAGCGGCCAGTCGGCGCTCGGGGTGTTGAAGCCGGTGAAGTTGGTGTTGCCGCCGCTGCACAGTTCGCCGTCGGGCACGAAGCCTCGGGTCCGGCCGGCTCCGTCGGAGCGCAGCACCGAGAACCAGTTGTAGAACGGCGTCGTGCCGCTGACCTGCTGGGCCGCCTTGCAGGCCGGGTTGATCGGCTTGATCTCACCGGTGTCGGTGAGCGCGTCCTGCCAGCACAGGAAGGTGCGGCTCGCGGGCTTCATCGGGGTGCCGTGGGCCTCGGCCTCGCCGCCCGCCGAGACGACCAGGCCGAGGGCCGGGACCGTGACGACCAGGGCCAGCAGGATGAGGAGGAAGGCTCTGCCGCGGGCGGGCAGCGGGAAGCCGCGGAGCGGTGAGGGGCGTGGAGGGCGTGGGGGGCGCTCGGGTGGTGGGGCCGGAGTGGTTGTCAGGCGCATGACAGTGCTGACCATCCCTTCGTTCACAGGCCGTGTGGGGTGCGCGTGGTGTACGTGCGGGATGTATGGGGTGGGGGCGGTCCCGGGGCGGGTTCCGGTCCACCCCTGGGTGGGAGCGCTCCCACCCCACGTGCTGTCGAAGCTAGCGCGGCGCGATGCACATGTAAACGGCTGACGCGTGAGGGCCGCACCCGGACGGGTGCGGCCCTCACGATGACGGGTGACTCCAAGACGCCCAGGGGGCGTCGGAGGTGGCTCAGCGGTGGTGGGGGGACGTCAGGTAGTGCTGTCGCAGGAGCTCCTTCCCGTAGTCGTTGCCGTTCGGGGTGCGGATGACGGAGTGGACGTGCATCTGGGTGGCGCCGCTGCCCTGCGAGGCGCCGTACGCGCCCGCGAGCGGGCCGGGGGCCTGGCAGTCGACCTCGACCCAGACGACCGGGCTGTGCACCCGGACGTAGAAGGCCGAGTCGTCCGCGATGCCGCCCGCCCAGGTGACGTAGGTGTCGTTCAGGTGGGCCCGCACCTCGGCCAGCCGGGCTTTGGCGACATCGGCCTTGGCCCGGCCGGCGAAGGCCTCGACGATGCCGAGGAGCTTGGACTTCTGGGCGGCGGTGAGGGCCGTGCCGCGGATGCCGGTGTACTCCTGGACGGCGTTGTCGGCGAAGGCGCCGGCCTTCATGGACTCGTTCGACTTGGTCGTGGACTCGACCGCGACCGTGCGCTGGGCCGCGGTGAGGGAGTTGATGAAGGCGAGGCTCGCCCTCACCTCCTCCTTGCACACGGAGACGGTCGTGCCGTCGATCTCGATCTCGGTCGGCTCCGAGCCCCAGAAACAGGGGCTCATGACGACCTGGCCGCCGAGCACGAAGTAGTTGACGACCAGGTGGTGCCCGTCGAACTGGAAGCCCCAGGGTTCGGTGGCGGACGGCGTGCCCAGCACCGTGTAGTAGAAGGCCTCCTCGTTGAAGGAGTCCGTGTTGCCGATCGCCTCCCCCGCCGCCTGGTTGATCCTGCGGATCTTCTCCGTGGTCTCCAGGCCGTCGGCGCTGAGCGCCGACTTCAGCAGGGCCTTGCCGAGGGCCTGCTGTTCGTCGGAGAGGTCGGCGATCGAGACGCCCTGGCGGTCGTAGGCGTCGACGTTGCTCCACAGCCGCCACTCGGTGGAGTGCACGGTGAACTGCGTCGCCGACTTCTGTGTGGCGCTCAGTCCGGCCAGGAAGGCGTCGGCCGCGGCGATCACCGGGGCGGTCGCGACGCCCTCGGAGTGGACCGTGAAGAGGTCGTCGATCTTCTTGCCGTCGGTGGTGAGGCCGAAGAAGTCCTCGGTGATGGACTGGTTGCCGGGGCTTCCGGCTCCGCCGGGGCCTCCGGTGGGGGTGCCGGTGGGGGCACCGGTGGGGGTGCCGCTCGGGGTGGCCGACGCGGTGGCATCGGTCTCGTCGGCGGCGAGGGCGGCCCAGGCGCCGGCGCCGCCCATCGTCGCGACGGCGGTGGCGCCGCTGGCGAAGAACACCTTGCGCATGAAGTTCCGGCGGCTCGCGTGGGCCTGACGCCCTGTCTGCGGCGCCTGTGCCGCGGACGCTTGCGCCGCGGGCTCCTCGGTGTCGGGCTCGGTCATCGCGACGGGCTCCTTCTTCGCCGTGGACCGCCCCCTTGCGGACGGCCGCGCGAGACGACTGTGCGACAACAACCTGAGGCTTGGCTGAAGTGGGGGGGTGAGGGTCGTCGGGTTGGGTGCGGGTGCGTTGTGGCTGGCCGCGCAGTTCCCCGCGCCCCTTAAGGGCGAAAGACAAAAGACTGCGCAGTTCCCCGCGCCCCTGAGGGGCAAAGGCCGGGGCGCAGCCCCGCCTTTGAGGGGCGCGGGGAACTGCGCGGCCAACCCCCACGGACCCGCACAGGACACACGACCCGCAGACCCCACCCCCAAGGGGCGCGGGGAACTGCGCGACCAGCCCCCACGCACCCGCACAAAACGCACGGCCCGCGGGCCCCGCCCCTAAGGGGCGCGAGGAACTGCGCGGCCAGCCCCCACGCACCCGCACACGGCTTCCGGCCCGCGGGCTCTGCCCCCACCCCGGGGAGGACCCCGTCCTGGTCGGTGGTCAGCCGGCGTCCGGGCGTGGTGTGCCCGTGGCCAGCGCCGGCCGAGCAGTCGCCGAGGGTGCTTCCAGGAGCGCAGGGGACGGCGGCAGCGTGAGCGTGAACTCCGTCCGACCCGGCGCGCTCTGCACGTCTATGTGGCCACTGTGGGCAGTCGCGATGGCCGCGACAATGGCGAGGCCCAGGCCTGAGCCACCGTCGGCGGGGGCGTTCCGGGACCGGGACACGTCACCCCGCGTGAAGCGTTCGAAGACCGCGGGCAGCAGATGCGCCGGGATACCGGGCCCGTCGTCGCGGACACGGATCACACAGTGGGCCTCCGTGGCCTCCACCGAGGCGACGACCGTCGTGCCGGCAGGCGTGTGCACCCGCGCGTTGGCCAACAGGTTGGCCACCACCTGGTGGAGGCGGGCCTCGTCGCCGAGGACGAGCGCCGGGGTGTCGAGGAGCAGCGCCAGCTGCCAGTCGTGACCGTCGCCCGCCGCCCGCGCGTCCCACACCGCCTCGGCGACCAGCGCCGCGAGGTCGACCTCGGACGACTGGAGCGGGCGCCCCTCGTCGAGCCGGGCGAGCAGCAGCAGGTCCTCCACGAGGCCCGTCATACGCGCGGACTCGGCGGAGACCCGCCGCCAGGCCAGCGTGGGCTCGATCCGCTGGGTCCCGCGGTTCATCAGTTCCGCGTATCCGGCGATGGACGCGAGCGGCGTACGGAGTTCATGGCTGGCGTCCGCGAGGAAGCGGCGCATGCGTTCCTCGCTGCGCTGGCGTTCGGCGAGCGAGGACTCCACATGGTCGATCATGCGGTTGAGCGCGGCGCCGACCTGCCCGGCCTCGCTGCCGGGGTAGGTGTCCCGTTCGCGTACCCGGGTGAGGCCGGTGACCGCGCCCCGGCCCAGCGGGACGCGTGAGACCTCGACGGCGGTGGCGGCCACCCTGCCGAGCGGGCGCAGCTGACGGCGTATCACCACGGCGCAGACCATGCCCGCGGCGGCCAGGCCGAGTGCCCCCGCGACGGCCTCGATCAGGACCAGGCCACCGATCATGTCCTGTACGTCGTCCATCGGGAGCCCGGTGAGCACGGGGACGCCGTCGCCCGCGATGGCGGTCACTCGATAGGTGCCGAGGCCGGGGATGGTCCGGGTGTGCAGGGAGCCGTCGGTAGGGATGCCGTCCAGGGCCGCGCGCTGGGCGGCGGTGAGGGTCTGCTGCGTACCGTCGTCCGTGACGACCTGGGCCGCGATGACCTGTCCGGTCCCGGCCTCTGTCCTGTCGGCGTCGGCGTCGAAGCGGGCGGCCAGCGTGCCGACCGCCTGGCCGCGCTCGTTCAGGAAGCCGAGGTCCGTGTCGTCGCCCGTGCGGCGCTGCAGTCCGCCCTGGCTGCGCTCGGCGGCGTCGGTGACGCGCTCGTCGAGGTTGCCCATCAGGTAGGCGCGCTGGGCGAGGACGGTGGTGAGCGCCATCGCCGCGCAGACGACGACCAGGGTGACGCCGATGAAGAGCAGGAGACGGGTGCGCAGGGAGCGCCGCTCCGGCAGGCGCGGCCTCATCTGCCGTCCCCCGGCGGTCTGATGGCGTACCCGACGCCGCGTACGGTGTGGATCATCGGCGTCCGCCCTCTGTCGATCTTGCGGCGGAGGCTGGAGATGTAGACCTCGACGAGGTTCCCTCCGCCGTCGAAGCAACTGCTCCACACACGATCGAGGATCTGTGTCTTGCTCAGCACCTGGCGCGGGTGGCTCAGCAGCAGGCCGAGCAGGTCGAACTCCTTGGCGGTGAGCTGGATCCGCGTACCGTCGCGGTGCACCTCCCGGGTCTCCTCGGTCAGCACCAGGTCCCCGAGGGCGAGTACGGAAGCGCCGGACCTGGGGTCGGCGGCGCCGGAGCGCCGCAGCAGCGCGCGCAACCGCAGGACGACCTCCTCCAGGGAGAAGGGCTTCGTCACGTAGTCGTCGGCGCCGGAGGCGAGGCCGTCGATGCGGTGTTCCAGCGCGTCGCGCGCGGTGAGCATCAGGACAGGCAGCTTCGGGTTCTCCTGGCGCAGCCGACGCAGGACCTGGATGCCGTCCAGGTCGGGGAGCATTCCGTCGAGGACGACGGCGTGCGGGGCGCGGGCGCGGGCCACGCGCAGCGCGGAGTGTCCGTCCGGGGCCGGGTAGGGACGCCAGCCTGCCTCCGTGACGGCCACGGAGAGCAGTTCGGTCAGACCTGGCTCGTCGTCGACGATCAGTACGCGTACGGGCTCGCTCCGGGTGCCAGACATGTGGTGATCCTGTCCCATTCGCCTGGGAGCCCCCTGTGCAGGACCTGAGCCCGAGCCGTGCGTTCGCGCATCCGCTGCGGCCTCTGAAAAGTGCGGGCCCTTTGTGGCCGGCCGCGCAGTTCCCCGCGCCCCTGAAGGCTCGGCTGCGCCTTCGCCCCGATAGGGGCGCGGGGAACGGCGCAGTCTTTTGTCTTTCAGGGGCGCGGGGAACTGCGCAGTCTTTTAAAGGTGCGGCAAGAGCGGAGGGCCGCACCCCCCGTCCCGCGGGGGTGCGGCCCTCTGATGCCCTGCCGGAGCGCCTACTTGGCGATCAGGCTGCGCAGTACGTACTGCAGGATGCCGCCGTTGCGGTAGTAGTCGGCCTCACCGGGAGTGTCGATGCGGACGACCGCGTCGAACTCCACACCGGTGTCGGTGGTGACCTTGACCGTACGGGGCGTGGTGCCCTCGTTCAGCTCGGTGATGCCGGTGAAGGAGAAGGCCTCCTCGCCGGTCAGGCCGAGGGACTCGGCGGTCTGGCCCTCCGGGTACTGCAGCGGGATGACGCCCATGCCGATGAGGTTCGAGCGGTGGATGCGCTCGTACGACTCGGCGATGACGGCCTTGACGCCCAGGAGCGCGGTGCCCTTGGCGGCCCAGTCGCGGGACGAGCCGGAGCCGTACTCCTTGCCCGCCAGGATGGCCAGCGGGGTGCCCTGCTCGATGTAGTTGCGCGAGGCGTCGTAGATGAACGACACCGGGCCGTCCGCCTGGGTGAAGTCGCGGGTGTAGCCGCCCTCGGTGCCCGGCGCGATCTGGTTGCGCAGGCGGATGTTGGCGAACGTGCCGCGGATCATGACCTCGTGGTTGCCGCGGCGCGAGCCGTAGCTGTTGAAGTCACGGCGCTCCACACCGTGCTCGGTGAGGTACTTGCCCGCCGGGGTGTCGGCCTTGATGGCGCCGGCCGGGGAGATGTGGTCGGTGGTGACCGAGTCGCCCAGCTTGGCGAGCACGCGCGCGCCGGTGATGTCGGAGACCGGGCTGGTCTCCATCGTCATGCCCTCGAAGTACGGGGGCTTGCGCACGTAGGTGGACTGCGCGTCCCACTCGAAGGTGTTGCCGGTGGGGATCGACAGGGCCTGCCACTGGGCGTCGCCCGCGAAGACGTCCTGGTAGGACTTGTTGAACATGTCCTCGCCGATGGTGTTCGCCACCACGTCGTTGACCTCGGCCTCGGTCGGCCAGATGTCTTCGAGGAAGACCGGCTTGCCGTCCTGGTCGGTGCCGAGCGCGTCCTTGGTGATGTCCACCTTCATGGAGCCCGCGATGGCGTACGCGACGACCAGCGGCGGGGAGGCCAGGTAGTTCATCTTGACGTCGGGGTTGATCCGGCCCTCGAAGTTGCGGTTGCCGGAGAGGACCGAGGTGACCGCGAGGTCGTGCTCGTTGACCGCCTTGGAGACCTCCTCCGGCAGCGGGCCGGAGTTGCCGATGCAGGTGGTGCAGCCGTAGCCGACGAGGTTGAAGCCGATCTTGTCGAGGTAGGGGGTGAGCCCCGCCTTGTCGAAGTAGTCGGTGACGACCTTGGAGCCGGGCGCGAGGGTGGTCTTGACCCAGGGCTTGCGGGTCAGGCCCTTCTCCACGGCCTTCTTCGCGACGAGCGCGGCGGCGACCATGACGTACGGGTTCGAGGTGTTGGTGCACGAGGTGATCGCGGCGACGGTGACGGCGCCGTGGTCGATCTCGTACGTCGAGCCGTCGGCGGCGGTGACCGTGGTCGGGCGGGACGGTACGCCGTTGCTGCTGGCCGGGGCGTCGGAGGCCGGGAAGGACTCCTTGCCCGCCTCGTCGTCATCCTCGACGTAGTTGCGGACGTCCTGCGCGAACTTCTGCGCGGCGTTCGCGAGGACGATGCGGTCCTGCGGGCGCTTCGGGCCGGCGATCGAGGGGACGACCGACGCGAGGTCCAGCTCCAGCTTCTCGGAGAAGTCGGGCTCGGCGGCCGGGTCGAGCCAGAGGCCCTGCTCCTTGGCGTACGCCTCGACGAGCGCGACCTGCTGCTCGGAGCGGCCGGTGAGCTTGAGGTAGTTCAGGGTCTCGCCGTCGATCGGGAAGATCGCGGCGGTGGAGCCGAACTCCGGCGACATGTTGCCGATGGTGGCGCGGTTGGCGAGGCTCGTGGCCGCCACACCCTCGCCGTAGAACTCGACGAACTTGCCGACGACGCCGTGCTTGCGGAGCATCTCGGTGATCGTGAGCACGAGGTCGGTGGCGGTGGTGCCGGGCGTGAGCTCACCGGTCAGCTTGAAGCCGACGACGCGCGGGATGAGCATGGAGACCGGCTGGCCGAGCATCGCGGCCTCGGCCTCGATGCCGCCGACGCCCCAGCCGAGCACACCGAGGCCGTTGACCATGGTGGTGTGGGAGTCGGTGCCGACCAGCGTGTCGGGGTACGCCTGGCCGTTGCGGACCATGACCGTACGCGCCAGGTGCTCGATGTTGACCTGGTGGACGATGCCGGTGCCGGGCGGGACGACCTTGAACTCGTCGAAGGCGGTCTGGCCCCAGCGCAGGAACTGGTAGCGCTCCTTGTTGCGGCCGTACTCCAGCTCGACGTTCTGCGCGAACGCGTCGTTGCTGCCGAACTTGTCGGCGATGACGGAGTGGTCGATGACCAGCTCGGCCGGGGCCAGCGGGTTGATCTTCGCCGGGTCGCCGCCGAGCTCCTTCACGGCCTCGCGCATGGTGGCGAGGTCCACGACGCAGGGCACGCCGGTGAAGTCCTGCATGATCACGCGGGCCGGCGTGAACTGGATCTCCTGGCTGGGCTGGGCCTGCGAGTCCCATCCGCCGAGTGCGCGGATGTGGTCGGCGGTGATGTTCGCGCCGTCCTCGGTACGGAGCAGGTTCTCCAGCAGGACCTTGAGGCTGTACGGAAGGCGGGCCGAGCCTTCCACCTTGTCCAGCCGGAAGATCTCGTAGGACTCGTCGCCCACGCTGAGCGTGCTACGGGCGTCGAAGCTGTTCGCCGACACGACAGTCTCCTTCATTCATGTGCGCGTACCACCGCATCCTGCCGCCACGCCCTCTTGGCCGATCCGCTAAGGTCAGGCTAAGTTAGGTAACCCTTACCGGTCCCGGGCGGCTGCGGCACGCCTCGGCAGATATCTCGATGTCGAGATAACTCTAGTACATGACCGCGGGACGGTCATGCCCGGAGGGCGTGTGCCCCCTCCCGGCGGATTCAGTGACGCCCGGCCCGAGCCGTCCGGCAGGCGGCCCGGGCGGCCCGCCCGGGAAGCGGCCCGGCGCGGCCCCCCGCCCGAACCCGGCCCGGCCGCAAGGGCGTTCGGCGTACCGACCGGCATCCGGGGTACCTGGGAGCGGACGGCCAGTAAGGACGAGAAGGGGGCACACCATGCCGCTCACATTCCGCAAGAGCTTCCGGATCCTGCCCGGCGTACGGCTGAACATCAACAAGAAGTCGTGGTCCGTCACGACCGGCGGCAAGAAGGGCCCCAAGCACACGCACAGCAGCACGGGACGCCGGACGACCTCGATGGACCTCCCCGGCCCCTTCGGCTGGCGGCGCACCACCCGCGCCAAGCGCCACTGAGGCACCGTCACCCCATCGGACCCCTCCGGATGCGGCATCTCATATGTGAGATAGCCTGCCGTCATGGCAGACGACTACCTCGTACGCATCGGCAAGCTCATCCGTGACGCCCGTCAGCATCGGGGCTGGACACAGACGCAGCTCGCCGAGGCGCTCAGCACCAGCCAGAGCGCGGTGAACCGTATCGAGCGCGGCAATCAAAACATCAGCCTTGAGATGATCGCCCGAATCGGTGAAGCGCTGGACAGTGAGATCGTCTCGCTCGGCTACGCAGGCCCGATGCATCTCCGTGTCGTCGGCGGCCGCCGCCTCTCCGGCTCGATCGACGTCAAGACCAGCAAGAACGCGTGCGTGGCGCTGCTCTGCGCGACGCTCCTGAACAAGGGCCGCACGGTGCTGCGCCGCGTCGCGCGCATCGAGGAGGTGTACCGCCTTCTGGAGGTACTGGGCTCCATCGGCGTACGCACCCGGTGGATCAACGGTGGCGTGGACCTGGAGATCGTGCCTCCCGCCGAGCTGGACATGGCCGCCATCGACGAGACGGCGGCCCGCCGCACCCGCTCGATCATCATGTTCCTCGGCCCGCTGCTGCACCGCATGGACGGCTTCAAGCTGCCGTACGCGGGCGGCTGCGACCTCGGTACGCGCACGATCGAGCCGCACATGATCGCGCTGCGCCGGTTCGGCCTGGACATCGCGGCCACCGAGGGCATGTACCACGCGCGGGTGGACCGCACGGTGACCCCGGGCCGCCCCATCGTGCTGACCGAGCGCGGCGACACGGTGACGGAGAACGCGCTGCTGGCCGCCGCCCGCCACGACGGCACGACGGTCATCCGCAACGCGTCGTCGAACTACATGGTCCAGGACCTCTGCTTCTTCCTGGAGGCGCTGGGCGTGCGGGTGGAGGGCATCGGCACCACGACCCTCACCGTGCACGGCGTGCCGAACATCGACGTGGACGTGGACTACTCCCCCTCCGAGGACCCGGTCGAGGCGATGAGCCTGCTGGCCGCCGCGGTCGTCACGGAGTCCGAGCTGACCGTGCGCCGCGTGCCGATCGAGTTCCTGGAGATCGAGCTGGCGGTCCTGGAGGAGATGGGCCTCGACCACGACCGCACGGCGGAGTACTACGCCGACAACGGCCGTACGCGCCTGGTGGACCTGACCGTGCGCCCCTCGAAGCTCGAAGCCCCGATCGACAAGATCCACCCCATGCCCTTCCCGGGCCTGAACATCGACAACGTCCCGTTCTTCGCGGCGATCGCGGCCTCCGCGCAGGGCCAGACGCTGATCCACGACTGGGTCTACGACAACCGCGCGATCTACCTCACGGACCTGAACCGCCTCGGCGGCCGCCTCCAGCTCCTCGACCCGCACCGCGTCCTGGTCGAGGGTCCCACCCGCTGGCGCGCGGCGGAGATGATGTGCCCGCCGGCGCTGCGCCCCGCGGTGGTGGTCCTCCTCGCGATGATGGCGGCGGAGGGCACGTCCGTCCTGCGGAACGTGTACGTCATCAACCGCGGCTACGAGGATCTGGCGGAACGACTCAACTCGGTGGGAGCGCAGATCGAGATCTTCCGCGACATCTGACCGACGCACGGTGCCGCCCTGCCCTCTCCTGACCAGCTGTTCAGGAGAGGGCGGGGCAAATCCTCAACTCGCCGTCGTACAAGGCCTGATCGACCAGGCGTGCGTCAGCCACTAGATTCCCAGCCATGAGCCTGCTTCCGCGGTCGCCCGTCCCGTTCGAGGCGATCCGCAGCCCGTGCGGGCGACCGGTCGGCCCCTACGCGGCAGCCGGGAGACGTTGAGTGCGATGAGGATGCGGCACGTGTTCATGTGGGTATCAGGAGCGGAGGACTGATGGCGAACCAGCAGACCGATGACAACGTTTTCGCCGTGGGGGACACACTCGGCGCCGAGGAAGTGGCCGTTTACCGCTGGCTGGCCCTGCACGGTCGGTTAGACCCGGCCCGGATGGCCGAGGAGACGGGTGTCGACGAGGCGGCGGTGGGCGGAGCGGTGGACTACCTCGTCCGCATCGGCCTGGTGCACAGGGGCGAGGAGGGCGACGACCGGCTCTGGGCCGTCGACCCGCATCTCGTCGCGGCGGTGGCCACCGCGCCGGTGGAGCGGGCGATCGCCGAACAGCAGACGCAACTGCGGGTCTTCCGGGACCAGTTCGCCCAGTTGGCGGCCGACTACCAGGAGGGCAGACACGGTGTCTCCACGGACCTGGAGACCATACCCGGGCTCACCCAGGTACGGGCCGCGCTGAACCGCGCGGCCGAGCAGTGCCGCGAGGACATGGTCACCGTGCAGCCCGGCGGCACGCGCCCGCCCGAGGTGCTCCAGGACGCACTCCTGCGGGACAGCCAGATGCTCGCCCGGGGGGTGCGGATGCGGACCGTCTACCACCACACCGCCCGCTTCAACAGCCCCAGCCAGGCGTACGTGGCCACGGTGAGCGCGCTGGGCGGCGAGTACCGGACCGCCCACCAGCTCGTCGGCCGGATGATCATCTTCGACCGGGAACTCGCGTTCATGACCAACCGCAACGACCGGCTGGGCGCGGTGGTGGTCCGGGAGCCGTCGGTCGTGCACTTCCTGTACGAGCTGTTCGAGCAGGTGTGGTCGCAGTCCCAGCCGTTCTCCGACGCGGTCACCGACGGCCTGGAGGCGGTCGCCAAGGATCTGGACCGCACCATCCTGCAGCTGCTGGCGACGGGGCTGAAGGACGAGACGATCGCGCGGCGGCTCGGCATGTCCCTGCGCACCACCCGCAAGCACATCGCCGACATGATGCAGGCCCTGGGCGCCGAGAGCCGTTTCCAGGCCGGCGTCGCGGTGTCCGCGCGGGGGCTGCTGAACGACGACGGTGAGCCGGACGCGGCGCCCACCGCGGCTCCGACCTGATCCGGCGGCCGTCCGAGGTCCGGCCTGGGTCCGTCCGGGGTCCGTCCGGGGTCCGTCCTGGGGGCGTACGCCGTCAGCCAGGACCCTCCAGATGGAGTTCGAGCAGGGTGGTCGGGGCGTGGATCTCCGACAGCCGGTAGGTGTGGTCCCGGGGCACGAAGAGAGTGCCGCCCGAACGCAGCCGCATCCCCAGCGGGTGCGTGGGGCCGGGTGCCGGGTCCTCACCGACACGTGACAGGACGCACCGGCAGGCCCCTTCCAGGAACGTGACCGTGCGCTCGGCGCCGTTCGGCTCGCTCTCCACGACGGGAGAGTCCGCCGACAGGAAGCGGAAGAGGGGGCGCACGCGCAGTTGCAGCCTGCGGCCCAGCTCGGCCGCCAGGTCCTCCGTGCCCGGTCCGCCCGGCACGGAGGACTCGGCGCCCGGTTCCGGACGGGCCGGGCGCTCCAGTTCCAGCAGGGCCGACAGGGTCTTCGGATCCTCGGGCCACAGCAGGGCCGGCCCTTTGGCACCGTTGGCCGCCACGCACAGCGCCAGCTCCTCGACGAAGGACTGGATCGGCTGGCTCAGAGCTCGCTGTCCGGGCACGGTTCTCCGATCTCGCCGCAAGTCCGGGCGATGCTGGGTGAATGAGGTGTGTCGGGGCGCCGAAACGCACGGACACACGGAGGAAAGGGGGAGGTACTGTCTCGGCGCCACTGCCGCCGGGTGAGGATTCTGCCGCCCGGACATCGGTGCCGACAGTCACGGGTTCACGTGTCATCAGGCGCCCGCGACGGCGCACGGAACCGACGGTCAGGCCTGGGCCCGGTCGGGCCGGTCGGGCAGCTGGGGCATCGTCAGGAGCCCCATGTCCTCGATGGCGCTCATGAGGGAACCCTCGACCGACAGAGCCAGCAGCAGCAGATGCATGCGATTCCGAGCTCCGGTTTTCGCGCGTATCCGGCGCAGGTAGGTGTCGACGGTATGCGGACTTACGTTCATGCGCCGGGCGATCTCGCCGTAGGTGGCTCCGCGCGCTATGTGTCCGAGCACTTCTCTTTCCCGGTCACTGACTTTGCGGAGAGCTTCCCGTAGTTTATCGCTCACGGGGTCGGCGCCCTTTCTCTGTCTGTTTCCCGTGTTCCGGGATCTGTTGGACCACGGCCTCCGGAACGCGCCATGGGCCGGCTTCTCCGCACGTACCCGCAGGTCACTGCGGAGCGCGGCCCCAGCCGCTGTCGTCGGGCTCGATGGAGGACGTCGCCTGGACGTCGGCGCTCCCGGTGTCGGCGACAGCGGTGGCGGAAACGGTGCCGACCGTCAGGGCGAGGAGAACGGTGACGACGAACAGGCGGACAGACTTCATGGTTTCTCCCGGAATTCAGAGTGAGGAATGCTTGAAAAGTCCCGCCCGGTGTTGTCCGGCCGTTTCCCTTCCGCTCTTCCAGCATGGGGGGCGCCCGTCCCGGAAACCACCGGCGGAACCATTCACCAAGTGCCCTGGCACCAAAGCGGGGGGTGAACGAAACACCCAGAGGTCAACAATCAGGTGTAATACGGGCGTACGTGAGGGCTGAAGGCGTCCCTCGGCGCGTTCGGGGTGCCGCGAGACGCCTTCAGCCGTGGCAGATGTCCGTTCACGACGGCCCGGACGGGGCAGCGCGTCAGACTCGGCTCGCCGAGGGCTCCTGGAACGCCTCCCGGAGCTTCGCCCGGTCGATCTTCCCGTTCCGTGTCGACGGGAGCTCCTCCAGTTCGACGAAGTGCCGGGGGATCATGAACTTGGGCAGCCCTGAGGCACACGCGCGGACCAGGTCGTCCCGGTCGACCTCCGCGCCGGTCGCGCGGGTGTAGTACGCCGCCAACTGGGTGGACGCGGCGACCTTGACCCCGACGACCGCGGCCCGGCGGACCCCGGCGACCCCGGCGATCACGGACTCGACCTCGCCCGGCTCGACCCGGTAGCCGTTCACCTTGAGCTGGTCGTCGAGCCGGGAGACGAAGTGGAAGTCGGTGCCGTCGAACGTGACCAGGTCTCCGCTGAAGTAGCAGCGGCGCATACGGCCGTCGCGGTGTTCGACCTTCCGGAACTTCTTCGCGGTGAGCGCGTCGTCGCCGGCGTACCCGATCCCGACGCAGTTCCCGGCGATGACCAGCTCCCGGGTCTCACCGGCCACGAACGGGCGCAGCCTGCCGTCCACCAGGCACAGCAGCTCCGCGTCGACGACGGCGGTGCCGATCGGCGGCCGGTCGGGCCAGTCCGTGACGTCGCCCGACAGCCGGTACTGGGTGACCACATGGGTTTCGCTCGGCCCGTACTGGTTCACCAGCGTCAGGTCACCGTCGGCGCAGAACGTCCGTACCTCCTCGTTGATCACCAGCTGTTCGCCCGCAACCGAGATCTCCCGCAGACTCGGAACTCCGCCGCCCACGACACACGCGGCGGTGGCCAGTCCGTGCAGTCCGACCACCGGCTGGAAGAGCCGGGCGACGCCGTGCTCGCGGATGATGTCGACCAGCGTGAAGGGGTCCAGCCTGTCCTGGTCGTTCACCATGACCAGGGTCGCGCCGGCCAGCCAGGTCGCCACCGTGTCCTCGTACACCATGTCGAATCCGATGGACGACATGTGCAGGGTGTTCGGGGGGCGGTCGTGGCTCCATCGGCGGACGTGCCAGGCGCCCAGCTCGGCCAGGACGACCGGCGGTACCGCGACGGCCTTGGGTTCGCCGGTGGAGCCCGAGGTGGGGATGACGTAGCAGACCGGGCCGGTCACGACCTCGTCCCGTCGCGTTCCGCGGATCGAGCGGAAGGTGTGTTCCGGGACGCCGGCGTCGAGCGGTGCGCACTCGTCGGCCCGCAGGATCAGGGAGCAGCCGGCGCTGCCGACCAGTTTGCCGGTCCAGGCGGGCGGCATGGTCGGGTCGATGGACAGGACGCCTGCTCCGACGCGCCACACGCCCAGTACCGCGGCACAGCGGGACCACGAACGGGTCGAGTGGACGTCGACGACGTCACCGGGGCCGATGCCCTGTGCGGCGAGGCCGCCGGCGATCTCGGCCGACAGTTCGTCGAGTTCGGCGTAGGTGTGGGTGACGCCGTCGTCGACGACCGCGACCGCGTCCCGGTGCCGGGCGACGGCGTCCATCAGCATGTGGATCAGTGGGACATCGAGGTCGCTCATGCGATCAGACCGCCGTCCACGAGCTCCAGCGGCCGGTAGTCGCGCGACGCCACGAACTCCGGGCGCGGGTGCGGCACTTCGCGCAGTTCGTTGTCGACGCTGTTGTAGCTGACGAACGCCATGGTCCGGTCGGCCGGCGACATGTTGGCGCCGGAGCCGTGCGCGATGCAGGGGTGGAAGAACAGCAGGCTCCCGGCGCGTCCGGTGACGGACCGGATCTCCGACTCGGCGGTCACCTTGGTCATCTGTTCGGCGTCCAGCGCGAACTTCAGCTTCGACGACAGGTCGGCCTCCCACTGCGAGCCGTCCCCGGGCTCGGGGCGCCACGGGGCAATCGCGCCGTTGCGGTGCGAGCCGGGCACGACCAGCAGCGGGCCGTTGTGCTCGGTCGCGTCGTCCAGCAGCAGCGCGACGTTGACCGCCCGTGGCTCCGGCATACCGTCCTTGGGGCCCCAGACGCTGTAGTCCTGGTGCCACTGCCACACTTCGCCGCGCAGCGCCTTCTTGGCGTTGACCTTGAACTGGAACACATGCAGCTTGCTCTCAAGGATCTGCTCCGCCGCCGAGAGCAGCTGGGGCAGGCGCACCAGCCTGGAGAACAGCGGGCCCGTGGTGTGGCAGCCGTGGATGCCCCGCACCGTGGTCCCGTCCTCCTCGAAGATCCGCCCGGGGTGCTCGGTCGCGGAGAGATCGGCCACCTCGCGTCGCAGAGCGGCGATGTCGCCGGCGTTGAAGACGTCTTCGAGGAGCAGGAATCCTTCGGACCGGTATTCCTCTATCTGATGTTCGGTGAGCATGACGCTATGACCTCTCTGCCTGATTCTTTTCTGCCGGATTCATGAGGGGGGGGTGGGGTGATGGGCCCGGAAGCCGTTCCTTGCGCGGGCGCAGTTCGTCACGCGGGCGCAGTTCGTTACGCGGGGCCCCGCAGTCCCAGTTCGTCGATCACCATGCTGATGGTGATCACACTCAGCCGTGTGTCCCATTTGCCTGCGGCGCCGCGGGCCGCGATGCGTTCGAGCGCGTCCGTACGGAATACGCCGCTGGCCGCGACCATGTCGCGCCACCTGGTCATGAGGGGGTCGGGGGCCACCGCGGACAGGCCGTGCGCGGTGAATCCCTGCTTCGCGCGCCGCAGTACGGTGTCCGGGACGATGCCGGCGTAGGCCGCTTTGAGGCAGGCCTTGCCCTCGAAATCGGCGACCTTCTCGTCGTCGCCGACGCGCAGCGCCAGGTCGACCACGGGATTCCCGAGAAACGGATAGCGGCCTTCCACGGAATTCGCCATCATCATCGCGTCGCCGTGGTCGCCGAGCAGATGACTCCCCAGTTGTACGGAGGTGTCGGCCACCGAGCGCATCTGCATCGGGGTGAGTTTCGCGGCCTCGCCGTCGGTGAACGGAATCAGCCTGTCCCGCCAGAATTCCCGGCCGTCGAGCGCCTCGACACTCTCCTGGGTCAGGGCGTCCGACCGCCGGTGGTCCACCTGCCGCCAGTCGACCTCCCAGGAGAAGTCGGCCCTCCCCCACGCGCTCTCGTTCTCCGCACGGCTGGGAGGCGTTGTGCGGCCGTACCCGTCGAACGCGTACGAGTCGTAGCCGAAGAACAGTTCGTCGGCGCCCTCCCCCGACAGCACGCCCTTGAGTCCGCTCGACCGGACCTCGCGCGACAGCATCAGGGCCGCCACGTTGTAGGTCTCGCGCTGCGGATAGCAGCAGCGGCGCACCATCTCCTCGAACTCGGCGGTGATGTCCTTGTCCCGGCAGGTGATCTCCAGGTGCTCGCTGCCCACGGCGGCGGCCACCTCCCGCTGGAAGCGGTGTTCGTCCAGCAGGGCGTCGCCGAACACCACCGAGTACGTGCGCAGTGGTTTCTCCACGGCCGCGGCGGCCTCCATGACCAGCGTGGAGGAGTCGAACCCGCCGCTGAGGCAGGCCCCGATCTCGACGTCACCGCGCAGCCGGTCGCGCACCGACCGCCGGACCCCGTGCCGGATCTCCTCGGCGGTCACCGGGGGCCCGCCGGTTTCGAACTCGCCGTAGCGCCAGTAGCGGACCGTCTCCGGTACGCGGCCGGCGCCGAACCGGACCACGCTGCCGGGCGGCACGGCGTGGACGTCACGCACCAGGGTGCGGGGCGCGACGATGTTGCCGAGCTGGAGATACTGGTCGACCGCGCCGAGGTCCAGCCGCCAGGTGCCCGGCACCGACCGCACCAGCGGCCCGAGTTCCGAGCAGAAGTGCAACTGCCCGCCGGACTCTGTGTAGTAGAGCGGGCTGATGCCGAACCGGTCCCTGGCCAGGTGGAGGGTGTCGTCGGCACGGTCGAGGATCGCGGTGGCGAACTGCCCGTCGATCAGGCGGAGTCCGGCGGGACCGTACCGTGCGAACAGTTCGGGGATGACCGCCACGTCGACGCGGTTGGGGCTGTGCGTCACGCCGAGCCGGCCGCGCAGTTCGTCGGCGTTGTAGATCTCGCCGTTCGTGACGGCGACGAACCGCCCGCCGCCGTCCTCGGCGGGCTGCCAGCCGTCCTTGAGGGCGGTCATGCCGAGGCGGGCGAGTTTCGCCGTCAGCACGGGTGTGCTCAGCGAGTAGGTCTCGTCGGGTCCCCGGTGGAGGAGCCGGGAGTGCATGGTCGCCGCGGCGGTGCGGTCGAGGCCGCCGCCCGGCGCGAAGGTGCCGCAGAGGCCGCACATCGCGCTACACGCTCCGCTGCCGCAGCTGGTCGGTGAGGACGCGCAGGTCCCGTGCGCGCAGCACGTCGCGCACCCCGGCGTCCAGCCAGCCCAGTTCGCGCAGCTTCGCGACCAGTGACAGGGTCGACGCCGAATTGCCGCCCAGGGCGTAGAAGTTGTCGTCCAGCGCGGCGTCACCGACGCCGGTGAGGCTGCCCACGAGGGTGAGCACCTGCTGGACGGGGGTCGCCACGGCGTCCTCGCGGAGGACGCGGCTCCCCCGCAGGGATTCGCGGTCGATCTTCCCGTTCGAGGTGTACGGCAGCGCCTCGACGCGCTGCAGCACCGAGGGGATCTTGTACGGGTCCAGGACCCCTTCGAGATGGCGCCTCAGCTCTCTCGGGTCGGCGTCGCCCAGGTAGTAGCAGACCAGCGCGTCGCCCCCGGTGCCCTCCGAGCCGTCGTGCGACTCCACGGCCAGCACCGCCTCGACGACGGACTCCGCCCGGCACACGGTGTTCTCGATCTCGCCGAGGTCCAGCCGGTAGCCGCGGAGCTTCACCTGATGGTCCAGGCGTTCCACGAAGTACAGCTCGCCGTCGCGCAGTTCGGCGATGTCGCCGGTCCGGTACTCCGTTCCGTCGCCCGCCGGCCCGAACGGCCGCACCTCGTGCTCGGTCAGATATCCGGCGGCGACGGCGGGGCCCGTGATCACGATCTCGCCCCGGCGCACCGGGCCGTCGGCCCGGGTGTGCGCGGCCCCTTCGTCGAGGTCGCGCAGGTGGTACGCGCAGTCGCCCACCACGTCGCCGAGGGGCACCCCGTCACGGCAGGCCGCCGGGTCGAGCGGTCCCGTCAGCAGATTGCACACCGTGGTCTCCGTGGCGCCGTAGGCGTTGTGCAGCGCCGCCACCTCGGACCATGTGGCGACCACCGCCGACCGGCACGCCCCGCCGCCGTTGATCACGTGGCGCAGCCGCATCGCGCCGCTGGGCTCGGTCGCGGTCAGCGCGAAGGGGGTGGTCTTGAGGTGGGTGATGCCGAAGTGCTCCAGCGTGTGCCGCAGTTCGGGGCCGGGCGCCAGGCGTGCCTCGTCAAGGACCACGAGGCACGCCCCGGCGGTCAGGGTCCACAGGATCTCGGTCATGCAGCCGTCGAAGGTCAGCCTTGCGAACTGCAGGGTCCGTGAGTCCGGCCCCACGGACAGCCGCTCGACGTGGTCCCGGACCACCGCGGCGAGCGGGGCCGGGCGCACCAGCACGCACTTGGGCTCGCCGGTCGAACCGGAGGTGTGGATGGCGTAGCAGAGCTCGCCCTCGGCGTCGGAGACCGCGCTCACGGGATCGGGGGCGCCGGCGCGCCAGGCCTCGGGGACGTCGGTGAGGCAGGGCTCGCCGTCGTCCCGCGACCGGGCGAGCCGCCGGACGCCGAGCAGTTTCACCTTGCCCGAGTTCGACGCCACGCTGTCGCGGCTGTCGAGGAACACGAACGGGCGGCGTGCGCGGAGCGCTCCGATCATCGCCGTGATCGCGCCGAGCCCTCTGCTCGCCTCGATGCCGACGAACCCGCCGGGGGCGACCTCCGCGCACAGGTCGTCCGCGAAGATCTGGGTCAGTTTGTCGAACTCGCGGTAGCTGACGGTCCGGTCCGCCGTCCGTACGGCGTCGTTGTCTGGATTCTCCCGCAGAACGCGTTCGAATGCCTGTATGAGGGACATGTGACTCCAGTTCCACTCTCCGCCGACGCGCAGGGCCGAGCGGGCTTGTGACAGCGGCCGTCGGGTCAGCCGACGGGGTGGGTGAGCGTGCCGACGCCTTCGACCACGGCCCGCACGGTGTCCCCCGGCGCGATCGGTACGGCGCCGGGGGTTCCGGTGCAGATCACCGTTCCCGGGGCGAGGGTGCGGCCCATGGTGAAGTACTCGACGAGGTAGCCCAGGTCGTACTTCATGTCCCGTGGCGTGGCCGCGGCGATCGTCTCGCCGTTCCTGACGGTGGCGATCCGGACGCCGTCGAGGCGGTCGTCGGGGAACTCGTCCAGGGTGACCAGGGCCGGGCCGATGCTGCAGAACGTGTCGAACCCCTTCGCCCAGGGGATGTAGCGCGGGTTCTCGCGGATGGCGTCCTCGGCGGTCATGTCGAGGACGGCCGTCACTCCGGCGATGACGGACCGCCACTTGTCGCGGGGGACGTCCTTGCAGCGGGTGCCGACGACCAGGCCCAGTTCCGCCTCGGCGGTCACCCGCTGCGACTGCACGGGCAGTTGGATGGTTCCGCCGTTGCCGATGAGGCACGAGGTGGGCCGCAGGTACGAGCCGGGGCCGCGGCCGGGCTGTTCGGTCTCCAGGTCCTCGGAGTGCCGCCGGTAGTTGAGTCCGGCGCCCCAGATGCCGGCGTCGTCGTCGACGACGGTCGACGCCTCGGACAGGTCGACGGCGATACCGGCGGACCCGGCCGTCCGCCTCCTGACCTCGGCCTCCAGGTCGCCGAACCGCGGGTCTGCGACCAGGTCCCCGATGCGGGTGACCTGCTCGTAGCCGCTGACCTCCCGCAGGGGGAACCAGCTGCCGTCGATTCCCACGAGGACGTCCTGCCCGTTGCCGCTCTTGGCGAGCTTCATCTCGTCCGTCCTCTCAGGTGGCGTTGGCGAGTTGCAGGGAGCGCGGGCCGGCGTGGTCGGCGATCCTGGCCGCCGCCGCCCGGAAGTCGGCCGCGCGCGGGCTCTCCTGTGCCGCCCCGACCGCGGCCTCCATGAGCCGGGCCGGATCGGTCCCGTACTTGACGGCGAGCTCCTCGACCAGGGGGAAGAAGCCCGAGTGGATGCCGATCACCGCGCCGAGGACCTGCATCTTGCGCTCCTCGCCGATCACCTTCATGTTGACCCGGCAGAGTTCGGCGAGTTCGGCGAGCTTCTGGTAGTCGAAGCGGTCCCGGTCCATGACGCTGACGATCCCGGCGAGGGATTCGATGGCGGCGTTGCCGGAGCCGCGTCCTATGCCGTGGAGCGTCCCGTCGAGCACGGTGGCCCCCGCCCGGAAGGCGGTGACGGTGTTGATGTTGGCCAGGCCGAGGTTGTCGTGACCGTGGAAGCCGACGACCGGATAGCGTTCCGCGACCGCGCCGACATAGCTCTCGACGGTCTCGGGCGTCATCGAGCCGTAGGAGTCGACCACGTAGATTCCCGCGATCTCCGGTCCGACCCCGTCGAGCATGTCCAGCAGCCGGTCGACGGACGTGGCACTGGACTTCATCAGGTTGAGGTAGACCTCACCGCAGACGTCCGTGACCTGCCGGAGGTAGGGCAGGTGGTCCCGGACCCGGTCCGGTTCCACACCGATCCGGACGAACGACATTCCGCGGTCGCACATCTGCCCGATCGTCGCCGGCCGGGTGAATTCGGGCTGTGCGAACATTCCCCAGGGTTTCGTGGTCAGGGTCGACCGGGCGAGTTCGCACCAGGTGAAGTGGTCGATGTTTCCCGCCTTCACGCCGGTCCGCTCGGCCTCCAGGCCGATCCCGTGACCTATCTCGACCCTGGAAACAGGGGTCTCGTCGAGGCCTGAGAGAAGTTCGACCACGAAATTCTCGTCGAACTCGAAATCGACGGCGTAGGCACCGTCGCGCAAGGTGCAGTCGAGCAGTTGCATCTCGGACATCGCCCGGGATCGGCTGTCTTTCATGGGCTTTCGCCCTCCTCGGCTCAGCACGGACATTCACATGGACAGTCGGATGGTGCGGAATCCGTCTCAGATGTGCTGGCGCATCGGGGTGAAGTCGACGAGGATCACCGCGCGCTCGCCCGTCTCCGGTCCGGCCCCGCGCCTGATGGGGGCCACGTAGTGGCTGACCTTCTCGTCGGTGACGCCGTACGACTCCAGCGGCTTCGTCAGTTCGAACTCGGCGAAGGCCTCGCCGGCGGGCACGTCCTCGGGCAGCTTGCCCCGGTACTTCGGCGGCGCGATCATGTTCGACCCGCCGACGACGTTGCGGCGGTAGACCAGGTGCGCGAAGACGAACGGCTCGCCGTCCTGGTGGAGTTCGTTGGGCGAGGAGATGGCCTCGTGCCCGGGGTCGTCCACCGCCAGCTTGATCAGGTGCACCCCGACGTGCAGCGGGAACGACGCGTCGTCCTGCGACCAGCGCGTCTGTGCGTAGTCGAAGGAGAGGATCTCGTGGATGATCGGGTTGTTCCGGGCGGACTCGCTCATCGCGGGCAGCTTGCGGACCACGCCGACGTAGTCGGGGTTGTGGTCGGCCTGCCAGTAGCCGTTCATCCAGCCCTGGTCACCGAGGTGCGTGTCCGGTATCCAGCTGAACTCCCGTGACCAGGGGAGGAAGACACCGCGGGCGTAGCGGCGGTTGCGTCCCTCCTCCGTCGCGTACGGGTCCGGTGGCAGGTCGACGAACTCGGCGCGCAGGTTCTGGAAGGCCGCGTCGGATTCGGAGATCCCGAACTCCTCGGCGAGGTCCCAGCGGGCGAAGCCGTTCTCGACGAGGGCGGGCGTTTCGGTCAGTGTCTGCATGACTTTCCCCAAGCGGTGGTCGTCCATGGGTGGACTGGTGGTCGTGGGCGGGTGGTGGTCGGCGGTTCGGGCCGTCAGACCGTGGCGAGCCGGTGCGCCGGGCGGGTGACGACCTGGCGCCGGCGTCCGCGCCGCGTGGAGAACTCCACCCGCGGGCCGTCGTCGAAGAGGTCGAGGCGCAGCAGCCGTTCCTCGCTCCAGCCGAGCAGCCGGAACTCGCCGGCGCCCAGGTGGAGCAGCTCCACGGGCGCGCGCCCCTCGACGCGCAGGACGAGCCCGTCGTCCTCGGCGCTCACCTCGGCGACGAGGTCGCTCTCCCGGTCGTCGACCACCTGGAGTCCCCACTCCATGAAGGAGAACGGGACGTCGAAGCGGCAGCCGAACTCGGCGAGTTCGGTCCGGGTCAGGGGCAGGACGGGCCGGTAGTAGGCGATGTCGCTGGCCGGCAGCGCCGCCCGGAAGCTCTCCGGGAACAGGGCCAGCAGACTGTCGCTGGTCGCGCAGTCCGCGACCAGGTGGATCCTGGCCCGGTCCCCTTCGTTGCGTACGGAGTGCGGCCGGTCGAAGTCGGCGTACCAGAGCGTTCCCGGCTGCCAGCGCTGTTCCGTGCCGTCCATCACCAGCACGGCCCCGGGGTTGGTGACCAGCGGGATGTGCAGCCGTACGTAGCCGTAGGGGAGGCCGATCGGGGTGTCGGAGTGTTCCGGGACGGACACCCCGGGGGCCAGGGCCATCAGCCGGACGCTGCGCAGTTCGGTGCCCAGTTCGGACAGGATCCGGCCGAGGTAGGGCGCCTTCGCCATCAGGGGCGTGTCGGCGAACCAGTCGCGTCCCGGGCCGCCGGGGTCGGTGCGCCGGACGTCCCCGCCCGGGGCGCGCAGGGAGAGGACCTTCCAGTCCACATCGGATTCCTCCCCGACGACGCCGTCCTCGAAGGACCGCTGCAATGCCCAGAACTCGGAACCGCTCAGCTCCGCGAGATCCGCGTTCAGCAGATCGATATCCAGGTCGTCCCGCAGAACAACTGCGGCCGGAAGATTCTCCAAAGAGCTTCCCTCTTGCATGAAAACCTCGCTTCGATGAGCTCTGTGCGTTCTTTCTTCGCTATCAACAGCTTACTTATGCAGTACGCCGAGAAAAGCCTCCGGCGGTGTGCGGAAACGGCCAGGACCCTTTAGGACACGGCCTTTTCGGTCTCAGCCGCAAGAATTGCGCGTTCGGATTCGGGGAAATCGCGCAGTTTTCGGATGGGGCTGAACAGCAGAATGGCCGTCGACAGCACTTGCAGCCCGCTCATCGCCCAGAGCGTTTCCCGGACGCCGAACAATTCGCCCAGTGCGCCGCCGAGGAGTCCACCGACGGCGATGGCGCCGAAACTGATCACGGCCGCACTCGCGCTGATGCGCCCGATCAGGTCCGGTGGGCAGTACCGCTGGCGGAAGGTGTCGGTGATGATGCTCGCCGCGACCACTCCCGCGCCGCCGCCGACTCCGCCGACGACGAAGAACGCGAGGCCGGCGCCCGGACCGGTCAGCGGGAAGAGCAGCGTGAAGGGCGCGGCGCACAGCTGGAAGACGAGCGCGGCCCGTGCGGTGCCGAGCCGGCGGGAGACCGGGTGGGACAGCACCACTCCGAGGACCCCGCCGAGGCCGCACAGCGTCAGCACCGCGCCGAGGACGGCCTCGCCGACACCGACCGTCCGTACCAGGAACGCCACTTCGATCGAACTCAGGCCGGTCAACGCGATGTTGGACACCGCGCTGAAGACCGCGAGGGTACGCAGAATGGGGTCCCGGAACAGAAATCTCAGGCCGTCGCCGACCTCGGTGCGCAGCCGGCGCCTGCGGACCGCCGGGGGCGGCAGGGGCGGCGGCTCGACCGTCCGGATCGCCCGCAGACAGAGCCACGACACCACGAAACTCAGGGCGTTGGCCAGCAGCCCGGCGACGGCTCCGAAGGCCTGCACCAGGACTCCGGCCAGGCCGGGGCCGATGACCTCCGCCGTGGACTCACTGCCCTGCAACCGCGCGTTGCCGGCCAGGAGTTCCTCGTCCCGGAGCAGGGTCGGCAGATACGCGCGGTGCGCGGTGGTGAAGAAGACGTTCGCGCAACCGCCGGTGAAGGCGGCCACGAGCAGATGGGGAACGGTGAGGACGCCCGCCCAGGCCGCGACCGGCACACTGACGAACGTGACGAAGGAGACGGCGTCGCAGGCCAGCATCACCGGGCGGCGGGACAGGCGGTCCACCCACGCGCCCGCGGGCAGGCCGAGTATCAGCCAGGGCAGATAGGCGACCGACGTCAGCATGCCGACGACGAACGTGTCGGCGTGCAGGGTGATCACGGCGACCAAGGGCAGCGCGACCACGGCGATCCCGTTGCCGAGCAGGCTGGTGGTCTCCCCGAACCAGAACAGCCGGAACTCGCGTCCGGCCACCGAGCTCTGGTGGACCGGGCTCTGGTCGACCGGGCTCTGGTGCGACGGGCCCTGGTCGACCGGGCTCTGCTGGGACGTGCCGGTCATCGTTCACCCGCCGTGGGCCGCGAACCGTCGAGCAGGGCGAGCTTCCCGGCGAGCACGGCGCCGATGCGCGCGATCGGCTCAGCCCGGGTGATCTCACCGTGGGCGCAGGCGATCTCGTGGACTTCGAGCCGGCCGGTCACATGGCCGCGCCAGGACCCGGGCGGCGGCGCGTCCTGTGGTCTTCCCTCCGTGGCGGAGAAGAACACCAGGTCACCCCGGTACGTCCCCGGCCGGAGTTCTTCGTGGATCCGGTCGTTGTCCACGAACACCCGGGCCAGCGCGGCGGCCTCTTCCTGCGTCAGCCGTTCGAGCGGGCCGCCCGGCGTGCGGAGCGTCCGCTCGTAGGCCTCGTGCCCCAGTGGTTCTCCGCCGAGCGCGGAGAGGTCGTACCCCAGGGAGTGCAGCAGCTCGGTGTACGTCTCGGAGGTGCCGTCGACGAGGGGTGGGTGGCCGGGTGTCGATTCGGGCGGGTAGCCGTCGAGCAGTGCGAGCAGGTCGACCTCGGCTCCCTGGGCCTGCAGTTCGGTGGCCAGCAGGTGGGCGACCACGGCGCCGAAGGACCAGCCGAGCAGCCGGTAGGGCCCCTCGGGCTGCACGGACCGGATCTGCCGCGCGTACTCCTCGACCGTCTCGCGCCAGGGGCGGCCGGTCGCCGCCGGATCGGTGAGGCCCTTCGACTGCAGGCCGTACACGGGGTGGCCGGCATCGAGGTGGCCGAGCAGGCCCGCGTAGCTCCAGCTGATCCCGGCGGCCGGATGCACGCAGAACACCGCCGGCCGGTCGGCTCCCGTCCGCAAGGGGAGCAGCACCGACAGGGGATCGTGCCGGGTGCCCGCGGCGAGCCGGTCCGTCAGTTCGGCGACGGTGGGTGCCTGGAACAGGTCCAGGACGGTGAGCTGCCCGCCCAGCACCGCGCGTGTCCGGGAGAGCAGTCGGGTGGCGAGCAGGGAGTGACCGCCCAGCTCGAAGAAGTTCTCCTCGGCGCCGACCCGGTCCAGCCCCAGCACCTCCGCGAACAGCCCGCAGAGGGCTTCTTCGTGGGGTCCGCGCGGACCGCGGGACGCGGGACGGTGTGCGAAGTCCGGGGGCGGCAGCGCGTCCCGGTCGAGTTTCCCGTTGGGGGTCATCGGCAGCCGTGTCACCGGCTGGAAGAACGACGGGATCATGTGGTCGGGCAGGATCGAGGACAGCCACCCGCGCAGTTCGCGCGCCTCGGGCGCCCGGTCCCCGGCCGGCTGTACGTACCCCACCAGCCGCTTGTCGCCCCGGGCGTCCTCCCGTACGGCGACGGCGGCCTGCGCCACCTCCGGGCAGCGGGTCAGCGCGGCCTCCACCTCGCCGAGTTCGATGCGGAAGCCCCGCACCTTGACCTGGTCGTCGGCGCGGCCCAGGTAGTCCAGCCTGCCCCGGTGGTCCCACCGGACCAGGTCACCGGTGCGGTACATGCGGCTCCCCGGCTCCCCTTCCGGGGCCCAGGGGCAGGCGACGAACCGTTCGGCGGTGGCCGCCGGGCGGTTCAGATAGCCGCGGGCCACGCCGGGGCCGCTCACGTACAACTCGCCCGGGACACCCGGTGCGACGGGGCGCAGTCGCTCGTCGAGCACGAAGACCCTGGTGTTGCCGATCGGTTTGCCGATCAGCGGGTGCGGGCTGTCCGCGGCGTCCCACCACAGCGCGTCCAGGGTGCATTCCGTGGGACCGTAGAGGTTGTAGCAGAGCGTCCCGGACGCCTCCCGCACCCGGTTCCACAGCGACTGCCCGGCGGCTTCCCCGCCGAGCAGCAGCACCAGCGGCGCACCCGGTCCGGACAGCAGGCCCTCGTCGAGCAGATGCTCCGCGTAGGTGGGGGTGACGTCGAGGACGTCGATCCCGGCGGCCCCGACGTAGGCCGTCAGCGCGGCGGCGTCCCGCCGGATGTCGTCCCGGATCACGTGGAGTTCGTGTCCGGCGAGCATCCAGAACAGTGCCTCCCACGACGTGTCGAACGACAGCGAGGCGGTGACGGCGGACCTCAGCCGCCGGCCCGCGGCGGCCTCGGTGCGCGCGAGCAGCCCCGCGCGGTGGAAGGCGTACAGGTTGCTCAGCGCGGAGTGCGGTGTCAGCACGCCCTTGGGGCGGCCGGTCGAGCCGGACGTGTAGATGACGTACGCCACGCTGTCCAGCAGCACGCGGCAGTCAAGGTCCGCCACGGGACCGGCCGGTGTCTCCAGCCGGTCGACGAACACCGCGGGCAGCGCGCCGAGCCCGTACGCCGCCGCGGTCGCGGTGTCCGTGACGACGGCGACCGGGGCGGTGTCCCGCAGCATGTGCGCGATCCGGTCCGGCGGGTATTCGAGATCGAGCTGCAGATAGGCCGCGCCGGTCTTGAGCACCGCCAGCATCGCCACGACGGAGTCGGCCGACCGCGGCAGGGCCAGCCCGACCACCCGTTCCGTCCCGGCTCCCAGGGCGCGCAGGCGGTACGCGAGCAGGTTGGCCCGGTCGTTCAGTTCGGCGAAGGTGAGGCTCGTGCTCCCGCACACCAGCGCGGTCGCCCGCGGGGTTCGCGCGGCCTGCTCCTCGAACAGCTCCGGCGCGGTGGCCGACGACGTGGGCGTGCCGGTGTCGTTCCATACGTCGAGGACCTGGTGGCGGTGCTCGGCGGAGAGCGGGTCGGCCTCGCCGGTGGGCCGGTCCGGTGCCGACACGAGGTGCCACAGCAGCCGGGGCAGGGCATCGGCGACGAGGTCGGCGGTGGCCCGGTCGAACAGGCCGGTGGCGTATTCGAGGGAGCCGTCGATGCCCGCGGCGTTCCCGTCCGGTGTGTGGTTCTCCCGGAAGTCGGCGGACAGGTCGAACTTCGCTACCTGCGCGTCCAGTTGCAGTTCGGTGCACTCCAGGCCCGGCAGCGCGAGCGTGGCCTCCTCGCCCCTGGACAGGGTCAGCATGACCTGGAAGAGCGGATGCCGGGCCAGTGACCGCTGCGGGTTCAGGTCCTCGACGAGCCGCTCGAAGGGGATGTCCTGGTGGTCGTAGGCGGCGAGGTCCGCGTCCCGCACCCGGTGCAGCAGCTCGGTGAAGGTCGGATCGCCGGACACGTCGGTGCGCAGCACCAGGGTGTTCACGAAGAAACCCACCACGTCTTCCAGCGCCTCGTCGAGCCGTCCCGCCACCGGTGTGCCGATCGGGATGTCCGTCCCGGCCCCCAGCCGGGACAGCAGGACCGCCAGCCCGGCCTGCAGCACCATGAACGTGGTGCACCCGTGATCGGCGGCGACCTCGGTCAGGCGCCGGTGCAGCTCGGCGTCGAGCTTCAGCGGTACCTGGTCGCCGCGGTGGTCCGCCACGGCGGGGCGCGGCCGGTCGAACGGCAGGTCCAGCTCGGCGGGCAGCCCGGCCAGTCGTTCCCGCCAGAAGGACAGCTGCGCCGCGAGGAGGCTCGCCGGATCGTCCTGGTCGCCCAGCAGCTCCCGCTGCCACACCGCGTAGTCCGGGTAGCTCACGGGCAGGGGCGTCCACCGCGGGGACTCCCCCGCGGTCCTGGCCCGGTAGGCCGTGGCCAGGTCGGTGAGCAGCGGCTCCCAGGACCACTCGTCGCAGGCGATGTGGTGGATCACCAGCGCCAGTACGTGTTCGCGTGGCGCCGTCGTGAACACCGTCGCCCGCACCGGGAGATCCGTCGTCAGGTCGAACCCGCGGTCGACGGCCGAGGAGAGCGCGTCGGTGAGCCCGCCCTCCTCGCACGCGACCACGTCCAGCTCGGGCCGCCGGTCGGACACGCGCGGTACGGGTTCGCCGTCGACCCCGGGATACACCGTGCGCAGCACTTCGTGCCGGTCCGCCAGGTCGGTGAGCGCCGCCGCCAGGGCGGTGCGGTCCAGTTCACCTCTCGCCCGGATCACGAGGGAGCAGTTGTAGACCGCCGACCGGCCGTCCACGCGATTCAGGAACCAGAGCCTGCGCTGGGCGTAGGACACAGGAGGCACTGGAGGCACTGGGGACACGAGGTAACTCCTCAGGAGGCAGGGCCGGCTGCGGCGGCGTGGACGGGGGCGATCCGGCTCGGGAGGGTCTGCCAGATCTCGGGCGTGTAGAAGTGGCCGCCGCCGAGCACGTCGTGCCGGTACGGGCCGGAGGTCAGGGCGTTCCACCGGGGACCCGCGTCGGCGTGGATCAGCGGATCGCCTGCGCCGGAGAACACCTGGAGCGGCACACCGACCGTGGCGCCGCTGTGGACGAAGGTGTCCCGGACAGCGATGTCGGCGCGCATCAGCTCCAGCGCCACCTCGGTCAGGTCGGCGCTCTCCCGGACGTGCGGGGGCAGCAGGCCGTGCGTCCCCATCCACTCCAGCAGCCGCTCGTCGCCGTCCTCGGCCGCCGGAGAGCGTTCGCTGTCGGTCAGACCGCGGTCCGGTGCGTTGCAGGAGGACAGGACGAGCGCTTCGGGCCGGTGCGCCTCGTCCGTCTCCAGCCGGGCGGCGACGTCGAAGGCCGTCCAACCGCTCATGCTGTGCCCGAAGAGGACGTACGGGCCGAGGTCGGCCGCCCGCAGGGAGTGCGCGACATCGTCCACCAGCTCGGACCAGTCGCGGGCGAAGGGCTCGACGAACCTGCCCTCCCTGCCGGGGTAGCAGAGCACGACCAGGTCGGTCGCGGGGGGCAGGTGCGCGGTCCACGGCCGGTAGGCGGCCGTGCCGCCGCCGAAGAAGCTCAGGCCGACCAGGGTCCGTTCGGCGTGCGGCGTCCGGTGCAGGGGCACCATCGTCGTGTCCCGTACGCCGCTCATCGTGACGCTCCGACGGGCGTCGGCGCGACGGGCGTCGGCGCGGCGGGCGTCGGCCCGGCGGGCGTCGGCCCGGCGGTAGGGATGTCGTCGGCTGCCATCGGTCAGGCCCCGTTCGTCGCGGCCACGAGGGACGCCGGGCGCATGTCCGTCCAGTTCTCCTCGACATGGGCGAGGCACGCGGCACGCGTCGCCGCGCCGAAGACGGTGGACCATCCGGCGGGTATGTCGATGTCCGCGGGCCACAGGGAGTGCTGTCGCTCCGCGTTGGTCAGGACGAGATAGGAGCCTGATTCGTCGTCGAACGGGTTGTTCACGGGATGGTCCTTTCAAGGTGGTGTCACAGGTGGGTGCGCGGCTCAAGGTGGTGTCACAGGTGGGTGCGGCGGGCCCGCGCGGGGGTCGCTCGGGGGGTCAGAGCCAGCCGAGTCGGGCGGCCTTGACCCCGGCCTCGAAGCGGCTGCGGGCGCCCAGGCGCTCCATCAGGGCCGCCATCATGCGTCGGGCGGTGCGGTGCGAGACGTGCAGCCGGCCGGCCGCGGCGGCATCGGTGCACCCTTCGGCGACCAGCCTGAGCAGCGCCAGTTCCTTGCCGTTCAGGGCGTCGTCCGCCGCGGGCCGTCCGGCGTCCGGCGGGGTGGCCGACGACCAGATCTGTTCGAACAGGGCGAGCAGGGGTGCGACGAGGCCGGGGTCGGTGACCTGGAGCGCGCCCGCCGTCGTGTTCCGCGGGTCGAGGGGGACCAGTGCGACGGAACCGTCGAACAGGACCATCCTCGGCAGCGGCGCCCCGGAGCGGCGGAACCGGCCCCCGTTGCCGGTCAGCCAGTGCACGTGCGCCATCGTCGCGGCGTCGTAGGAGCCGGTGTCCGTGCCGACGGTCCGGATCGACACCGAGCGGCTCAGCAGCGCCGCGTCGTTGCGGCGGGCCGCCATGAGTTCAGGCGCCGACAGCGCGCCACCGGGCCGGAGCGTCAGCACCTCGCGGGTGGCCTCGCCCGTCAGCCGGTCCACCCGGCACTGCACCTCGTCCATCCCCAGCAGCCGTTCGACCTGTTCGGCCCTGCCCGACCGGCCGGAGGCGTCGGACATCAGCAGGCGGACGACCTCGGCGTGGGTCTCGGCGATCCGCCGCTGCCGGCGCATCAGCTCCTCGTGCTGGCCGGCCAGCGACTGCTGCAGGCTCAGGACCGGGTCCACCACCGCGTAGCGGCCGGGCACCTCGAACGAGGGCCGCAGCAGGCCGAGTTCGAGCAGCCGGTCCAGGCAGGCGCGGACCAGGTCCGGCGCGACGGCCAGCCGGTCGGCGATCTCCTCGGCGACCGGGGGCGGCGAACCGCGCATCTCCCGGTACACCGCTTCTTCCAGCTGTTCCAGTCCGAACATGGTGAGCATGAGGTCCGTCTCCCAGGTGTGTCGGTGAACGCCCGCTGTCAGCGGGATGCGGCGGGCCGCAGCGCCGGCCGGGCGGGCCGGGCCGTCGCGAGGTACACGGCGACCCCGGCCACGGTCGGGGCCCGGAAGAGTTCGCGGACCGGCAGTTCCAGCCCCAGGGTCGAGCGCACCCGGGAGATCAGCTGGGTGGCCAGCAGCGAATGCCCGCCCAGGGCGAAGAAGTTGCCGTCGACCTCGACCGAGTCCAGGCCGAGCACCTGGGCGAACAGCCCGCTGAGCACTTCTTCGGTCGCCGTACGCGGCCCGGTGCCGGCCGGTGCCGCGGCCCGCGGCGGAGCCGGGCGCGCGGTGCCGTCACCGGAGTCGTCGGCGGAGATGCCGACGGAGATGCCGACGGAGATGTCTGCGGAGACGTCACCGGACCGCCGGTCATCGGATCGCCCGTCCCGGACAGGTGGTACGTCGAACTCGGCGAGCGGCCGTCGCGGGTCCTCGGCCGCCTGGGTGAGCAGCCGGCGCAGGCCGTCCGCGAGCCGTTCGCCCGTCGAGGCGTCGAACAGCGCGGTCGAGTACATCAGGGCCCCGGTCAGTCCGGCCGGTGCTCCGTCCTGGTCGAGCCGCTCCTCCACGTCGACGACCAGGTCGAACTTCGCGGTGGTCGACGGGACCGGCCAGTCGGACGCCCGCAGCCCGGGGAACCGCGGACCGGCGCCCGCGTGCTGGAGCTGGACCATGATCTGGAAGAGCGGGTGGCGGCCGGGCGAGCGCGGTGGGTTCAGCTCTTCCACCAGCCGCTCGAACGGGACGTCCTGGTGCTCGTAGGCCGCCAGGTCGGTGGCCCGGACCCGGGCGAGCAGTTCCGCGAAGCTCGGGTCCGCCGAGAGGTCGGTGCGCAGGACCACCGTGTTGACGAAGAACCCGACGACGTCGTCGACGGCGTCGTCCGTGCGGCCGGCCACCGGGGTGCCGATCGGGATGTCCTCCCCCGCGCCCAGCCTGCCGAGCAGGGCGGCGCACGCGGCCTGGAGCACCATGAACAGCGTGCAGTGGTGCTCCCGGGCGAGCGCGAGCAGGCTTCGGTGGAGGTCGGGACCCCACTCGATGTCCGCCGTTCCGCCCGCGTAGTCGCTGATCTCGGGTCGCGGCCGGTCCGTCGGCAGGGCCAGTTCCACCGGGAGACCGGCCAGCCGCTCGCGCCAGTGGGTCAGCTGACGGGACAGCACACTGTCGGGGTCGTCCTCACTGCCCAGCAACTCCCTTTGCCACAGCGCGTGGTCGGCGTACTGCACCGGCAGTTCGTCCCAGCGCGGAGTCTCGCCCCGGGTGCGGGCGGCGTAGGCGGTGGAGAGGTCGCGCAGGAGCGGGTCGAGCGACCAGCCGTCGCAGATGATGTGGTGGAACACCAGCAGCAGGACCTGCTCCTCGTGGCCCGTCGTGAACAGGTGGGCGGCCAGGGGAGGTTGTGCGGCCGGGTCGAAGCGCTGGTCCGCCGCCGTGCGGATCGCCGCACCGAGTTCGGCCCCGGGCACCTCGCGGTGCACCAGTACCGGCCGGAACGTGCCCGGCGCGAGCACCGACTGCGCCGGCCGGTCGCCCCGTTCGACGAAGACCGTCCGCAGACTCTCGTGCCGGTCGATGACGTCGGACCACGCCTGTTGGAGGGCGTCCCGGTCCAGCGGACCCGACAGGCGCAGGGCGACGGGGAGGTTGTAGCTGGTGCCCGTCTCCTCCCACTGGTCGAGGAACCACAGCCGCTGCTGGGCGTAGGACAGCGGCAGCACGTCCGGGCGCTTTCCCGCCCGGAGCGCGGGCCTGCCGGGGAGCACTTCGTCGAGGCTGTCCGCCAGCCCGGCCACGGTCGGGGTGGCGAACAGCAGCCGGGCCGGCAGTTCCACGCCCAGCACGGAGCGCGCCCTGCTGCTGAGGCGCACGGCCAGCAGGGAGTGGCCGCCGAGCTCGAAGAAGCCGTCGTCGATGCCCACCTCGTCACGGCCGAGCACGTCCGCGAACAGTCCGCACAGCAGCTCCTCGCGGAGGGTGCGCGGTGCGCGCCGGGTGCCGGTGGGGTAGACCGGTTCCGGCAGCGCGGCGACGTCGACCTTTCCGTTCGGGGTCAGCGGCAGTTCGTCGATGACGACGATCGCGGCGGGCACCATGTGGTCCGGCAGGTTCTGCCGTACGAACTCGCGCACCCGTCGCACGTCGGGTTCCGTGTCCCGCGCGAGCACGTAGCCGACGAGCCGTGCGTCCCCGGGCCGGTCCTCGCGCAGGACCGCCACCGCGTGCGCGACCTCCTCGTGGCGGGCCAGTGCCGCCTCGACCTCGCCGAGTTCCACGCGGAAACCGCGGATCTTGACCTGGTCGTCGGCCCGGCCGAGGAACTCCAGCGCACCGTCGTCGGTCCACCGGACCAGGTCGCCCGTGCGGTACATGCGCCGGCCGGAGCGGAACGGGTTCGCGACGAACCGCTCGGCGGTGAGACCGGGGCGGTTCACATAGCCGCGCGCCAACTGGGCCCCCGCGACGTACAGTTCGCCGATCACCTTCGGCGGGACGGGACGCAGGGCCGGGTCGAGCACGAACACGTCCACGCCGGGGATCGGCCGGCCGATCAGGGGGCGGTCGCCGTCGTCCGTCGTCCAGAAGAGGGAGTCGACCGTGGTCTCGGTCTGTCCGTAGATGTTGTAGGCGGTGATCCCCCCGGTCTCCCGGAGCCGTGTCCACAGCTTCTCGCCCACCGTCTCCGCGCCGGTCATCAGCACCGCCGGCGGCGTCCGGTCCGGGTCGAGCATCCCCTGCCGGATCAGCTCCTCGGCGTAACTGGGCATCACGTCCAGGGCGTCGATGCCGCACCGGTCCAGGTAGCGGGCCATGGCGGCGGGGTCGCGGCGGGTGTCGTCGCCGATCAGGTGGAGTTCGTGGCCGACGGCCTGCCACAGCAGGGCGACGACCGAGGTGTCGAAGGAGAGGGACGCGGTCAGCGCCATGCGGCAGCGCCCCGAGTCGCGGGTCCGCTCGGCGGTGGCGACGACCTCCTCGCGGTAGAAGGCGAGCAGGTTGGCCAGTCCGCCGTGCGTCACCATCACGCCCTTGGGCACACCGGTCGACCCCGAGGTGTAGACGACGTAGGCCGGATGGTCCGCGGCGAGCGCGACCGTGAGTTCCTCCGGCGATTCGCCGTCGGGTGCGGGGCGGTCGACGAGCACCGGGTCGGGTACGGGCAGCGACGCGGCGGACGCGCTGTCGGTGACGACCAGGGCGGCGGCGGAGTCCGCCAGCAGGTGGGCGATCCGCCGGGCCGGGTACGCCAGGTCGACGAAGAGGAAGGCGGCGCCCGACCTCAGTACCGCCAGCAGGGCGATCACCAGGTCCGTGGTCCTGGGCAGGGCCACCGCCACCACCCGGTCCGGGCCCGCGCCCCGGCTCACGAGGTGGCGGGCGAGCCGGGTGGCACGTGCGTCGAGTTCGGCGTAGGTCAGCGCGGTGTCCTCGAAGACCAGCGCCGTCGCGTCGGGCGTACGGGCGGCCTGCTCCCGGAACGCGTCGGGCAGGAACACGGTCCGCGGCGCGGGTACGGGCACGGGTCGCTCGGCGAGGAGGCGTCGCCGTTCCTCGTCCGAGAGCACGTCGACGGCGCCGATCGGCCGTTCCGGGGCGGCGAGCACCTGCTCCAGCAGCCGTCGCAGCCGTGCCACGAGCTGTTCGGCGGTGGTCCGGTCGAACAGTTCCTCGGCGTACTCCAGGTAGCCGGTGAGTCCGGCCGGTGCGCCCCGGTCGTCGCGCCCGTCGACCAGTTCGAGACTGAGGTCGAACTTCGCGATGTCCCAGCTCACCGGGGCGTGGCCGGTCTCCAGTCCGGCGAAGTCCGCGGTGGTGGTCTCGCCGTGCTGCACCTGGATCATGACCTGGAACAGGGGGTTGCGGGACAGTGACCGCTCGGGCCTCAGGACCTCGACGAGCCGCTCGAAGGGGACGTCCTGGTGGGCGAACGCCTCCAGGTCGGTGTCCCGGACCCGGCGCAGCAGTTCGGTGAACCCCGGATCGCCCGCGGTGTCGGTGCGCAGCACCAGGGTGTTGACGAAGAACCCGACCAGATCGTCGAGCGCGCTGTCCGTCCGGCCCGCCACCGGGGTGCCGAAGGGGATGTCGGTGCCCGCGCCCATCCGGGTCAGCAGGGCCGCGCATCCCGCCTGCAGCACCATGAACAGCGTGCAGCCGGCGGACCTGGCGAGTTCGAGCAGCCCGCGGTGCAGCTCCGGCTCCCAGTCGATGGCCACCGTGCCACCGGAGTGCGCCGCCACCGCGGAACGCGGCCGGTCCACCGGCAGCGTCAGCTCCGCCGGCAGGTCGGCCAACCGGTTTTGCCAGTAGGCGGACTGACGGGACATCAGGCTGTTGGGGTCGTCGTCGGCGCCGAGCAGTTCTCGCTGCCACAGCGTGTAGTCGGCGTAGCGCACGGGCTGCGGCGCCCAGTCCGGCGCGCTCCCCTCGCGGCGGGCGGTGTACGCCAGGCCGAGGTCCCTCAGCAGCGGGTTCAGGGACCAGCCGTCGGCCGCGATGTGCTGGATGACCAGCAGCAGGACGTGCTCCTCCCGGCCGAGCGGGAACAGGGTGGCCCGGACGGGCGCGTCCGCGGTGAGGTCGAACCGGTGGCGGACCCGCTCCGCCATGGCGTCGGCGACGTCCGGCTGCGCCACCTCGACGACCTCGATCGCGGGGACGGAGTCCAGCACGACCGGGTGCGGTTCACCGCCCTCCTCGGGGAAGACCGTGCGCAGGCTCTCGTGCCGCCGCACCACGTCGGCGAGCGCCTGGGCCAGCGCGTCCCGGTCCAGCGCCCCGGTGAGACGGACCGCGACGGGCACGTTGTACGTTCCGTCGTCGCCCTCCATCCGGTTCAGGAACCACAGCCGCCGCTGGGCGGGCGACAGCGGCACCGGTTCCGTCCCCGTCCGGGCGGTCAGCGCGGGGCGCGCGGCGCCGGTCAGCCGGGCCAGTCCGGCCACCGTGGGTTCGGCGAACAGGTCCCGGATCTCGAACCCCTCCCCCAGGACCGACCGGATCCGGGAGAGCAGCCGCAGGGCCAGCAGGGAGTGCCCGCCCAGGTCGAAGAAGTGGTCGTCGATCCCCACGCGGGGCACCCCGAGCACTTCCGCGAAGAGTTCGCACAGGATCTCCTCGCGCGGGCTGCGCGGCTCCCGCACGGCGTGCGCGGTGCGGTCGGGCTCCGGCAGCGCGGCCCGGTCGAGCTTCCCGTTCACCGTCGTCGGCATGGCCTCGACCAGGACCACCGCGGCGGGGACCATGTAGTCGGGCACGCTGTCCGCCGCGAACCGGCGGAGTCCGCGGTCGGTGAGGCCCGGTGACCGGGGCACCACGTACGCCACCAGGCGCTGGTCGCCCGGCCGGTCCTCCCTGAGGACGACCGCGGCCTGGACGACCTCGGGGTGGCCGGCCAGTACCGCCTCGATCTCGCCGAGCTCCACACGGAAGCCCCGGATCTTCACCTGGGCGTCCGCGCGGCCGACGTACTCCAGCTCGCCGTCGGCGGTCCAGCGGGCCAGGTCGCCGGTCCGGTACATGCGCTCCCCGGCCGCGAACGGGCAGGCCACGAATCTCTCGGCGGTCAGCGCGGGCCGCCCGGCGTATCCCCTGGCGAGCTGGATCCCGCCCAGGTACAGCTCGCCCACCACCCCCGGCGGCACCGGCCGCAGCCCGCCGTCCAGCACGTACGCCGACACATTGGCCAGCGGCCGGCCGATCGGCACCGCACTTCCCTCGTCGTCGGGGCGGCACTGCCAGTAGGTCGCGTCGACGGCGGCCTCGGTCGGTCCGTAGAGGTTGTGCAGTTCGGTGGAGCCGAGCGTGGCGAACAGTTCGCGCTGTGTCTCCGCGGGCAGGGCCTCGCCGCTGCAGATGATCCGGCGCAGGCCCGTGCAGTGGGCCGCGGCGGGCTCCCGGAGGAACGCCTGCAGCATCGAGGGCACGAAGTGGGTGACGGTCACCGATTCGCGCCGGATCAGTGCGGCGAGGTAGGCGGGGTCGCGGTGGCCGCCGGGCTTCGCGATCACCAGGGCGGCCCCGGAGATCAGTGGCCAGAAGAACTCCCACACCGATACGTCGAACCCGGCCGGGGTCTTCTGCAGGACCCGGTCGGCGCCGGTGAGCCGGTACCGGTCCTGCATCCACAGCAGCCGGTTGACGACGGCGGCGTGCGGGACCACGACCCCCTTGGGGCGTCCGGTGGATCCGGAGGTGAAGATGACATAGGCGGCGTGCGCCGGGAGCGGTCGCACGAGGGGGGCGGAGACCGGCTCGATGGGCTCGTCGAGCAGCAGCTTCGGCGTGGCGCCGGGGACGGCGCCGGCGTTCTCCGAGTCGGTCAGCACGAGGAGTGGCCCGGCGTCCGCGACCATCGCGGCGATCCGCCCGGCGGGATGGTCCAGGTCCACCGGGAGGTAGGCCGCGCCCGCTTTGACGACCGCGAGGATCGCGACCACCAGGTCCACCGAGCGGGGCAGTGCCACGGCCACGATCCGGTCGGGACCGGCGCCCCGGTGGGCGAGTTGCGCCGCCAGCCGGTCCACCCGTGCGGCCAGTTCGGCGTAGCTCAGCCGCTCGTCGGCCGCGACCAGGGCCGGCGCGTCCGGGGTGCGCCGGACCTGCTCCGACCACAGCTCGGCGAGCGTCACCGCGGGCAGCTCGACCGCGGTGTCGTTCCACCGCCGTACGACCCGGTCGTGCTGCTCGGGCGACAGCAGGGTCAGCGCGGACAGCGGTCGGTCCGGGTCCTCCGCCACCTGTTCGAGGAGCAGCACCAGCCGGTCGGCGAGCTCGGCCGCCTGTGCGGCGGTGAACAGGTCCGGGCGGTAGTGCAGGCGCAGCGCGAGCCGCTCGCCCGGTTCGACGGCGAGGGTCAGCGGAAAGTGCGCGCTGTCCCGGAACGTGACGGCCACCTGGAGTTCGCCGTCGGGCGAGTCGACCTTGTAGTCGTGCATCGGGAAGTTGTCGAAGACGACGTTGGTGTCGAAGAGCGCGGTGGGGAAGCCGGCCAGGCGCTGGATCTCCGTCAGGCCGAGGTGGTCGTGGTCGAGCGAGGCGGCGCGGCCCGCCTGGATCTGCTCGAACAGCGCGCTCAACGAGGCCGCCCGGTCCAGCCGTACCCGTACCGGGACCGTGTTGATGAGCATCCCGATCATCGAGTCCGCGCCGGTCAGCTCCGCCGGACGGCCGCTGACCGTGGAGCCGAACACCACGTCGTCGCGGCCGGTGAGCGAACCGACCAGGACGGCCCAGACGCCCTGGCACACCGTGTTGAGCAGGACGTGGCTCCGCCGGGCGTGCGCGGTCAGCAGCGCCGTCGTCCCCGACGGCAGCAGCACCTCGACCTCCTCGGGCGGCGGACCGCTGCGGGAGTCGGCGGACGCGACGAGCGTGGGCTCGGCGACGCCCTCCAGGGCGGCCGCCCAGTGCCGCTCCGCGCCGGCCCGGTCCTGTCGGGCCAGCCATGCCAGGTGGTCCCGGTAGGGACGTACGGGCGGCAGGCCCTCGGTGCCGCCCGCCTGCGAGTACACCGCGAAGAGTTCCTGGAACAGCAGGGCGAAGGACCAGCCGTCCAGCAGGAGATGGTGGGCGGTCACGAGCAGCCGGTGGTGGTCGGCGGTGTGCCGGACGAGGGTGAACCGGATCAGCGACGATCCGCCGACGTCGATGCCGCGGTCCCAGTCCTGCTCGGTCAGTTCGGCGATCCGTTCCGCCGCGTCCTCCTGACCGATCTCGATCTCCTGCCAGTCCAGGGGGACTTCGCGGCGGACCACCCGGATCGGTTCGCCCGACTTCCGGTACCGGAATCCGGAGCGCAGGGTGGCGTGGCGCCGTATCACGGTGTCCGCGGCGGCCTTCAGGAGCGCGGAATCCACCGGCCCTTCGAGATCCACCGCGAATTGCGCGAGGTAGGGACTGTGCTTTTCCCGGTCGAACAGCGCGTGAAAGAGAAGGCCTTCCTGCAGGGGTGACAGGGGAAGGACGTCTTCGACTACCGACTGGTTCATCTTGAGTGTCAACTTCCTCAGAAAGCCCGCAGATCGGATTCGATCTCTTCGAGTTCGTGCTGGCTGAGCGAGCTCAGGGTCAGGTCGGACGGGGTGAGTCCGCCCGCACCGGGTTCGCGGGCGTGCGCGACCAGGGTCCGCAGCATCCGGAACCACGCGTCCGCCAGTTCGCGGGTGTCCGCCTCGGACACGACGCTGTCGGCCCAGGCCCAGGTGGCCCGCAGCTCCGGACCGTCCGCCCGGTCCACCGTGGCCGCGTTGACCTCGATGCTGTGGGCCATGGGCATCCCTGATCCCGTGTCGTCCAGACCGGTCCCGTACTCCGGTACGACCGACCAGTCGGCGTCGTCCGCGACCTCGAAACGGCCCAGGTAGTTGAAGACGAACTCCGGCTGGGCCGCCTCCTTGAGCAGTGCGCCCGTCTGCGGGTTCAGATAGCGCAGGAGGCTGTAGCGGACCCCCTTGTCGGGAACGCCGCGCACCTGTTCCTTGATGCGCTTCACCGCGTCGCCCACCGCGGGACCGGCGGCGTGCACCTCCGCCATGTCCGGTTCGCCCAGGTCGAGCCTGATCGGGAACAGGCTGGTGAACCAGCCGACGGTCCGGGAGAGATCCACCTCCGCGAGTGCGTCCTCCCTGCCGTGGCCCTCCAGGTGCAGCAGTGCGGTGCCGTCGCCCGCCGTGCCGCGTGCGCGGTGCCAGTCGCCCAGCGCCAGCGCGAGTCCGGCGAGGAGTACGTCGTTGACGCCGGCGTTGAACAGCGACGGCACCGTGGTCAGCAGCGCCTCGGTGAACTCGGCGGGCAGCGACTCGGTGAAGCTCCGGTCGCGGCTTTCGAGGTCCTGCCCCGGGACCCTCGGCCGGTCGCCGAACCGGGCGGCGCCGGGACGCAACCGCTCCAGCCAGCCGGGGAGTTCGGCGACGGCGGTCCGCGTGTGCGCCTGCTCGGCCAGGACCTGGGACCAGCGGCGGAACGAGGCCGGCACCGGGTCGAGGGCGATCGCGGCGCCCTTCTCGACCGCCCGCCAGGCCGTCGCGAGATCGGCGGCCAGGACACGCCAGGAGATCGAGTCGACGGCCAGGTGATGGACGACCAGGGCGAGCAGGCCCCGGCGGTCCGGTCCGGCGTCGAACCACACGGCCTGGAGGACGTTGCCCTCCCGGGGACGGAGCCGGTCGCGCGCCGCGTCCGACTCCTGCCGGACCAGCGCGGCCACGTCCTGTTCGGAGCGCCCCGCCACGTCGGTCCGCCGGACGGCGGAGCCTGCGTCGACCGCGCCCGCGGGCAGGGTCTCCAGCGCCCAGTCCGCCCCGTCGTCGGGCACGGACAGCCGCAGGCGCAGGACGTCGTGGTGGTCGAGCAGGGCCTGTGTCATCGCGATCAGCCGGGGCTGCGTCAGCCCCGCCGGGGTGCGCAGGACCGCGAACTGGTTGTAGGTGTCGAGCACACCGCCGCGTTCCCGGAGCCAGTGCATGATGGGCGTGGTGACGACCGGCCCCACCCCGCTGTCCGCGACGGGCGCCGGCTCCCGGTCCAGCGTGGTGGCCGTCTGCGCCAGCGCCGCCATGTCCCGCCGTGTCAGCACGTCGCCGACGGTGATCCGCAGACCGGCCTTCCGTGCCCGGCTGACGAGTTGCATGGCGATGATGCTGTCTCCGCCGAGCGCCACGAACCCGTCGTCGATACCGACGTCGCTCACCCCGAGCACATCGGCGACCAGGCGGCACAGGACACGCTGGTGCCGGGTGACCGGAGTTTCCCCGGCCACACTCGAATTCGGTTCATCGAAAGGGCTGCTCACGTATTCCCTCATTCCGAGTCCGGTCTGGAATCAGGAACGAAGTTAGCGAGCGGCGTTCGCCGTCTGCGGCAGTCGGAGCGGCAATTCGACGGAGCCCCGGCGGAGGAACGCGGCCGAATTGCCGGTGCGATTGCCGCCGGACGCGACGGCGCGCGCGGACGATGACATGCGCGACGTACGGACGGAATCACATCGAGAAGAGGCTCAGCGGTGACAATCCAGCAGACGGTCCAGCCGACGGTCGACCTGGCGATGTTCGGCGGTGGCCGGGCCGTACCCAGGAAACTCGGGATCAGGCCCTGGCCGATGGTGACCGACCAGGACGAGCAGGCGGTCCACCGGGTCCTGCGGTCCGGCCGGTTCACCTCCGCCTCGTCGGGCGAGCAGGAGATCACGGGCCTGGAGCGGGAGTGGGCGCGGCACGTCGGCACGGAGCACTGCGTGGCGGTGAGCAACGGAACCGCCGCGCTGTCGGTCGCGCTGGGCGCCGCGGGGGTGGAGCCCGGCGACGAGGTCATCGTGCCCGCCCTGAGCTTCATCGGCAGCGCCGCCGCCCCGCTGCACCTCATGGCCGTACCGGTGTTCGTGGACATCGACCCCGTCACGTTCAATCTGGACCCCGCGGCGGTCGAGGCCGCGATCACCGGCCGGACCAAGGCGATCGTCGTGGTCCATCTGCACGGTCTGCCCGCCGAGCTGGACGAGATCACCGCGATCGCCGACCGGCACGGGATCACCGTGGTCGAGGACGCGGCTCAGGCGCACGGCGCCCGGTACCGGGGCCGGTCCGTGGGCTCGTTCGGCGCGGTGAACGCCTTCAGCCTCAACGTCAGCAAGAACCTCGCCACCTGCGGTGAGGGCGGCCTGATCACGACCGACGACGCGGACGTGGCGACGCGGGCGACGATGCTGCGGCAGTTCGGCGAACTCATTCCGGCGGGCGGCGAACGCAGTTACGTGGCGCATCTGCTGGGCTGGAACTGCAAACCGAACGCGGTGCAGGCGGCCTTCACCCGCAGCCGACTCGCGCGGCTCCCCGCCGAGACGGCCGTCCGCGAGGAGAACGTCCGCCGGCTGCTGGGGCGGCTGGCCGCGTACCCCGGCTTCCTGGTGCCCGAGGTACCGCGGGACCGCACCCATGCCTGGCACATCCTGCGCATCCGGGTGAGTCCCGCCGCCTTCGGACTGGCCGACGCGTACGCGGGCCCGCTGCGGGCCGTCGTCCAGCGGGCCCTGCGTGCCGAAGGGGTGCCCGCCGTGCCCTACCAGCTGCAACCGCTGCCCGCGCAGCGGGTGTTCACCGGCCGGCGCGGGTTCGGCGCCTACCCGTGGGCGTTGCCCGGCGTCGTGGACCGTCCCTACCGTGCCGAGGACTTCCCGGCCACCCTGCGGGTCCTGGACGACTCCTTCACGATCCAGAAGGCTCATCTGCACCCGGAGTCGGGCCCGTTGCTCGACCGGTACGCCGACGCGTTCGAGAAGGTCTGGCAGCACCGCGAGGCGCTGGCCGCCATCGCCGCGACGACGGACTACACGCCGCACTGGGAGCGTGCCTCGGAGATCGCCGACACCGAGTGGGCCGGGGCGTTCCCCGCCCGGTGAGCCCCTCCCCCTCAGCGCACTGCACCCCATGATCCGGGTCCCGGATCATGGGGTGCAGTGCGCTGAGGGGGAGTTCAGGCCAGCAGCCGTCGTACGTGCCCGGTCACCGTCGCGGCGGAGATCCCGTTGCGCGCCAGCAGATGCCGGTGCCCTCCGGTGCCGGCGGCGAACCTGTCGGCGACCGCCACTCGCCGTACGGGGCAGGCGACGCCGAGGTCGGCCACGACCTCGGCCACGGCGGAGCCGAGACCCCCGGCCGCCCAGTGCTCCTCGACGGTGACGATTCCGCGGGTACGGGTGGCGGCCTCGACGATCGCCTCCCGGTCGAGCGGTTTGACGGTGTGCATGTTGAGCACGGCCGCGTCGATCCCGGCGCGGGCCAGTTCGTCGGCGGTCTCCACCGCGGTGAGCACGGGGTGCGGTCCGGTGGCGATCAGCGTCACGTCGGTGCCTCGGCGCAGGCGCTGCGCGACCCCGATCCGTACCGGCTCCGCCTCCGGCGGCAGGCTCGGCGTGGCGCCGCGTCCGAGGCGCAGGTACACCGGTCCCGGCAGCTCCGCGGCGGCCCGGACCAGGGTGTCGGTGGCGGGACCGTCCGCGGGGACCAGCACCGTCATGTTCGGCAGCATCCGCATGACGCCGAGGTCTTCCAACGCGTGGTGGGTGGACCCGAGATGTCCGGCGGACAGCCCGCCGTGGGTGGCGGCGATCCGTACCGGCAGGTCGTTCCAGGCGATGTCGAGCTTCACCGCCTCCAGCGCGCGGGTGGCGGCGAAGGTCGCCATGGTGTTGACGAAGGGGATGCGGCCGGACCTGGCGAGTCCCGCCGCCACACCCATCAGGTTCTGTTCCGCGATACCGAGGTTGAGGTAACGCGGCGCGCTCTCGCCCCATGCGGTGGCGGAGAACAGACCGGTGTCGCTGTCCAGGCAGACGTGGCGTTCGTCCCGGCCCATCAACTCGACCAGGACGTCCCGGTACACCTCCCGGCCCGCGCGGGCCTCGGTGGGATCGGTGGACGCCGTGAGTTCGGCGGACGCGGTGGGTTCGGCGGACGCGGTGGGTTCGGCTGTCACGACGGACATGTCGTCTCCGTTCAGGGTCGTTCGCCGCGCAGCACCGCCGCACGGGCACGCCGGTGCCCGCGCTCGGTGAGCCGGACGTAGTGGCTGCGGGCCTGGCCCTCGATGTAGGGCAGTCCCTTGCCCTTGACCGTGCGGGCCAGCAGCACGGTCGGTCTGCCCGGGGTGTGCGGGACGCGCGACAGGGCCGTACGCACCTGGTCCGGCTCGTGTCCGTCGACGTCGAGCACCGTCCAGCCGAAGCTGCGCCAGCGGTCCCCGAGCGGCTCCAGGCCCATGGTCTCCTCGGTGTCGCCGCTGATCTGGAGGCCGTTGCGGTCCACGATCGCCACCAGCCGGTCCAGGCCCTGGGCGCCGGCCGCCATCGCGGCCTCCCAGACCGAGCCCTCCTGCAGTTCGCCGTCGCCGAGCACGACGAAGCAGCGCCGGTCGCTCCCGTCCAGCCGTGCGGCGAGCGCGAAGCCGACACCGAGCGGCAGTCCGTGGCCGAGCGACCCGGTCGGCATCTCGACCCCGGGGACGGCCGGATTGGGGTGCGCGGTGAACATGCTGTCCGCAGTGCCGTAGCTCGCCAGCAGTTCCTCGGGGAAGAAGCCCCGCTCCGCCAGGACGGCGTACAGTCCGATCGCGCCGTGGCCCTTGCTCAGCAGCAGGATGTCGCGGTCCGGGTCCTGGGGCCGCTTCGGGTCGATCCTCAGCACGTCACGGTAGAGGGTCACCAGGATCTCGACCATGGACATCGAGCCGCCGAGGTGTCCGCCCTCCGGGTTGGCGCACATCCGCACGACGAGTTCCCGTACCGTGCGCGCGTGGTCGTCGCTCATCGGTTCTCTCCGGTGAGGTGTTCGCCCAGTCCGGCCAGCGCACGGGTCAGCACCCCGATGCCGAACAGGTACTCGGACAGGTTGATGTGTTCGCGGTCGGAGTGGTCCAGGCCGCTGTCCCCCGGCCCGTAGGTGGCCATCGGTACGGTCCACCGCTCTGCCAGGGTGTTCATGTCGGAGGTGCCGGTCTTCACCTTCGCCCGCGGGGTGCCGCCCTGTGCGCGGATCGCGACCGACAGCGCCCGCACCACGGGGTCGTTGCGGCCGACCCGGCAGGCGCGCACGGTGTTGACGACCTGGAGCGTGTCCGGGTCCAGCCGCCCGGACAGCGCGCTCACCAGGCTCTCGGTGTCGAAGCCCGGCGGAATCCGGATGCTGAACTCCGCGGTGGCGGACGTCAGTCCGCCGTCGATCGACGTCAGGGTCGGGCCGGGAGCGTCGAACCGGGCGTGGCTCGCCTCCGGACCGAGGAGGTCCAGCAGCTCCGTCCAAGCCCGGGCCGCCAGTTCGGACGCCTTGGGCACGACGTTGCTGGGGTGGGTCGCCTCGCACCGTACGTGGTAGCGCAGGTCGAGCTTTCCCTTGTAGCCGAGGACGACCGTGTCGCAGCCGCTGGGCTCGCCGATGATCAGCGCGTCCGGCGGCTCGTGCGTACGGCGGATCTCCATCGCGCCGCGGGACATCGTGGTCTCCTCCTCCACCGCGCCCACGACCACGATCCGGCCGCGGAAGCCGGTACTGCCGGCGGCGGCGCAGATCATCGTGGCGAGCGGTCCCTTGGCGTCGACCGCGCCCCTGCCGTACAGGCGGTCGCCGTCCACCCGCACCGGGATGTCCCCCGGCACGGTGTCCAGGTGCCCGAGCAGCATCACCGTCGGCCCCGGGCCGCGCCGGATCTCCCCGACCGCGTTGCCCGCCGCGTCGATGCGCGCGGTGAGACCGGCGCCGCGCATGGCGTCCACCACGTGGGCGGCCAGCTCCGACTCCTCGAAGGACGGTGAGGGGATCTTCAGCATGCCGTGCAGCAGTTCGACCGCTGCCGGGTCGGAGAACGTCGTCACGCCTCCTCCAGGAGCACTTCGGTGCACGCGCCCGCCAGGGCCTCCTGGACCGGACGCGGCCCGCGGCCGTCCGCGATCAGGACGCGCCGCACACCGGACAGCAGTGCGTCCCGGGCCGCGATCAGCTTGACCGCCATTCCGCCGGTGACCACCGGGGGCGCCCCCCGGCGGGGGACCCGGCAGACGGGGAGCACCGATTCCTCGTCGTACCGGTCGGCCAGCACCCCCCTCGCCCCGGTGAGCAGCACGAGGGTGCTCGCCCGGACGGCGCCCGCGAGGGCCGCGGCGACGCGGTCCGCGTCCACGTTGACCACCCGGCCGTCCTCGGCCACGGCAGGCGGCGACACCACGGGCAGCAGCCCCGCGGTGAGCAGGGTGGACAGCAGGTCGCCGTTGACCGCGACGATCCGTCCGCAGTGGTCGTCCCTGACCATGATCCGGCGTCCGTCGAGGAGTGCGCGGTGCGCCGGTTTGCGGGCGGCGACGAGAAGTCCGGCGTCCAGGCCGGTCAGCCCGACCGCGTCCGCTCCGGACGCGCGCAGGGCGGCCAGCAGCCGGGGTTTGACGGAGCCGGCCAGCGCCAACTGCACCACTTCGAGCGTCGATTCGTCGGTGTACCGGGTCGACACCCCGTCCGGGGCGACGAGCCGGCGCGAGGGTACGTCGAGGCGTTCGGCGAGCCGGTCGATGTCCGCCGAGCCGCCGTGGGCGAGGACCACCGGCCTGCCGCCGCGGTGCACGGCGGCGACGTCCGCGCAGATCGCCTCCGACCGCACGGCGGCGTTGCCGCCGCATTTGACCACAAGGATGTCGTGCATTCGCTTCATCAGCCTCACGTCAGTTCGGATGCAGTCCGGTGAATTCCAGCCCTGTCCGCTCCGGCCAGCCGAAGCGGACGTTCAGGCATTGCACCGCGCCGCCCGCGCCGCCCTTGACGAGGTTGTCGAGGGCGCCGATCAGGACCGCGGTGCCGTCGTCCGCGGACACCGCGAAGCCGACGTCGCAGAAGTTGGATCCGGTCAGGATCTTCGGCTCCGGGAGCCGGTACAGGCCCTGCCGCTGGGCGACGACCCGGACGAACGGCTCGTTCCCGTACGCCGCGCGGAACGCGGAGCGGACGTCTCTCTCCGACACGCCGGACGCGAGGTTCACGTGGGCCAGCACCTGCACGCCGCGGACCGCTTCGACGCCGGTGGCGGTCATCCGCACGGTGTGGCCGGTGGCCTGGGCGATCTCGGCCTCGTGCCGGTGCCGGGTGGGAGCGAACACCCGGAGGGCGCCGCTGCGTTCGGCATGGGCGCCGGCGGCTCCGGCGGAGACGCCGGATCCGCTGGAACCGGTTCTGGCGTCCACCTTGACCGTGCCCTCGATCAGCCCCGCCCGGGCCAGCGGCCGGACCGCGAGGATGCCGGCCGTGGCCATGCAGCCGGGAACGGAGATCCGGTCGCTCGTGGCGAGTTCGGCGCGATGCCATTCGGGCAGCCCGGTGGTGAACTCGGGAATCAGCTCCGGCGCGCTGTGCGTGACCCCGTAATAGGACGCGTAGACGTCGGGGTCCCGCAGGCGGAAATCGCCGGACAGATCGATGACCGTCCCGGCCAGTTTCAGGAATTCGGCCATCCTTCCCATGGTTTCCCGATGCGGAGCGGCCAGGAGAAGCACATCGAATTCGATGTCCCGCAAGGTGTCGTGGCCGACGAAGCACAGCTCCGTGTGGCCGCGCAGATTCGGATGGGGGCCGTCGACGCGGCGTCCGGCCAGGCGGTCGGAGGTAGCGGCCACGACGGTGACCCGTGGATGACCGTGCAGCAGCCGCAGCAGCTCGCCGCCGATGTAGCCGGACGCCCCGACGATCGCTACTCGGAGCATGAGCGTGACTTCTCCAGGAGATGGTCGACGATCCGGTCGGCGACGGAGACCGCGTCGCCCAGGGCCTGTTGGAGACCGGAGAACTCGACACCGTGGTTGACCTCCAGGACCAGGACCTCTCCCGTCTCGTCCTCGATCAGGTCGACACCGGCGATCTCGGCCTCCACCGCCTGCGCGGCCATGACCGCGAGTTTCGCGAGGTCCGGTGTCAGGGGGCACAGTTCGCTCACGGCGCCCCGCGCCACATTGGTCCGCCAGTCCTCGCTGCGCCGGTAGGTCGCGGCCAGCGCCTCGCCGCCCACCACGATCACCCGGATGTCCCGGCCCGGTTTGGCTATCCATTCCTGCAGGTAGACGATCCGCGCCTGTGGTGAGGGCAGGGCGGCGACGTACTCCAGCACGGTCTCCGCGGTCCGCCGGTCCGGCAGCGCGGAGACCAGCCGGCCCCACGAGCCCTGCAGCGGCTTCACCACGGCCGGATAGCCGAGGCCGTCCAGTGCCGTCAGCGCGGCTTCCGGGGTCAGCCCGAGGGCCGTTCGCGGTGTCGGGAGTCCGGCTTCGACGAGCGCCGCGGACGTGCGCCACTTGTCGCCGCACAGCGCGGTCGCCCGCGCGGAGTTGACCACCGTCGCGCCCGCCGCCTCCAGCGCGTCGGCCGCGTACGTCGCCCTGGCGAGCCCGATCTCCCTGTTCAGCACGATCGGGTGAGGGAAGCGGTCACCGAGCCGGTGCCACCACTCACGGCTGTCGATGTGCCGATGGGCGATCCCTCTGCGGGAGAGCGCTTCGAGGATTCTCTTCTCGCTGGCCCGCACACGGGACGCGAGGACCGCGAACGGCTCGGCGCCGTTCACTCGCCCCAGTCCTCTTCGATCTCCGGCGCGAGAGCGGCCCGTATCGGATCCAGCGTGAGGATCTCCAGTTCGCTGGCGCATTCACCGCATTCCACTATCTCGCCAATCACCGGTGTTCCGGCGGGAACCACCGCGTTCTCGCATTCCGGGCAGGTGACCATTTCCAGTCCCTTTCATCGACGGCCAAGACACGGGTAAACGTAGGGGCCGCCGTGGGCCCCGGTAGGCAGAAGCAGCGGCAGTCTCAGCCGGCCCGGGCCACTCCCGCCGGGGTGCGGTCCCGCCCGTGCAGGAGCCGCACCAGGTGCAGCGCCGTGAAGTGCTCGGGCAGATGGGCGCCCGCCGGCCGTACCAGGCCGTGGACCAGCAGGGCGTGCAGGGCGGCGGCCGGATCCGGCACGAGGTGGTCGAGGTCCGCGACCGTCCAGTGCGGACGGTCCGCCACCTCGGCCAGCACCCGGCGGTGGCGCTCGGTCACGATGCCGACGCTGCGCGCCAGGGAGCGCAGCAGGTCCTGGCAGCCGCAGCCCGCCGGGGAGGAGAGCAGGGAGGAGTCGCGGCCGGCCCGGGCCAGCAGGAGTTCGGGCGGGTACACCAGGCACCAGCCCGCCGCGTACTCAAGTGCCCTGGGTACGCCGTCGAGCCAGCGGCACAGGCCCGCCACGGCGTGCGCGTTGTCCTGCCGGAGCCGGAACCCCGGCCGTGACCGGCGCATGTGGGACAGGAACAGGGCCACGGACGCGACCTCGCTCAACCGGGCGTGGTCGTAGTCACGCGCCTCCTCCGGCACGGCCATCGCGGTGAGCGGCAGGACGCGTTCACCCGGCAGGTGTCGCGGTGTCAGGCCGGTCACCACGACGCGCAGCCCCGGACGGCGCCGCAGCAGTTCGCCGATGTCGACCCTGCCGGGGCCCGGGGCGTCGTCGCCGTCGATCACCAGCAGGTCGTACCGATCGCCGATCGCCTCGACGAGGTCGTCGGTCGAGCCGGCGGCACCCGGCGGCCGTTCGCCGGAGCCGGAGCCGGCCGCGGGGATCGCGCCGCAGCAGAGGGGATCCCCGGCCGGGGCGTACCACCCGACCCGGCGGCCCCTGGCGCGCAGCACCTGGGCCGCCTCAAGCACCAGATGTGTCTTGCCGATACCGCCGATGCCGACGACGCTCACCAGACGGTGGCCGTGCACGGTCACCTGATCGAGCAGGACCTGCAGCTCCGCCTCCCGGCCCACCAGCGCGCCGGGCGGAGCGGGTGGCTCCGGCAGGGCGGGCTGCGCGGGCAGTTCGAACAGTGAGACCCGCAGGTCCGCCGGGCTTCCTCCGGCGGCGTGCAGTTGCAGACGCTCCGTGTCGCCCAACCGCAACGCGTCGGCGAGCAGCCCCACGCTCTCCCGCCGGGGCCGTCGCACCCGTCCGCTCTCCAGGTCCCGGATCGCCCGGACGCTCAACGTGGCGAAGTCCGCCAGCTGTTGCTGGGTCAGCCCGGACCGGCCGCGGTGCCTCTTCAGGAGCTCGGCGAAGGGAACCGTCTCGCGGGCCCCCTCCGACGGTGCCGGCGGCACCGGCCGCTGCCGCGGGCCGCCCGCGGCACGTTCGCGTAATGAGATTCCCGTTGCCGTGCTTTTCCCGACGGCATGCGGGCTGACATTCAGGCGCCGGGCGATCTCCCCGTAGGTGTCCCCGCGCGCCACATGTCCGAGTGCTTCTCTTTCCCGGTCACCAATTTTCCGGACAGCATCCCGTATTTTATTGCTCACGGAGTCGGGCGCCCTTTCTCTGTACGATTCCTGCGTTCCGGGGACCTGCTGGACCACAGACTCCGGAAGTCGCCACGGGTCGACTTCCCCGTGTATACCTGCAGGTCATCCCGCTATGCGGCCCCAACCGCTGTCGTCGCCGGGCGTGGCGGAGGCAGTCGTCGTGTAGTCGGCGCTCCCCGTGTCGGCGGCGGCGGTGCCGGCGACGGTGCCGACGGTCAGCGCGAAGAGAACGGTGGCCACGAACACACGGACAGACTTCATGGTTTCTCCCAGAATTCAGAGTGAGGAATGTTTGGAAGGTCCCGTCCGGCGTTGTCCGGCCGTTTCCCCTTCCGCTCTTCCAGGATGGTGGGCGCCCGCCCCACAATCCACCGACCGAGCCATTCACCAAGTTCTCCGGCACCAAAGCGGGGGGTGAACGAAAAACCCACGGGGCCGCAATCGATGGCAATACGGACGCCGTCGGCGGGGTGCGGGCCGGTTCCGGGAGCCGGTCCCGGCCGTCCACGACCGCGCAGACGTCGGAACCCCGTATCCGCGCCAGGACCCCGTACATGCGAAAGCCGGCCCTGGACAGGGCCGGCGTGGTCGCGCGGCGGTACGGCGGGGCCGGTGGCCGGCGCTCCCGAGGTCTCCTCGTGAAGCGCAGGCCGCGCCGGCCCGCGATGTCTCAGCCGGCCTTCACCCTGTCCCCGGCGATCAGCCCGTGGCCGTCGGGCGCCGATCCCAGGGCGTCGCCCAGCTGCACGACCTCGTTGTGCTCGTCCACGAAGACCACGCGGGGCTCCACCTTCGACGCCTCCGCGTCCGCCACCGCCGCGTAGGCGATGATGATCACGAGGTCGCCGTTCTGGACGAGACGGGCCGCGGCGCCGTTGACGCCGATGATCCCGCTGCCCCGGGGCCCCTCGATCACATAGGTCTCCAGCCGGCTGCCGTTGTTGATGTCCACGAGGTGGATCAGCTCGCCGGGGAGCAGATCGGCCGCGTCCATCAGGTCGGCGTCGAGGGTGAGGGAACCGACGTAGTTCAGGTCGCACTGAGTGATCGTGGCTCGGTGGATCTTGGACTTGAGCATGGTACGGAACATGGCTGTCGCCTTTCGGGTTCAGTGCCTTCTGGTCTGGAACCACGCGTGGACGTCGGCGGGAAAGAATGTGGTGAAGCCGCCCCGGAAAACACGCGGATGAATGCTCGTACAGCGCAGGCGGGCAGTTCGCGGGGCACGGTGGCCGGACGAACGATCGGCATCGGCGGTGGCCGCGTGAATCGGCCCTCGTACGGATGCCATGAGCACGCACGAAAATATCTTCGACGGCGGTCGTCGAGTATTCCATGCGAAAGCGGCCGTCGCCAGACACGTATTTCCGGGACACCGCGGTGATTTGGGGTACCGACCGCCCCCGAGCTGTCCCGAAGCCGCCGCCGGCCAGGGCTCCAGTCGCTCCGAGACACTGGGTGAACTGCGGCGGAACAGAATACGGATTCCCTCCGCACCCCCTGTCCGCGTGGCCTGTTCTGCTCGCTTGGGCGTGAAATGTGACCCGCTCACTTTCATGTCGCGCAGTTTGCTGAGGGGGCTGGGCACTGGAGACGAATTACCCACCGGAGTCACAGTGAGAAGGCACCGAAGGCGTATGCGAATAAGCGCATTCGCCCTCTGCTGCGGAAGTCCGAAGTCGTCAAGCGTGAAGGGGACGGAATATGACGGTGGACAGCGCGACCGAGGAGGCCCGGGCGATCGCCGTACGGATCGCCACGGTCTTCAAAGAGGTGCTGGGCGCACAGGACGTGCCCGACACGAGCAGCGGATTCCTGGACATCGGCGGCGACTCGCTGACGGCCGCGCGGGCGGTGTCCCTCATCAGTTCGCGACTGGGCGTACGGATCACCGTCCGTGACCTGTTCCGGTCCCAGACCCCCGAGTCGCTCGCCCTCGTGGCGCTGCGGCGCCCGGCCGCCTGACCCGCTCCGTGGCCGGCCGCTCCGGGCCGGCCCGCGGTGAGGGGCGGCAGTACCGATCGCACGTCCGTAACGACTTTTCGAGAGGTGAAGGCATGGTGGCGCAGACGTACCGCGTGGTGGTGAACGGCGAGGAGCAGTACTCGGTCTGGCCGACGGGACGGGAGCTGCCCGCGGGCTGGTTCGATGAGGGCACCTCCGGCTCCAAGGAGGACTGCCTCGCCCATGTCGAGCGGGTGTGGACCGACATGCGGCCGCTCAGCCTCCGCCGGGCGCGGTGAGACGACCGTCATGACGACGCGGACCGAAGAAGCAGCCGGAGCGGGAGAGTCGGTCGCGGAGGGCAGGGAACTGACCTCCGCGAAGCGCGAGTTGCTGGCACAGCGGCTGCGTGGGCGGTCGGACACCGCGAAGGCGCCCCCGGGCGCCGTGAGTTCCGTGCCACGCCGCCCCGGCACCGGGAGCGCCCCCCTGGCGCCCGTCCAGCACAACCTGTGGGTCGCGGACCGACTGCTGTCGGACAACTCCACGTTCAGCGTCCACCGCGTGCTGCGGCTGACCGGGTCGCTGGACCGCGACGCGGTCAGCCGCGCGTTGGACGCCCTGGTGGAACGCCACGAGACCCTGCGCATGACGTTCCGGGACGACAACCCGCCCCGCCAGATCCCGCAGCCGCCCGGGCCGGCCCCGCTGCGGACCGTCGATCTGACGCATCTGCCGCCGGTCGCGCGGGCGGCCGCGGCGGTGCGGGTCGCCGAGGAGGAGATCGCGCTCCCCTTCGACCTGGAGCGCGGCCCCGTCTTCCGGGCCGTGCTGGCGGTCTGCGACGACTCCACCCACGTCCTCGTACTGAACCTGCACCACTGTGTCGCCGACGAGTGGTCGTGCGGTGTGCTGGCCCGTGAGTTCGGCGCCCTCTACTCGGCGTCCACGCGCGGAGCCAGGGGCCCGGACCTGGCGAGGACGCTGCCCGAGCTTCCCGCCTCGTACACGGACTACTCGGCATGGCAGTCGGAGCGGCTCTCCGGTGACCTGCTGGTGCGGCAACTCGCCCACTGGCGCTCGGCCCTGGACGGAGTGCCCCCGGTCCTCGAACTGCCCACCGACCACGTCCGTCCGCCCACGCCGTCCTTCTGGGGGCACGGCGCCCGCCGGCTGCTGTCGCCCGAGGTGAGCTCCGCGCTGCGCGACTTCGCCAGGCGGCACAACGTCACCCTCTTCACGGCCCTGCTGACGGTGTTCGCCGGCTATCTGCACCGCTGGAGCGGCGGACAGGACCGGTTCTCCGTGCTGACGCCGGTCTCCGGACGGGTCGTCGCCGACACCGAACCGCTCGTGGGCATGCTGGCGAACACCCTGCCGCTGACGGTGGACGTCACCGACGACCCGGGCTTCTCCACGCTGGTGCGCCGTATGAACTCCGTGGTGCTCGGGGCCCTTGAGCACCAGGACGTCACCTTCGAGCAGCTGGTGGCGGATTCCGGGCAGCCCCGGGACGCGTCCCGCAATCCCCTGTCCCAGGTCATGTACCAGTGCATCGAGTCACGCGAGCACGTGTGGGAACTGCCCGGCGTCACCGTCGAGCGCGAGCGGATCGGCCTGGCGTCCGCGAAGGTGGACCTGTCGCTGGTCGCGGCGAACCTGGACGAGGGCGTCCGGCTCGACCTGGTGGGAGAGAGCACCCTGTTCGAGCCCGCGACGGTGGAGCGGATGCTCGACTCGCTGGTCGAGGTGCTGACCCGCGCGGTCGCCGCTCCCGACACCACCGTCGGCGAGGTGGAACTGCTGTCCGCGGCCGAACGCGCCCAGGTCGTCGACGACTTCAACCGCACCGGCGCCACACCGCCCGACGGCACCGTCCTCGACCTGTTCGCCGCCGCCGTCGCCGCCTCGCCCGACGCCACGGCCGTCGCCTCGGACAGCGGCTCCCTCACCTACCGCGAGCTCGACGCGTGGTCGGACCGCCTGGCCGCGCGGCTGGTCGCGTCCGTACCCGGGCCCGGCGCCCTGGTCGGGGTCCATCTGCCCCGCTCCGAGCAGCTGGTGGCCACGCTGCTCGCGGTGTGGAAGGCCCGCTGCGCCTTCCTCCCGCTGCCCCTGGACCACCCCGACGAGCGGCTGCGCACCATGCTGGACGACGCGGACGTCGCCCTCGTCGTCGCGGAGCCGGGACGGCACGAGCGGCTCGGCGGGGTGCCGGTGTTCCACGCCGACCCCGCGGACCGCACGGCGGACCGCATCGCGTCCGCGGAGCCGGCCCGGCCGGGGCCCGCGCCGCTCCCCGCCGATCTCGCCTATCTGCTGTACACCTCGGGCTCCACCGGCCGCCCCAAGGCGGTGGCGATCGAGCACTCCGGGCTCGTCAACTTCCTGAGCGGCACCGCGCAGCGGCTGGGCGCCGGCGCGGACGACGTGTGGCTGGGCCTGACCGGCATCGGGTTCGACATCGCGCTGGTCGAGATGTTCCTGCCGCTGACCACCGGCGGCCGGGTGGTGCTGGCCCCGGAGGGGGCCGCGCACGACGGCGGCACCGCCGTCGAGACCGCCCGCCGGCATCAGGTCACGCATGTGCAGGCGACCCCGTCGGGCTGGCGGGTCCTGCTCGCCGCGGCGGACCGCCTGCCGCACCTGGCGGTCGCCATGACCGGCGGCGAGACGCTGCCACCCACGCTGGCGGCGGAGCTGCGCCGCAGGGCCGGACGCCTGTTCAACTGCTACGGGCCCACCGAGTCCACGGTGTGGGCCACGTACGACGACGTCACCGATCCGGCCGCGGAGATCACCGTCGGCACGGCCGTCGACAACGTCACCGTGTACGTGCTCGACGCGGCCATGCGCCCCGTGCCGGTCGGTGTGCCGGGCGAGCTGTACATCGGAGGGCCCGGGGTCGGACGCGGTTACCACGCGCGCCCGGGGCTGACCGCGGGCGTCTTCGTGCCCGACCCGTTCGGACCGCCCGGGGCACGCCTGTACCGCTCGGGCGATGTGGGCGCCCGGCGCCCGGACGGCCGTATCCGCTTCTTCGGCCGCGACGACCACCAGGTCAAGATCCGCGGCCACCGCATCGAACTCGGCGAAATCGAGGCCCGGTTGACCGCACACGCGGACGTGGCGCACGCCGTGGTGGTGGCGGAGCAGCTGCCCGCCGGGGCCCGGCTCGTCGGCTATGTCGTCGGGGGCGCCTCGGAGGACGAGCTGCGCCGCCACCTCACGGCCGCCCTGCCCGGCGCCATGGTGCCCGCCGTCCTCGTCTTCCTGGAGAGCCTGCCGCTGTCGCCGAACGGCAAGGTCGACCGCCGCCGGCTGCCGGCCCCGCGCAGCGCGGCGCCCGCGGAGCGCACACCGCCCGCCGACGGGGTCCAGCGGGTGCTGGCCGACATCTGGAGCCGGCTGCTCGACATCCCGCCGGTCGCCGCGCAGGACAACTTCTTCACCCTCGGCGGCGACTCGGTCACCGCCGTGTTCCTCGTGTCGAAGGCCAGGGAGGCGGGCTACGCCTTCACCGCACGCCAGGTGTTCGCCCACCAGACCCTCGCCGAACTCGCCGCCGTGGCGGTCCCGTTGGACACCGGTACGGCGGCCGGCGGGGTGGACCCCGACGACTTCCCGCTGGCCGGCCTCGACCGGGACGGCCTGGAGCGCGTCCTGTCGGGGCTTCCCGCGGGGGACGTGCAGGACATCTACCCGTGCACCCCGCTCCAGGCGGGCATGCTGTTCCACAGCCTGCACGACCCGGGCGGCCACTCCTACTTCAACCAGTACCGCTGGGAGATCGAGGGCGACCTCGACGAGGACGCGCTCGTCGCCGCCTGGCAGCACGTGCTGGACCGGCACGACGCGCTGCGCTGCTCCTTCCGCTGGGAGGGCCTGGACCGCCCGCTCCAGGTCGTCCACCGCACCGTACGGGCCGACTTCACCGTCCTCGACTGGACGGACACCCCCGCGGACGCCCTCCCCGAGCGCTTGGAGGAACTGCTCGCCGGGGAACGCGGGCGCGGCTTCGACCTGTTCCGCGTCCCGCCCCAGCGGTTCCACCTCGTCCGCACCGGCCCCACCAGCCATCACCTGGTGTGGCACAACCACCACATCCTGTCCGACGGCTGGAGCGTCGGCCCGCTCCTGAACGAGGTCTTCGCCACCGTCACGGCGCTGCGCCGGCTGGGGCACCCGCCGCGCGACCTGCCCGTACCGGTCCCCCACCGCGCCTACGTGGAGTGGCTGGAGGGACAGGACCCGCTCGCCGTCGAACGGTGCTGGCGCGACTCCCTCGCCGGTTTCGGCGAGCCCACCCCGATCCCGGTGGTGCGGCAGGTCCCGAAGGACGAGCCCGCCGGGGCGGCCCGTACCGTCGAACTCGCGCTGGACGCGGAGCTGACCGAGGGTCTGACCCGGTTCGCCCGCGAGCGGGGCTGCACCCTCGGCACCGTGTTCCAGGGCGCCTGGGCGCTGCTGCTGGGCCGCTGGAGCCGGCGCCGTGACGTGCTGTTCGGGCTGACCGTCTCCGGGCGTTCCGTCGACCTGCCGCGCGTCGAGCAGGTCGTGGGACTGCTGTCCAACACCCTGCCGGTGCGCGTGCGCTGGGCGGACGACGACCGGCTCGACGACTGGCTGGGCCGCCTGGCCGGACAGCTCGGCGGGCTGCGCGACGTCGAGCACTCCGCGCTGGTCGACATCCACGACTGGTCCGAGGTGCCGGGCGACCGGCGGCTGTTCGACAGCATCCTGGTCATGCAGAACCTGGCGGTCGCCGAGCGCGCCGACCTGGGCGGTCTGCGCCTGCGCATGGGTCCCGTGCACCAGAGCAGCGGCTATCCGCTGATGCTGAACGTCCGCGCCGCACCGGCCGGGACCGTCCTCCAGCTCGTCCACGACGACGTCCGGGTCGACCCCGCTGACGCCGAGCGCCTGCTGGCGTCGTTCGGCCGGCTGCTCGGCGCGTTCGTGGAGCGGCCCGACGCCCGGGTCGGCGAGCTGCCGATCCTGCCGGACGCCGACCGCGAGAGGGTCGTCCACCACTGGAACGACACCGCGCACGCCTTCCCCGCCGCCACGACCGTGCCCGCGATGATCAGGGAGCAGTCGACCCGTACCCCGGACGCGACGGCGGTGGTGTGCGGCGCCGAAAACGCCGGGGACGCCGAGGAATGGTCGTACTCCCGGCTCGACGACGAGGTCGCGGGGCTGGCGCGGCGGCTGCGGGCCGCCGGGGTGCGGCGCGGGGACCGGGTGGGGCTGCGGCTCGACCGCTCGGCGACCATGACGGCCGCGGTGCTCGCGGTCTGGCGGGTCGGCGGCGCCTACGTCCCGCTGGACCCGGAGTACCCCGACGCGCGGACCGCCTTCGTGCTGTCCGACTCCGGGGTACGTGTCCTGCTCGCGGGCGGCGAACCGGTCCCGGCGTCCGTGCCGCCCGAGGTGAGCGTGGTCCGCGCCGACGACAGCGGCAGTGACCCCGGCGTGGAACCGCCGGAGCCCGAAACCCCCGAAGAGCGGGGCAGCGGCTTCGAGCCCTCGCGGCCGGACGACGTGGCCTACGTGCTGTACACCTCCGGCTCCACCGGCCGGCCCAAGGGCGTGGAGGTCACCCACGCGGCGCTCGCCCATCTGACCGCCGCCATGACACATGTCCTGCGGCCGTCCGGCCGGCAGGTGTGGCTGGGGCTCACCGCCCTGTCCTTCGACATCTCGACCGTGGAGATGTTCGTGCCGCTGACCACGGGCGGCCGGATCGTGGTCGTCCCCGAGGAGGGACGCTGGGACGCCGCCGCGCAACGCGATCTGATCCGCCGTCACGGGGTCACCCATGTCCAGGCCACCCCGTCCGGGTGGCGGCTGCTGCTGGCCGCCGGCTTCGGGGCGGCGGACGGTGTCGCCGTCGGCCTGGTCGGCGGCGAGGCGCTGCCCGAGCCCCTGGCCGCCGAGCTGGGTACGGGCCTGCCCCGGCTGATCAACGTCTACGGCCCGACCGAGGCCACCGTCTGGTCCACCTGGGACGAGGTCGACCCCGGCGCGCAGGAGGTAACCATCGGCCTCCCACTGCCCAACACCACCGCCCACGTCCTCGACGAGGCGATGCGGCCCGTGCCCCTCGGGGTGCCGGGCGAGCTGTACCTCGGCGGCGCGGGGGTGGCCCGCGGCTATCTGGGGCGGCCCGCGCTGACCGCGCGGCAGTTCGTGCCGGACCCGTTCGGCGGGCCCGGGGCCCGGCTGTACCGCACCGGCGACCTCGCCGCGCGGCGCGCCGACGGCCGGATCCGCTTCCTCGGCCGGGACGACCACCAGGTCAAGATCAGCGGTCACCGGATCGAACTCGGCGAGATCGAGGAGGCGTTGACCGGCCACCCGGACGTGCGGCTCGCCGCCGTCACCGTCCACCGGGACGCGGCGGGCGAGGAGTTCCTGGTCGGCCATCTCGTCGGCGACTCGCCCGACCCCGCCGACGTACGGACGTATCTGCGCGGCAAGGTGCCCCGCGCGATGGTGCCGGCGCGGCTCGTCGTCCTGGAGTCGATGCCGCTCAGCCCGGCCGGCAAGGTCGACCGGGCGGCGCTGCCCGCCCCCGAGGCGCCCACGGCGGGCCCCGCCGGGCGGACCGCGCCCCGCAGCGCCGCCGAGCGGAGCCTCGCGGACATCTGGGCCCGTGTCCTGCACACCGACGAGATCGGGACGGACGACGACTTCTTCGCCCTGGGCGGCAACTCCCTCAAGGCGGTCATGGTCTCCGCGCTCGCACGGGAGGCCGGGCTCTCCGTCTCCACCCGGCAGATCTTCGCCCACCCCACGGTGGCGGAGCTGGCGGGCCTCGACTCCGCGGCGCCCGCGGCGGAACCCGTGGTGAGCGCGCCGTTCCGGTTCACCGGACTGGACAGCGAGACCCTGGAAGGGTTCCTGGACACCGTGGGCAGGGAGGGCACCGAGGACGTCCTGCCGCTGTCGCCCCTGCAGACCGGGCTGCTCCTCGACACGCTGGCGGAGACCGGCGACTACGTCCGCGCCTTCGCCGTCGACATCGAGGGCGACTTCGACCGGGCGGCCTTCGAGGACGCCTGGACCCACCTGGTCGACCGCCACGCGATCCTGCGGTCCACCTTCCACTGGGCGCAGCTGCCCCGCCCGGTCCAGGCCGTCCGGCGGGCCGCGCCGCCCCGCTTCCGGTACACCGACCTCTCCGCGCTTCCGGCGGACCGGCGTACGGAACGGCTCGCGGAGCTCACCGACGCGGAGGGCCGGACCGTCTTCGATCTCGGCGCCGCCCCGCCGGCCCGCTTCCTGCTGATCCGCGTGGCCGAGGACCGGCACCGCTTCGTGTGGACCACCCACCACGTCGTCTTCGACGGCTGGAGCCTGCACGCCCTGTTCACCGAGGCGTTCGACATCTACCGCAGCCGGCGCGCGAGCGGCCGTCCGCCCGTCCTCGCCGACCCGCCCCCGTACCGGGAGTACCTGCGCCGGCTCGCCGAGCACGACACCCCGGAGGACGCCGAGCGCGAGGACGCCCACTGGCGTTCCCAGCTGGCGGGCTTCACCCGTCCCACTCGCCTGCCCGGCAGCCGTCCCACCGGCGCCGCCGAAGGTGTGTGGAGCGCCCGGCAGACCCTTCCGGGCGACCTGTGCGACGCCCTGGAACGAGCCGGCCGCCGCCATCGCGTCACCGTCGGCACCCTCGTCCACACCGCCTGGACCCTGCTGCTGAGCCGGACGAGCGGGGAGCGGGACGTCGTCTTCGGCACGACCGTCTCGGGCCGCTTCGGCGACGTACCGGGGATCGAGCGCATGGTCGGCCTGCTGATGAACACCCTGCCCCTGCGCGTCGAGGTGGCCCCGGACGCCTCCCTCACCGGGCTGCTGCGCGAGGTGCAGCGCCGGATCACCGAGGTGGCCGGGCGGGCGCACGTCGCACTGCCCGCCGTCCAGCGGGCGAGCGACGTGGCGCCCGGACGGCGGCTCTTCGACAGCCTGGTCGTCTTCACCGACACCGGCTTCGGCGGACTGCCGCCGGGGGTCGTCCCGCTCGCCGAGAGCGAGGTCCGCGACACCGGCTATCCCCTGGTCCTGGAGGTCATGCGGGCCGGCGGGCTCACCCTCGAACTGGGCTGCGAGAAGTCGCACTACGACCAGGTCACCGCGGACCGGCTGCTTGCCCAGTTCGTCCAGCTGCTGACCGGCCTGGCCGAGGACCGTCCCGCCGTCGCCGACGTGCCCATGCTGTCGGCCGGGGAACGCGCCCAGGTCCTCCACACCTGGAACGACACGACGACCGCCTTCCCGGCCGACCGCACCCTGCACTCCCTCGTCGGGGAACAGGCCGCGGCCACACCGGACGCCGTGGCCGTCCGGCTCGGCTCCGACACCTGGACGTACGCCGAACTCGACGCCCGGGCCGACCGGGTGGCCCACCGCCTGCGCCTGGAGGGGGTGCGGCCGGGCGACCTGGTGGCGCTGTGCACCGAGCGTTCCCTCGACCACGTCGTGGGGCTGCTCGGCATCCTGAAGTCCGGTGCGGCCTTCGTCCCCGTCGACCCCGAACACCCCGCCCGCCGCCAGGCGTACATCCTCACCGACGCCGGAGCCCGGGTCCTGCTCACCCAGACCCACCTGCGCGCGGCCCTTCCCGAAGGCGTCGCCGCGAGCGTCCTCGCGCTGGACGACCCGGCGGCCTGGACCGCCGAACCCGGCCCGGGCCCCCGCCCGGACGCGCTGCCCGCCGACCTGTGCTCGCTGTACTACACCTCCGGGTCGACCGGCTCGCCCAAGGCGGTGGCCTCGCACCACGCGGGCTGGGTCAACCGCATGGCGTGGATGCAGCGCCGGCACGGGCTGCGCGCCGGCGAGGGGGTCCTGCACAAGACGACGCTCACGTTCGACGACGCGGCGGTGGAGATCCTGTGGCCGCTGATCACCGGCGGCCAGGTCGTCCTGCTGCCGCCGGGCGCGCACCGCGACGCCCACGCGATCGCCGAGGCCGTCGCCCGGCACGACGTGGTGCATGTGCAGTTCGTCCCCAGTGTGCTGGAGGTGTTCCTCGACGTCCTCACCCCGGAGCGGGCCCTGGCCATGCCCCGGCTGCGGTCCGTCCTCACCAGCGGCGAGGCGCTGCGGCCCGCGCTGCTGCGCCGGTTCCGCGAGGTGTTCGGGGACCGGGTGAGCCTCGACAACACATGGGGCGCCACCGAGGTGTCCATCGACTCCACCTGCCGGGTGTGCACCGCCGAGGACGCCGTCGGCGACACGGGCGCGGTCGCCCTCGGCCTGCCCATCGACAACAACACCGTCCACGTGCTCGACGGGGCGATGGCGCCGGTGCCGACCGGGGTCACAGGGGAGCTCTTCATCGGCGGCCCCACGCTGGCCCGCGGCTACCACGGGCGGCCCGGGCTGACCGCCGAGCGGTTCGTGCCGGACCCCTTCGGAGCGCCCGGCTCCCGGCTCTACCGCACCGGCGACCTGGGGCGCAGGCGTGCCGACGGCGTCCTGGAGTTCGCCGGGCGCGCCGACCACCAGGTCAAGCTCGGCGGTGTCCGCGTCGAACTCGGCGAGATCGAGGACGCGTTGCGCAGGGCACCCGGCATCCGGGACGCGGTCGCCGACGTACGGACCGTGGGCGCCGCACGGAGTCTCGTCGGCTACACCGTCGGGGACGACGACCCGGACCGTACGCTGGCCGCGCTGCGCGCCGAGCTGCCCGACGTCATGGTGCCGAGGTTCCTCGTCGCCCTGGACGCCGTACCGCTCAACGCCAACGGCAAGGTGGACCGGGCCGCTCTGCCCGATCCGGACCCCGCGGCCCGGGAGGCGACGGCACAGTCGCACACGGCTCCCGGTACGCCGACCGAGGAGGCCCTCGCCCGGATCTGGTGCCGGGTCCTCAAGGTGGAGCGGATCGGGGTGCACGACAACTTCCGTGCGCTGGGCGGGGATTCCATCCTGCTGATCCACACCGTCGCCAGGGCGCGTGAGGCGGGCCTGTCCCTCACCCCGAAGATGGTCTTCGAACACCCCACGATCGCCGCTCTCGCCGCGGCCTGCGACGAGGCGGCGGCCCTGGGCCGCGACACCTCCGTGCACGCCGAGCAGGGCCCCGTCACCGGGGAGGTGCCCCTCGGGCCGATCCAGCGGCAGTACGCCGAACTCGGGCCGCGGGACCGCTTCAACCAGAGCCGGCTCCTCGACGTCGACCCCGGAGTCGATCCCGGGACGCTGCGGGCGGCGCTGCGCACGCTGACCGTCCACCACGACGCGCTGCGGCTGCGCTGGCACCGCCGGGGGGCCGACTGGCACCAGTACCTGGCCCCGCCGAACGACCACGGCGACCACGGCGACCCGCTGACGGTCGTGGACTCCCCGCAGGACACCGACGCCGCGGTGGAGGCCGCGCACGCCGGGCTCGACCTGGCCCACGGCCCCCTGCTGCGCGCCGTCCTGATCAGGCCGTCCGGACAGCTCCTGCTGGTCGTCCACCACGTGGCCGTCGACACCGTGTCCTGGGACATCCTGGTCGAGGACCTGAACACCCTGTGCGGCGGAGGCGGACTGCCCGCCAAGACCACCTCTGTGCGGCACTGGGCCGAACGGCTCCACGAGCACGCGCGCGGCGCCGGGTTCGAGGCCGAGGCCGCCTACTGGGCGCTGCCGCGACCGCACGTCGAGCCGCTGCCGACGGACCACCCGGCAGGCGACGACACCGAGGGCCGCGTCCGCGTCACGAAGGTGGTCCTGCCGGCCGCGCCCACGGCGGCCCTGCTGCGCCAGACCGCCGCGCTGCGCGGGGCCGAACCGGAACACCTCATGCTGGCCGCCCTGGCCCGCACGCTCACCGAGGCCACCGGCGGTGACACCTGTGTGATCGACGTGGAACGGCACGGCCGTGAGCCGCTGTTCGACGACGTCGACCTCACGCGCACCGTCGGCTGGTTCACCAGTGTGCAGCCCCTGACGATCACCCGTCCCGGGTCCGACGGCACGGACGCCTGGATCGACGTGGTCGCCGAACACACCCGTACCCCCGCGGGACGCGGCATCGGCCACGGCCTCGCCCGGTATCTGCGCGGGAGCGGCGTCGGAGCGCCCCCGGCCCAGGTCTCGTTCAACTACCACGGCCGCCGGGACACCGCCGGGACACCGGACGCCCTGCTGCGCCCGCTGTCCCGGACGTACGGCGATCCCGTCGACCCCGGGCAGCGGCGCTCCCACCTCGTGGAGATCGAGGCGGCGGTCCTCGGCGGCGAGTTGCACATCGAGTGGCGGTACGCGGCCGACCGCTTCGACGCCGACACCGTACGCGGCCTGGCCGAACGGCAGTTGCGGCATCTCACCGACCTGGGCGACACCCCGCCCGGGGCGGTACGGCGGCCGGCCGAGCCGTTCGTGCGGCGGCTGTTCGCCGGGACACCGGCCCCGAGGCTGCCGATGCTGCGGCACCGGGTCCCGGGAGTGGGCATCGCGGTGATCGCCGACGGCGACCTGCGCGGGGCCTGGGGCTTCGGCACCCTCGGCGCCGAGGACCCCGTCGAGGTCGACGAGCGGACCGTCTTCCAGGTCGGCTCGATCAGCAAGCACGTCACCGCGCTGGGCGTCATGCGCCTGGTCCAGGACGGGCGTCTCGACCTCGACACCGACGTCAACCGCCTGCTCACCGGCTGGCGGCTGCCCGGCGACGGCGTCACCCTGCGCCACCTGCTCACCCACACCGCGGGGCTCGGCGCGCAGTCCTACGACGGCTACCGCGCGGACCGGCCGCTGCCCACGCTGGCCCAGGTCCTCGACGGCCGGCCCCCGGCGCTCACCCCGCCGGTACGGCCGGTGGGCCCGCCCGGCTCGCCGTACCTGTACGCGAGCAGCAACTACACCGTGGTCCAGCAGGTGCTCCAGGACGTCACGGGGCAGGACTTCGCACCCCTGATGCGCTCGCTCGTCCTGGACCCGCTCGGGATGCGCGACAGCGACTTCGCGCCGCGCGTGCCCCGGTTGCCCGGCACCACGGTCGCCCGCAACCACGACGCGGCGGGCGTCCCCCACCCGGAGGGCTGGCACCTGTACCCGGAGTCGGCCGCGGGCGGGCTGTGGTCCACGCCCCGGGACCTGGCCCGGGTCGCCGTCGAGATCCAGCGGGCGGTCACCGGCGGCCCCTCGGTCCTGCTGGGCGCCGAGGCGGCGGACGAGATGCTCCGCACCCATCCCGGCACCCCGGGAGGACTGGGCACGGCGGGCAAACCGTACGGCGGCCGGCGGTGGTTCGGACACACCGGTGGTGTCCCCGGCTTCCGCTCCCTGACCTGGGCCGACCCGGACCGCGGTCTGGGGCTCGTCGTCACGGCCAACTCGGACGCCGGTGAGGACTTCCTGCGCGAATTGCTGCACGACCTCGGGGTCGGACTGGAGGACGCACGATGGTGACGATCGATTCCGCCTTCCGTACGTGGGCGGTACGCACCCCGGACGCGGTGGCGCTGCGCGCGCCCGGCAGCCGGCTGACCTACGGCGAGCTGGACCGCGCGGCGACCCGTCTCGCCCGCCGGCTGCTCGGGCTCGGCGTCCGGCCCCAGGAACTGGTCGGGGTGGCGGCCGTCCCGTGCCCCGAGTTCGTGGTGGCGGCGCTGGCGGTGCTCCGCGCGGGCTGTGCCTACGTACCGCTGGATCTGGCGTATCCGCAGGAGCGGCTGGCGCACATGCGGCGGGACAGCGGCATCCGTGTCGTGGTCCGCAGTTCGGGCGAGGAGCTGCCGGCCGCTCTCGCGGACTGCGTGGTCCTCGATCCGGCCGCGGACGACGACGATGGCGATGGCGATGGCGTCCGCACCACCGACAGCACGGCCGACGGCACCGCCGACCCCCTGGACGCGGTGCGGGCCGGGCCCGACGATCTGGCGTACGCGATGTACACCTCGGGATCGACCGGGCGTCCCAAGGCGGTCCTGGTCGAGCAGCGCAATGTCACCGCGTTCGCGCTGCGGCAGGACTTCGCCGCGCTCGGGCCCGGCCGCACCATGCTGCAGAGCAGTTCCTTCTCGTTCGACGCGTCGGTGCTGGAGATCTGGGGGGTGCTGCTGCGCGGGGCCTGTCTGGCCTTCCCGCCGGACGACCTGCTGACCTCCGCCGAGCTGGCCGAGGTCCTGGCGGAGCAGCAGGTGACCGACCTGTGGCTGTCGGCCGGCCTCTTCCACCGGATCGCCGACGACGTGCCGGAGGCGTTCGCGCCCCTGCGCACCGTCGTCACGGGCGGGGACGTCGTGTCCCCGCCCCGGGTACGGCGTGTGCTGAGCGCCAACCCCGGGCTGACGGTGGCGCACATCTACGGGCCCACCGAGACCACGGTGGCCGTCTGCCGCCGACTGCTCACCGACCCGGACCAGGTGGAGTTCCCGCTGCCGCTGGGTACCGCGCTGCCCGGGACGTGCCTGCACGTCATGGACGAACGCGGCCGTCCCCTCCCGGCGGGCGAGACCGGCGAACTGTGGATCTCGGGGGAGACCGTCTCCCGCGGCTACCACGACCGGCCCGAGCTCACCGCGGAACGCTATGTCACCGACCCCGCGACCGGCCGGTACTCGTACCGCAGCGGCGACCTCGCCCGTAAACGCCCCGACGGCACCGTGGAGTTCGCGGGCCGCGCCGACCAGCAGGTCAAGATCCGCGGTTTCCGGATCGAACCCGGTGAGATCGAGGCCGCGCTCTGCGAGGCGCCCGGGGTGCGCGCCTGTCTGGTCACCGCGCGCGTCGCGCCCCCCGGCGACAAGCGAGTCGTCGCCTACGTCGTCCCGCGGGCGGCGGGCCCGCTGCCCGCCGCCGAACTGCACCGCTTCCTCGCCGGGCGGCTGCCCCGCCACATGCTGCCCGCCGAGTACGTGGCGCTCGACGCGCTGCCCCTGGACGCCAACGGAAAGGAGGACCGGCGCCTCCTGCCCGAGCCGGCCTGGGGGCGCGGCAGCCTCGCCGTGCTCGACACCACCCCCGCCGCTCCCGCCCCCGTGCCCGTCCCCGCCTCCGCACCCGCCGCTCCCGCCCCCGTGCCCGTCCCCGCCTCCGCACCCGCCGCCCCGGCCGCCCTGCCCGAGAGGATCTGATCGCCCATGTCTGCCACCCCCGGCCCCACCGGGGTCCAGGTGCCGCTCAGCCGCGACCAGGAACGAACCTGGTTCGTCGACCAGTTGAGCAGCTGCTCGTCCGACTACCTCATCCCGCTCCGGCTGCACTTCGCCGGGGCCCTCGACCGCGACGCGCTGCGCCGGGCGCTGGAAGCCCTGGTGGCCCGCCACGAGGTACTGCGCACCGGTGTCGTCGCGGGGGACGCGAGGCCCGTCGGAGTGGTCCGCCCGGCGGACGCGTTCCGGCTGCGGGAGACGACGGCGCCCGACGCGGGGGCGCTCGACGCGGCCCTCGCGAAGGAGGCGGCCACCCCGATGGACCTGGCCGCCGAACTGCCCGTGCGCGCCCTGCTGATCCGCCACGGCGAGCGTGAGCACACCCTCGTCCTGACGATCCATCACGTCGCCGCCGACGACTGGTCCTGTGCCCTCGTCTACGACGAACTGGCCGCCGACTACGCGGCCTTCACCGCGGGGGACCCGTCCCCGGTCCCGGCGCCCGCCGAGCCCTACCGCACGGTGGCCGCCCGCCTGGACGCCCTCGCCGACGAGGCGGAGCCGGCCGGGCTGGAGCACTGGCGCACCGCGCTGGCCGACCTCACCCCCTTCGAGGTGCCCTGCGACCGGCCCCGCCCCGCCGTCCGGGCCGGGCGGGGAGCGATGCGTACCGCCTTCGTGCTGCCGCCGAAGGTCGCCGAACCGCTCGTCGCGCTCGGCCGTTCCGTGGGGGCGACCCCCGCGATGCTGCTGACCGCCGCGGTCCAGGGCGTCCTGTACCGCTACACCGGCCGGCAGGACGTCACCACCGGCACCACCTACGCGCGCCGCGACGACCCCGCGACCGAACGCCTCCTGGGCGTCCTCATCAACATGCTGCCCCTGCGGGGCCGACCGGCCCCGGAGCTGACGTTCCGTCAATTCGTCGAGCAGTTCAGGGAGGTGTCGCTCGACGCGTTCGATCACGCCGATGTCCCCTTCGACCGGCTCGTGGGCGAGAGCGGCGCCGAGCGCGATCCCTCCCGCACCCCACTGTTCCAGATCCTGGTCAACTTCCGCACCGGCCGCCGCCGGGTCCCGGAGCTGCCGGACCTGACCGTCACCGAACTCCCGATGCCGTACGAGGGTGCCAAGTACGACCTCTGCGTCAGCTTCGAGCAGAGCGCCGCCGGGCTGTGGTGCGGCGTGAACTGGGACACCGCCCTGTACGACGACGACACGGTGGAACGCCTGGGACAGTGGCTGGAGCGGCTGCTGCGGCACGTCGCGGAGCGGCCCGACACCCTCCTCGACGACATCCCGCTGCTGTCGGGACCGGAGCAGGACGCCCTGCGCGCCCTGTCCCTGCGCCCGGCCGTCGACACCCCCCACCGCACCCTGCACGAACTGGTGTCCCTCAGGGCCGCGGCGCAGCCGGAGGCGGTCGCCCTGGTCGACGCCGACGGCACCACGACCAGCTACGCGGCACTGGAGGGGGCCGCCAACGCCGTCGCCCGCCGGCTGATCGCCCACGGGGTCGGGCCCGACATCCCCGTGGGCCTGCTGATCGACCGTTCCGTCCCGCTGGTCGTCGGCCTCCTCGGCATCCTCAAGGCGGGCGGCGCCTATCTGCCCATCGAGCCGGCCACGCCCGCCGCCCGGATCGCCACCCTGCTCACCGACGCCGGCGCCCCGGTCTGCCTCACCGCCCCGGAGCACGCGGGCACCGTCACCGCCGGGGGTGCCGTCCCGCTCACCGTCGACCCGGACGACCGGGCGGCTCCCCCGGCCGTGTCCGTCCACCCCGACCACCTGTGCGCCGTCTACTACACGTCCGGCTCCACCGGCCGGCCCAAGGGCGTGGCCTGCACGCACCGCGGCTGGGTCAACCGGATGGCGTGGATGCAGCACCGGCACGGTCTGCGGCCGGGCGAGACGGTCCTGCACAAGACGACCCTGCCGTTCGACGACGCGGCCGTCGAGATCCTCTGGCCGCTGATCACCGGGGGCACGGTGGCGCTGCTGCCGCCCGGTCTGCACCGCGACCCGCGGGCGCTGGTCGACGCCGCCGTCCGCCACCGCGCCGTCCATGTGCAGTTCGTGCCCAGCGTCCTCGACCTCTTCCTCGAAGAACTCACCCCCGACGACGTCACCGCGCTGCGCCGGAACCTGCGCAGCGTCCTGTCCAGCGGCGAGGCGCTGCGCCCGGTGCTCGTGGAGCGCTTCCGTGCCGCGTTCGGCGACGCTGTCAGCCTGGACAACACCTGGGGCGCCACCGAGGTGTCCATCGACTCCACGTTCCACGTCTGCGGCCCCGAGGACACCCGCGGCACCGGCGCGGTCAGCCTCGGCCGGCCCATGGACAACAACGAGGTGCTGGTCCTCGACCACCGCCTCTCCCCCCTGCCGCCCGGCGTCCCCGGCGAGCTGTGCATCGCCGGCATGGGCCTGGCCCGCGGTTATCTGGGCGACCCCGCCAAGACGGCCGGCGCGTTCGTCCCGCACCCCTACCGGCCCGGCGAGCGCGTGTACCGGACCGGCGACCGCGGCCGGATGCGACCGGACGGCACCTTCGTCTACCTGGAGCGGATGGACCGCCAGGTGAAGGTGCGCGGCGTCCGGGTGGAGCTGGGGGAGGTCGAGGCCGCGCTGCGCGAACACCGCGCGGTGACGGACGCCGCGGTGGTGACCCGCCGCGTCCCCTCCGGCGATCTGCGGCTGGCCGCCTACGTCGCCCTCGACGACGCCGGGGCGACCGTCCACGAGCTGCGCGAGCACCTGTCCGCGCGACTGCCCGGGTACGCGGTGCCCTCGATCCTCACCGTGCTGGACGCGCTCCCCCGCTCGGCCAGCGGAAAGCTCAGCCCCTCGCTGCTTCCCGAGCCCGACCCGGCCGACCACCAGAGCGCGGACCACGTCGCTCCCCGCGACGAGACCGAGCGGATCATCGCCGACATCTGGGCCGACGTGCTCTCCCTGCCCCGCATCGGCGTCCTCGACGACTTCTTCTCCCTCGGCGGCCACTCCCTGATCGCCACCCGGGCCGTCAACCGCATGCGGCAGGCCTTCGACGCCCGGCTCCCGCTCAGCGTGATCTTCGAGCGGCCGACCGTCGCCGGAACGGCGGAGTACATCCACGACCTGATCCTGGCCGAGATCGAGGCGATGTCCGACGACGAGGCACGCCGGCTCCTCACGGAGACCTCCCCGGTCACCACTCCCGCGGACCACGAACGAGGTGCGACACGATGAAGACCCCCCTGCTGCACGAGGCGTTCCTCAAGCACGCCCTGCGCTCCCCCGACGCCCCGGCCCTGCTGTGGTCGGACGGCACCATGACCTACGGAACCCTGGAGCGCCGCTCGGCGGTGCTGGCCGACCGGCTGCTGGCCGCCGGGGTCGGCCGGGGCGACCTGGTCGGGGTCTGCGTCGGCCGCGGCCCCGCGCTGCCCACCGCCCTGCTCGCCGTCATGCGGGCGGGCGCCGCCTGGGTCCCGCTCGACCCGTCCTACCCGCAGGACCGGCTGGAGTACATGCTCGACGACTCCGGCGTCTCCCTGGTGATCGCGGACGAGTCCTCGGCCCGCCGGCTGCCGGCGGGCGTCCGCGTCCTGGACCCGGAGGGCGCCGACGAGAGTGCCCCGGCCGCCCTGCCCTCCGTGGGCCGCGGAGATCTCGCCTACGTCATCTACACCTCCGGCTCCACCGGCCGGCCCAAGGGCGTCCTCGTCGAACACGGGAGCGTCGCCGCCACCATCGCCGGGATGCGCGCCGAGTGGGGCGTGGGGGCGGGCGAACGCGTCCTCCAGTTCGCCCCGTCCAGCTTCGACGCCTCCGTCCTGGAGACCGGCGTCGCCCTGACCGGCGGGGCCGCGCTGGTCCTGGCCGACGCCGACAGCGTGGTGCCGGGCCCCGGCCTGGTGGACCTGATGGACCGCCTCGCGGTGACCTTCACCCTGCTGCCGCCGTCGGTCGTCGCGGCGCTCCCGGACGCCGAACTGCCCGCGCTGCGCACCCTGGTCTGCGGCGGCGAGGCGCTGCCCGCGGAGATCGTGGCCCGCTGGGGCCGCGGCCGGCGCGTCTTCAACGCCTACGGGCCGACCGAGATCTCCATCGTCGCCACCACGGGCGAGGTGAGCGGATCGGGGACGCCCGACATCGGACGCCCGCTGCCGGGCGTACGGATCGACCTGCTGGACAAGGAAGGGCTGCCGGTGCCGCCCGGCGAGGTCGGCGAACTCGTCGTCTCCGGCGCCGGAGTGACCCGCGGCTACCTCGGCCGCCCCGCCCTGACCGCGGAACGGTACGTCCCCACCGGGAACGGGCGCGCCTACCGCACCGGCGACCTCGCCCGCCGACTGCCCGACGGCCGCTACGCGTACGCCGGGCGCGCCGACCACCAGGTCAAGATCCGCGGCTTCCGCGTCGAACCGGGCGAGATCGCCGAGGTGCTGCGCGCGCACCCCGCCGTCTCGGACTCCGTCGTCGTCGCGCGCGGCACCGTCCTGGTCGGCTACGTGTCCGCCCCGGACACCCCGGTGCACCCCGCCGACCTGCGGGCCTGGTGCGCACGCACCCTGCCCGCCCACATGGTTCCCTCCACCGTGGTCGTGCTGCCCGCGCTGCCCCTCACCCCGAGCGGCAAGGTGGACCGCCGGGCGCTGCCCTCGCCGTACAGGTCCGGGGTGAGCAGCGGCGACGAACCGGCCACGCCCACCGAGCAGGCCGTCGCCGCGCTGATGTCGGAGCTGCTCGGCGGCACACCCGCCGGCGCCACCGACGACTTCTTCCAACTCGGCGGCCACTCGCTGCTGGTGGGACGCCTCGCCGCCCGTATCCGCGGCGACCTCGGCACCGACATCCCGCTCTCCCACCTCTTCCACCACGCCACGCCCCGGAAGATCGCCGCGCTGGTCGACGGCGGCGCCTCGCTCGACGAGGGCGAAGCCGTCCCCGAGGTGCCCCCGATGCGGCACGCGGACCGCAGCCGGCCGATCCCGCTGTCCTTCCCCCAGGAGCGCGTCTGGTTCCTCGAACAGCTCTCGCCCCTCAACGAGGCGTACCGGATGCAGGCCACCCTCACCCTGCGCGGCCCCCTGGACATGACCGCCCTGCGCGCCGCGCTCACCGAGCTGGTCCGCCGCCACGAGATCCTGCGCACCGCGTTCCGCGAGGTCGACGGGGTGCCCGCGCAGTGCCCCGTGGAGATGGACGCCATCACCGTCGACGTGCCCCTGGTGGACCTCACCGCCCTGTCCGAGGACGAACGCGAGTGCGCCTGGGAGGAGTTGACGGCCAAGGAGCAGGCCACGCCGTTCGACGTCGAGAAGCCCCCGCTGGCCCGCTGGGTGGTGGCCAGGGACGCCCCCGACTCCCACCGGCTGCTCCATGTGGAGCACCATCTGGTGCACGACGGCTGGTCGTTCGCGGTCTTCGTGAAGGAACTCACCGCTCTGTACAGCGTGTTCGCCGAGGGCGCCGTCGCCCCGCCGGAGCCCCGCTTCCAGTTCGCCGATCTCGCCGCCTGGCAGCGGTCCTGGCTGGACGGGCCCGTGATGGACCGCTACATCGGTCACTGGGCGAAGGCCCTGGACGGGGCCCCCGCGGCGCTCGAACTGCCCACCGACCGGCCCCGCCCGCCGGAGTTCACCTTCCGCGGCGACGTCGTACGGCTGACCCTCGATCCCGACGAGTACCACCGTCTGCGCGAGCGGGCCCGGGAGTTCGGGGTCACCCTCTATTCGACGATGCTGACCGCGTTCGCCGCCCTGCTGTCGCGGTACGCGGACCAGACCGACTTCGTGCTCGGCGTCGGGGTGGCCAACCGCAGGCTCGCCGAGGCTGAGCGCCTGATCGGGATGATGGTCAACACGGTGCCGCTGCGGGTCCGCCTCGACGGCGATCCCACGTTCCGGCAGCTGCTGGAGCAGGTCCACGGCACGGCGGTCGAGGGATACACCTGGCAGGACGTGCCCCTGCAGAAGCTCGTCAAGGCCCTCGCCCCCACCCGTGACCTGTCCCGCAACCCGCTGTTCTCCGCCATGTTCAGCTTCCACGACTCCGCCGTCCCCGACCTCGACTTCGCCGGACTGCGCGGCGAGGTGTTCATGGGGCACAACGGGTCCGCGAAGGCCGACCTGAACATCGTCGCCATCCCCCGCGCCGAGCAGCGCGTGGGCAAGCGCCCCAGCAGCGAGGACGACTCGCTGACCATCATCTGGGAGTACGCCACCGACCTGTTCGACGCCGGGACCATGCGGAGCATGGTGGCGGCCTACCGCGACCTGCTGCGCGCCGCGCTCGACGAGCCCGACCTGCCGGTGTCCAGGTTCCCCCTCACCAGCGCGGCTCCGGCGCCGGCCGCCGGGGCCGCCTCCGCCGGGCCCACGGTGGTGGAACTGGTGGAGCGGCACATCGCCGAGCACCCCGACCGGACGGCCCTGAGCGCGGGACCGGAATCCGTCACGTACCGCGAACTGGGCGCCCGCGCCGACCTGCTGGCGGAGGCGCTGGCCCGGCAGGGTGCCGGACCCGGCCGCCCCGCCGCCCTGCGGCTGCCGCCCGGCACCGACCTGGTGGCCGCGCTGCTGGCCGCCGCCCGTACCGGGATCCCGGCGCGGGTCCTCGCCCCCGGAACCGAACCGTCGGCGCAGTCGTCGGCCGAACCGCCGGCCGCGGAAGCCCTCGTCACCGAGGCCCTGACACGACCGGGCGGGGACTTCGGCCCCGGCAAGCGGAACGGCGGCGGGCACCGGCCGGCCGGCAGTGACGTACTGGCGCTGGTGGGCCGGGACGAGATCACCCACGCCGCGCTCACCGGCGCGGTCGCCGCACTCGACTCCCTCGGCTTCGGGGCGGGACACGTCCCGCAGACCGCCGAGGCCGACAGTTCCCTGTTCCTCCTTGAGGTGTGGACCACCCTGGCCCGCGGCGGCACCCTCGTCCTCACCGGGGCACCGGCGCCCTCGCCCGCCGCGCTGGCCGCCCTGCTCGCCGGGCGGCGGGAGCCGTTCTCCGCGCTTCTCCTGCCCGACACGACCGTCAACACCCTGCTCGCGCACCACCGCGAGGCGCTGGGCCACGGCGCCGACGCCGTCCTCGCGATCGGCGCCGACACCGATCCCGCCGCCCTGCGCGAACCCGTCGGCGCCCGCCTCGCCACCGGATTCGGCACCCCCGGTCTGCCGCTGGCCCTGTACCGGCCGCACGACGGCGAGCCGGGACCCGCCGCGGTCGTCGTGCCGGTCGGTCTGCCCGTGCCCGGCGTCGCCGCCGCCGTCCTGGACGGTTACGGCGAGCCGCTGCCCGCCGGGGTGCCCGGCGAACTCCACCTCGCGCGGGGCGCGGGGGCGCGGTTCGCCCCCACCGGCCACCGGGCCCGCCACAGTGCCGCCGGCGGCTTCGAGATCCTCGGCGCGATCGGGGTCTGGCCGACCGTCTCGGGCTTCCGCGTCGCACCCTACGAGACCCGCACCCGGCTGACCTCGCACCGCGGGATCGCCGAGGCGGCGGTCGTCAGCGCCGACGGCGAACTCCACGCCTACCTCGTACCGCACAGCGGTGCCGTCCTCCCGGACGACGGCGAACTCGTCGACTTCCTCGCCGAGTCGCTGCCCGACTACCAGATCCCCGCCCGCTTCGTGGCGGTGCCCACGCTGCCCGCGAGGGCGACCCGACTCACCGCGCCGAGGCCGGCCACGCGCCCGTGACCGCCCCCGACCCCGACCCTCGATCGAGGTAGCCATGCTGCACGACATGTCCACAGCACCGTCCGGGACGGCGGTCCGCATCCGGGGAACCCACCACAGCGTCGGCCACCACGGAGAGATCCTCCAGGGTGTCTTCGAGTCCGACGGACGCCTGCGCCGCGCACTGATCACCCTCCCCTGCCCCCTCTACGAGTCCCACGCCGTCTTCGAACCGTCCGACACGAGCACCGGGGTCACCGTCCTCGACCCCTGGCGGACCAAGGCCGCCCGGGCCGCCGAACTCGCCCTGCGCACCCTGGGCGGCGCCCTCACCGGCGGCACCCTCGGCCTGACCAGCAACATCCCGCCCGGTCGCGGCTTCGGCTCGTCCACCGCCGACGTCGTGGCGGCCATCGGGGCCGTGTACGACGCCGCCGGGCGCCGCCCCAGCCCCGCGCAGTACGCCGCCCTGGCCGTCGCGGCCGAGACCGCCTCCGACGCGCTCATGTACGCCCACCGGGCCGTCCTGTTCGCGCACCGCGAGGGGGAGGTCATCGAGGAACTGGGCGGCCCCCTGATGCCGGTGGCCGTCGTCGGCTTCGGCACCAGCGAGGACAGCGCGGGCACCGACACGCTCGCCCTGCCGCCCGCGCGCTACTCGGTCTGGGAGATCGAGGCGTTCCGCCCCCTGCTCGGCGCGGCCCGCCGGGCCGTCCGCACCGGTGACGTCGCCCTGCTCGGCCGGGTGGCGACCGCCAGTGCGCGGCTCAACCAGCGCCACCTGCCCGTCCCCGGGCTCCCGGACCTGCTGCGGGTCACCGAGGCGGTGGGCGCGGCCGGGCTCCAGGTCGCGCACAGCGGTGACGTGGCCGGGCTCCTCTTCGACCCCGACCTGCCCGATCTCGCCACCCGCACCGACGACGCCCGCAAGCGCCTCGCCGACCTGGGCATCGGCGACTCCTGGTACTTCACCACCAAGAACTGAGAGCGGAGACCATGAGATCACCCACTCTGCCCGCGGCCAGCGACTCGGTCGTCGAGGCGACCGTCCTGCCGCGGCTCATACGCCTCGGCCCCAACCTGTGCGTCGCCGCGTTCACCCTGATGAAGCTGCTCCCGGCCCGCTTCATGCTCGACCGGGCCGAACAGCGCGGCGAACTCGCCCCCGACACCACGGTCCTGGAGACCTCGTCGGGCACCTTCGCCCTCGGCCTGGCGATGGTGTGCCGGCTGCGCGGCTATCCCCTGGTCATCGTCGGCGACCCGGCCATCGACCCCGCGCTGCGCCGCAGGCTCGGCGAGCTGGGCGCCCGGGTCGAGATCTGCACCGAGCCCAGCCCGCGCGGAGGCTTCCAGCAGGCCCGGCTCGACCGGCTGGAGGAACTGCGGAGCATCTACCCCGACCACTACGTCCCGGGCCAGTACGACAACCCGGACAACCCCAACGCGTACGCCGCGGTGGCCGAGCAGATCGCGGAGACCGTCGGCGCCGTGGACTGCCTGGTCGGACCGGTGGGCTCCGGAGGGTCGACCGGGGGCACCGCCGCCTTCCTGCGGCTGCCCCAGCCGCACATGCGCCTCATCGGCGTGGACACCTCCCCCAGCGCCATCTTCGGCCAGACCGACGGGCCCCGTATCGTGCGCGGCCTCGGCAACAGCCTCGTACCGCCCAACGTCAGCCACGACGCCTACGACGAGGTGCACTGGGCGGGCCCCGCGGAGGTCGTCCGGGCCACCCGCGAACTGCACGCCCGGCACGCCCTCTACATGGGCCCCACCAGCGGCGCGTCCTTCCTCGTCGCCCGCTGGTACGCCGAACGCAACCCCGACGCCCAGGTGGTGGCCTTCCTGCCGGACGAGGGGCACCGGTACCAGGACTCGGTCTACCGGGACGAGTGGCTCGCGGAGCGGGGCCTGCTGGACGGCCCGGTCGCCGGCGCGCCCCGCACCGTCACCGATCCCGGTGACGCGGTCGGGGGGTGGGCGCGCATGGAGTGGCGCCGCCGCTCCCTCGACGACGCCCTGCGCGGCACCGCCGCCCGTCCGGACCCCGTGTCCGCCCCCGTCCCCGTGGAGCAGCGATGACCGAGCCGTTCCTGGTCCTCGTCGAGTCCAACACCTCCGGTACGGGGCCGCTGTTCGCCCGGCGCGCCCGGGACCTCGGGGTCCGGCCGGTGCTGCTGGCCGAGGACCCCGGCCGCTACGGCTACGCCCGGACCGAGGACATCACCGTGGTCGAGGCCGACACGTCGAGCGCCGGGGCGGTCCTCGACGCGATCGCCGCGCTCGGCGCCGGTCCGCCGGCCGGGGTGACCACCAGTTCCGACTATTTCGTCCCCGTCGCCGCCGAGGCGGCGCACGCGCTCGGCCTGCCGGGGCCCGACCCCGGGGCCGTGACCCGGTGCCGGCACAAGGGACATCAGCGGGCGGCGCTCGCCGCGGGGGGTGTGCCCGTGGCCGCCCACACCCTGGTGACCGACGCCGGCGCCGTCCTCGACGCCGTGGGACGCACGGGACCGCCGGTGGTGCTCAAACCCGCCGACGGCTCCGGCAGCACCGGTGTCCGCCTGTGCCGCGACCGTGCGCAGGCCGCCGAGCACGCGGCCCGCCTGCTGGCCCGTACGCACAACGAGCGCGGCATCCCGACCGCTCCCGGCCTCCTCGTGGAGGAGTACGTGGACGGGCCCGAGTTCTCGGTCGAGGTGTTCGGCCGCACTGCCGTCGCCGTCGTGGGCAAACACCTCGGCGCCGCCCCGCACTTCGTCGAGACGGGGCACGACGTACCCGCACCCGTGCCCACCGGCACGGCACAGCTCCTC